>NZ_JAAXKY010000015.1 GCF_012911925.1 Pseudonocardia xinjiangensis | reverse complement strand
CAGGGGCGGGGCTGGACGGCCGGCATGGACTCCGTGCCCGCCTCCGACGGATCGACGGGCTCCGGGCCCGCGGCGGGGGTGCGGCGCGGAAGCGGACGCGCGGGTGGTGCGGGCCGCGGGTCGGCCGGGGCGTCGGACGGACGCAACGGGCCGCCCAGCAGGCCGGCGACGTCGGGTTGCGGTGCTGCCAGCGGGTGGCGTCCCGGCCGCCTGCTGGGGAGCGGGGGCGCGGCGTCGGGTGCGGGGCGCTCCGCCACCGGGCGTTCCGGCAGCGGGCGCTCGGACGCACCACGCTCGGCCACACCACGCTCGGGCGGTGGGCGCTCCGAGACAGTGCGTTCCGGCAGTGGGTGCTCCGGCAGTGCGCGCTCCGGTGCAACGCGTTCGGGCAGCGGGTGCTCCGGCGCAGGGCGCTGGGACACGTCGCGCTGGGACACGTCGCGCTGGGGCAGAGGACGCTGAGGCAGCGGGCGCTCCGAGGCAGTGCGCTGCGGCAGTGGGTGCTCCGGCAGCGAGTGCTCCGAGGCAGGGCGCTCCGACGCAACGCGTTCGGCCAGTGGGTGTTCCGAGGCAGTTCCCCCGGATAGCGGGTGCTCCGCCGCAGCGCGCTGGGGCAGTGGGCGCTCGGGCAGCGGGTGCTCCGAGGCAGCGCGTTCGGCCAGGGGATGCTCCGCCGCGGGGTGCCCGGACGCGGCGCGCTGGGGCAGTGGCCGCTCAAGCGCAGGGCGCTCGGAGACGGCGCGCTGGGGCAGTGGGCGGTCGGGAAGGGGGCGCTCCGAGGCGGAGGGCTCGGCCAGGGGGTGCTCCGAGGCCGGGCGCTCGGACGCCGCGCGCTGGGGCAGCGGGCGGTCGGGCAGCGAGTGCTCCGAGACAGGGCGCTCGGCGAGAGGGTGGTCCGGCAGCGGGCGCTCGGACGCAGTGCGCTCGGGCTGTGGGCGCTCGGCCAACCAGTCGGGACGGCCCGTGCCGCGCTCGCCCTCCGCGTCCCACCGGATCGGCCGGGCGTGGCGCAGGGCGGCGGCGTGGTAATCGGAGACGGGCGCGCCCGCGGTGAGGACCTCGACGGAGGACGGGACGCCGGCCCGTTCGAGGATGACGGCGAGCTGGTAGGCAAGCACGTCGGTGGCCCGGGACCCGGGCTGGACCTCCACCAGCACCACCGGATGCGGCAGGGGCCCGGGTGCCGAGCCGGCGGGCGTCAGGCGGTGGGCGACCAGGACACGGCAGCCCTGCAGCTGCCGGGCAGGCACGGCCAGCAGGGCGGCGGCCACGATGTCATCGGGCGGACCGGGCTCGAACAGGTGCTCGGAGGGGCCGCCCTGGCCGGGCGGGGGAAGCGTGGCTTCCGGGTCGAGATCGGTGCGTGCGGCGCGGGCCGCAGCCACGAGAGCTGCGCGCGCGGGCGGGGGAAGCACAGCGCGGGCGGCCATCAGGCTCGCGGTGAGGATCTCGACGGCGTGGGCGTCCTCGCCGACCGCGACCAGTTCCCGTGCCCAGGCGAGCAGGTCGTCGTCCACTCGGCCGGCCAACGACAGCAGCAGGTCGTGCGTCGTCTCCGGTGACGTCTCGTGTTCCACTCGGCCCCCTCCCCGTCCCGCCGGTCATCTGCCGACTGCCCTGCGGCAGCTGGCACCGCCGAGTGTCAGCCCCCCGCCTGTCACGCGACGCGCGTCAGGCCCCGACGAGCTCGGCCGGGGAGTGCCACAGCGATGCGGATCCAATGATGACTGCCTGGTGGTACGCCGGTGGCTCTCCGTGCGGCGGGAGCACCTCCACGCACGGTGTGCGGTCGCCGTGCGCCCGCAGCACCCGCTGCAGCACGCCCGTGAGGACCCACGGTCGCTCGCCGCCCGACACCAGCACGACCCGCTGCCTGCCGCGGCCACCGGTGCGCCGGCTCTGGCGCAGCTCCACACAGCCGGGGTGGCCGCGGACCACGGCGGCCAGGCTCAGTGCTGCCGGGTCCAATCCGTCGGGCACCGCTTCGAAGGTGAAGAAGAGCTCATCGGGACCGTGGGAGGGCAGGATCGTGTCGAGCAGCCGCCGCTGGGCGCCCCACTCGCCGACGGAGGCCACGAGAAGGTCCCGCTCGTCGTCGGTGAGCCCGACGCGGTGACGCAGCAGCTCCCGCGGCAGGGTGGCGCTGAGCGCGGCCCGGCCGCCGTCGGCGAGCCAGTCGCGCAGCCGCCAGAGCAGGTCGTCGGGCAGCCTGCCGGCCAGCCGGACCAGGAGGTCGTGGCACGCCTGGTCGGGGGCGCTCACGGCCCCTCGACCTCGACGACCAGCTCCACCTCGACCGGAACGCCCAGTGGCAGCTCGGCCACGCCCACGGCGGAGCGGGCGTGCCTGCCGGCCTCGCCGAAGATCTCGCCGAGCACGTCCGAAGCCCCGTTGATCACGCCCGGCTGCCCGGTGAACCCGGGGGCCGAGGCCACGAACCCGACGACCTTCACGACGCCGGTGACCGAGTCGATCCCCACCAGGGCAGCCACGGCGGCGAGAGCGTTGAGTGCGCAGATCCGGGCGAGGCGGTAGGCCTCGTCGGGGTCGACCTCCGCGCCGACCTTGCCGGTGCCGGCCGGCTTGCCGTCGACGAACGGCACCTGGCCCGAGGTGAACACCAGGGAGCCCGTGCGGCGCGCCGGGATGTACGACCCGGCGGGCGCGGCGACGGACGGGAGGACGATGTCCAGCTCACGCAGCCGCTCGCTCGTGGAGGCCATGCCGTCAGCCTCGGACCGGTCGCTTGAACCAGGCGACGAGCTGCTCGGGGCTGGCACCGGTGGTGACGGCCACCAGCTCCCAGCCGTCGCGCCCGAAGTTGTTGAGAATCGCCTGCGTGCTGTGGATCAGCACCGGAGCTGTGAGGTATTCCCATGTCGTGACAGGTGACCCGGGGGCGCTCATGAACGGTCACTGTAGCCAGCGCCTCATCGCGTTCAGGCGGCCGGGCGGACGCAAGCTCCGTAACCTGACAGACGTGACGTCTTCCGCGTGGCCTGCCGCGCTGTCCGCGGCCCGCCTGCATGTCGTCTCCGGCAAGGGCGGTACCGGCAAGACCACGGTGGCCGCTGCGCTGGCGCTGGCGCTGGCATCCGGGGGGCGGCGCACGCTGCTCATCGAGGTGGAGGGGCGTCAGGGCATCGCCCAGCTGTTCGACACGCCCCCTCTGCCGTACGAGGAGCGCAAGATCGCCGTGGCTCCCGGCGGTGGCGAGGTCAGGGCCCTCGCGGTGGACACCGAGGCCGCGCTCCTGGAGTACTTCGAGCTGTTCTACCGGCTGGGGATGGCCGGGCGCACGTTACGCCGGATGGGTGCGATCGAGTTCGCCACCACGCTCGCTCCCGGCCTGCGCGACGTGCTGCTCACCGGCAAGGCGAAGGAGTGCGTGAACCGCCGCGGGCCCGACGGGCTGCCCGTCTACGACGCCGTGGTGCTCGACGCCCCGCCCACCGGCCGGGTCGTGAGCTTCCTCGACGTCACCAAGGCGATGGCCGACCTCGCGAAGAGCGGGCCCATCCACAGCCAGGCGGCCGGGGTGGTGCAGGTGCTGCACTCGGAGCTGACCGCCGTCCACCTCGTGACGCTGCTGGAGGATCTGCCGGTGACCGAGACGCTCGAGACCGTCGACGAGCTGGCCGCCACCGGCTTCCCCATGGGCGCGGTGATCGTCAACCGGGTGCGGCCGCAGTGGCTCCCCGACCGTTCCGTGGCGGCCGCCGCCAACGGACGGGTGGACGCCGAGCGGATCCGCGCCGGACTGTCGACGGCCGGCCTCGACCTTCCTCCGGACGTGATCGACGGCCTCGTCGCCGAGACCGTCGACCACGCGGTGCGGGTGCACGCGGAGGCCACCGCGCTCGCCCGGCTCGACGAGGGGCCGCCGCTGCCCCGGCTGGAGCTGCCCCAGCTGGTGGACGGCGTGGACCTCGGCTCGCTCTACGAGCTGGCGGAGACACTCGTCGAACAGGGCGTGTCGGTGCCCACGCTGAGCGGGGCCCACTCGTGAGCCCCGGCCGCGTCCCTCCCGTGCTGGACGTCGACGCGCTGCTCGACGACCGGGACACGCGCGTGCTGGTCTGCTGCGGCTCCGGTGGCGTCGGCAAGACCACCACATCGGCCGCGCTGGCGCTGCGGGCCGCGGAGCGCGGCAGGCGCACGGTGGTGCTCACCATCGACCCGGCCCGACGGCTCGCCCAGGCGCTGGGCCTCGAAGCGCTCAGCAACGAGCCCGGCCGTGTGGCGGCCGTCGGCGGCAACGCCGATGAGCCGGGTGAGCTGCACGCGATGATGCTGGACATGCGCCGGACCTTCGACGAGATGGTCTACACCCACGCCGAGCACGGGCGCGCCGAGTCGATCATCGACAACCCCTTCTACCAGACGATCTCCTCATCGTTCTCCGGCACGCAGGAGTACATGGCGATGGAGAAGCTGGGCCAGCTCGCGGCCACCGGCGAGTGGGACCTGATCGTGGTGGACACCCCGCCGTCCCGCTCGGCGCTGGACTTCCTCGATGCGCCCCAGCGGATGTCGAACTTCCTCGACGGCCGGATGATCCGGCTGCTGTCGGCTCCCGCGCGTGCGGGAGGGCGTGGCCTCCGGAAGATCGTGGGGGCCGGCTTCACCCTCTTCGCCAAGGCGGTGTCCACGATCCTGGGCGGCCAGCTGCTGGCCGACGCCTCGGCGTTCGTGCAGGCGTTCGACACGATGTTCGGTGGGTTCCGCGAGCGCGCCACGGCCACGTACGCCCTGCTGCGCTCGCCCGGCACCGCGTTCCTGGTGATCGCCGCCCCGGAGCCGGACGCCCTGCGCGAGGCCGCCTACTTCGTGGACCGGCTCTCCGCCGACGAGATGCCGCTCGCCGGTCTGGTGCTCAACCGCACCCATCCCGTGCGGGCGCAGCTGTCGGCGACGAAGGCGCGCGACGTCGCCGATGGACTGCGGGGTGCGCCGCTGGCGGCCGCGGTGCTGCGGCTGCACGCCGATCGGGTGGACCTCGCCGAGCGCGAGGAGCGGCTGCTCTCCCGCTTCACCAGCGCACACCCCGCCGTCGCCGTGACCAAGGTGCCCGTGGTGGCGGGCGACGTGAGCGACCTCGACGGGCTCCGCGAGATCGGCACGCGGCTCGCGGCGGGCGACGAGGCCCCGGAGGCCGCGCGCACCGCCACGGAGCGGCCGCTGCGCTCGGCCAGGGCCCGGTAGCTCACCGGCCCTCACGCGGACTCCTCGAGCGCCTCCAGCGGCTCCGACTCCTGCTCCAGCACCCTGGCGAGCGCGTCGGCCGTCTCCTCCGCCGCGGACGCGTAGTGCGCGGTGCGGGCGTCGGCGAGCAGCTCGGACCACGACCCCACCTCGGGCCGGGTGCGCAGCAGCGCGCGCCGCTCCCGTTCGGTCATGCCGCCCCAGACGCCGAACTCGATGCGCTGGTCGAGCGCATGGGCCAGGCACTCCGTACGGACCGGGCAGGCACGGCAGAACCGGCGCGCCTCCCGCTGCCTGGCCCCGGTCACGAACAGCCCGTCGGCGTCGACCGCCCGGCACCGAGCCGCCACCCGCCAGTTCCACCGACCCGCCATGGCTCCCGCTCCTCCTCCTGAAGTCGTGATCGTCACGACCGGCACAGACGGATTCTGGGAGCCAGTGGTTCCACGTGGAACCGAGCAAAACTACTCAAGTCGGTTGAAGGTGACCTGACGGAAGGACCACGCGGTCCCGCGTACCCTCAATGCCCGTGAGCTCTCGGCGACATCTCCTGCGACCAGCGGGCCTGCTGCTCGGACTCTGCGTGCTCGCCGGGCTGGTCGCCGCGGGGATGGCGTTCCCCGTCGCCGCAGGCCTCGGGCTGGCGTCCAGCGATGTGGGAGACAGCGTCAACAGCGTCTCCACCGACCTCGTGGACGAGCCGCTGCCGCAGACGAGCACGGTCACCGACTCCGCAGGCGTCCCCATCGCCAGGTTCTTCGAGCAGAACCAGAACCGGCGCCCCGTCGCGGCGGGGGAGATCTCGCCCGCCATGAAGGCCGCGATCGTCGCTGTGGAGGACCGGCGCTTCTACCAGCACCAGGGCGTCGACTGGCAGGGCACGCTGCGGGCTCTCGTCGCCAACTCGGCCTCCGGCGACGTCGTGCAGGGCGCGTCCACGCTCACCCAGCAGTACGTGAAGAACTACATGCTCTACGTCGAGGCGGAGACCGAGACCGAGCAGCTGAAGGCCACCGAGCAGACCCCGGCCCGCAAGCTCAAGGAAGCTCAGATCGCCCTGCAGATGGAGCAGGCGCTGAGCAAGGAGGAGATCCTCACCCGCTACCTGAACATCGTCTCGTTCGGCAACGGGGCCGCCGGGATCGCCTCGGCGGCGCGCATCTACTTCGACACCACCCCCGACCAGCTCACGGTCGCGCAGTCGGCCCTGCTCGCCGGCATGGTGCGCAGCACCACGGCGTTCGACCCGGTCACCAAGCCGGAGGCCGCGCTGGAGCGGCGCAACCTCGTCATCCTCCAGATGCGTGACCAGCAGATGATCGACGAGACGCAGACGCAGGCCGCGCTGGCCGCTCCCCTGGGCGTGGTCAGCCCGCTGCGGTCCCAGCCCAACGGGTGCATCGGGGCGGGCGACGCGGGGTTCTTCTGCAAGTACGTGGCCGAGTACCTCAGCGAGGCCGGGTTCTCGCAGGAGCAGCTCAACCGCGGCGGCTACACCATCAAGACCACGCTCGACCGCAACGTCCTGGACAAGATGAGGGCCTCGCTCATCGCGGAGGTCCCGCCGGACCAGCCCAACGTCGCCAACGTCATGTCGGTGGTGGCGCCGGGGCAGGACAAGCACCGCGTGCTCGGCATGGCGTCGAGCCGCAACTTCGGCCTCGACGCCGAGGCGATGGAGACGAGCTACGGGCTCCCCTTCGAGCCGGTCAACCTGGGTGCCGGGTCCACCTACAAGATCTTCACCGCGTCCACGGCGCTGGAGAAGGGCCTGGGCATCAACTACCAGCTCGCCGTGCCGCCGAGCGGCTACGCCTCGCCGATCTACGTCGACGGCAACGGTCGTCCGCTGCCCGTCCAGAACGCGAGCAGCGGGCTCCCGGAGCGCCTGTCGCTCACCGATGCGCTCGCGCTCTCACCAAACACGGCGTTCATCAAGCTCGAGGAGTTCACCGGGGTGCCCGACGTGGTCGACATGGCGGTGCGGCTGGGCATGCGCTCGCTGGCCACCACCCCGTTCGTCGACCCGGCCACCGGACGTGCCACCGACCGCTCGATCGCCGAGGTCACCAAGGCGCAGAAGCAGGCCTCGTTCACGCTCGGGGTGAGCCCGACGAGCGTGCTGGAGCTGTCCAACGTCGGTGCCACCCTCGCCAGTGCGGGCAAGTGGTGCCCGCCCAGCCCGATCGAGTCGATCACCGACCCGGCAGGCAACCCCGTCCCCATCACCGAGGCGCCGTGCCAGCAGGCCGTCGAGCCGGGGCTGGCCAACGCGATGATGAACGCGCTCAGCAAGGACGACATCAGCGGCACCTCGGCCGGGGCGGCGCGCCAGGTCGGATGGAACCGGCCGATGGCGGGCAAGACCGGCACCACACAGCAGCACAAGTCGGCTGCGTTCGTCGGCATCGTCCCCCAGATGTCCGGCGCCGTGATCGCCTTCGACAACTCCAGCTCGCCCCGGCCGCTCTGCGACGGCGCAGGCTCGCCGTTCGCCTGCCGCAGCGGCAACATCTTCGGAGGCAAGACGCCTGCCGAGACGTGGTTCGGCGCGATGAAGCCCCTGCTCGAGGACCAGCCCGTGCTGCCGCTGCCACCCGTTGAGCAGCGGTATCTGGAGGGTGGCGCCGAGTCGCGTGTTCCCGACGTCGTGGGCCGCAGCCAGAACGACGCCCGCGGTGTCCTGGAGCGGGCCGGCTGGACCGTCTCGACGCGCACGGTCGACAACGCCGCGGCCCGCGGCACCGTGATAGGGCAGAGCCCGCGCGGCACCGCCCTGCCCGGCGAGGTCATCGTGCTGAGCATCAGCAGCGGATCCGTACCGCCGCCGCCCGCGGCTCCGAGTGCGCCCCCGCAGGCGGGGCAGCCGCCGGCCGGTGACCAGCCCCCGCCCACCCAGGACGGTGGCAACAGTGACGGCAACGGCGACGCGAACGACGGCGGCGACGAGGACGACGGCGGCTGATCGGGTGGTCCGTCCGCCCGGCCGTGTGGTCGGTGTGGCGCGTTCCGCCCGGCGGGGCACGGAACGCCCGGCCCGGGCCTAACATCCGCCCCCATGACTCCGGGGCCGGGTGATGCACCGTTCGACCGGGACGGCAGCCCGCCGTTCCGTGCACCCTCCGACGAGGCCGACCGGCGCGAGGAGGCGTCCTCGCCGTCCGGGACCGTGCCACCCGGTCGCCCCGCCGGGCCGAGCCGTCCGCCTGCGTGGCCCGGTCGCCCGGAGGCCCGCCCTCCCGTGGTCGAGGAGATCGCCGTACTCGGCTTCTCCCGGCACCTCAGGAGCCGGATCGGCACCCGGCTGTTCACATGGTTCTTCGTGCTGGTCTTCGCCCTGATCCTCGTCCAGCTGGTCGCGTCCCTCCTCCATCCGTAGGACGGGGACACGGGCCGGCCCCTCCCTGAGAAGTCTCACGAAGGGCTGAGAAGGCGCTGTGAGTGACGCGCCCGGATGCGAATGAAGTCGGTCCGTCCGGCTACCCTGGTCGATCGACGGCGGCCACCGGTCCGCCGCAGGCCGGCCCGGTGCGCGGCCGCCTGCCGAGGAGGTGAGGAGCGATCGGTTCCGAGTCCGCTCCGACCAGCGCGCGTATGCCGGAGCTGTCGGCGCCCACCTCGCACCGCGTGCGCAGCGTGCTGGCGATCCCCGCTTTCCGCCGGTTGTGGCTGGTCACATCCGTCTCGGCCACCTGCGACTGGCTGAGCCTGCTGGCGCTGTCCGCGCTGGCCACCCAGCTCACCAGCGGCTACCAGGCGCAGAGCTTCGCGCTGGGTGGCGTCGTCGCCACCAAGCTGCTGCCTGCGCTGGTCCTCGGTCCACTCGCGGGTGCGCTCGCCGACAAGTTCGACCGGCGCCGGGTGATGGTCGTGTGCGACCTGCTGCGGTTCGGCCTGTTCGTGTCGATCCCGCTGCTGGGCTCGCTGTGGTGGCTGTTCGTCGCCACGTTCCTCATCGAGATCTGCGCGTTGTTCTGGATCCCGTCCAAGGACGCCTCCGTACCCAACCTGCTGCGCAGGCCCGACCAGGTCGAGACGGCCAACCAGCTCGCGCTGGTCATGACCTACGGCGTCGCGGTGATCACCGGTGCAGGTCTGTTCACGCTGCTCTCCAGCGCCGGCTCGTTCTTCGGTGGCTCGGCGCTGTCGATGGTGTTCGTGGCGCTGGTCCTGAGCGGGATCGCCTACCTGGTCATCGCGCTCACCGTCTGGTTCCGCATCCCGGAGATCTCCGGCCGCGCGATCGGGAACCGGGCTGTCGCGCCCGGCGTGCTCGCCATGATGCGCGACGGCGCGGCGTTCGTCGTGCGCACTCCGATGATGCGCGGCCTGGTGTTCGGCATCGTCGGCGCCTTCGCGGCCGGTGGCACCGTCGTGGGCTCGGCCACGCTGTATGCGGCCAGCCTCGGTGGCGGCAACGCCGCGTACGGAGTGCTGTTCGCCGCCGTGTTCGTCGGGCTCGCGCTCGGGATGGGCTCCGCGCCGCGGCTGGCGCGCCGCCTCCCGCACAACCGGCTGTTCGGCGCCGCGATCGTCGCCGCCGGGTTGGCGCTGGTGCTGGTGGCCATCGCGCCCCACCTGTTCGTGGCGATCGTCGCGGTCATGCTCGTCGGTGGCTTCGCCGGCATCGCGTTCCTCACCGGCCTCACGATCATCGGCTCGCAGGTCGCCGACGAGATCCGCGGCCGGATCGTGGCGTTCGTGCAGTCGATCGTGCGCCTCACCCTGCTCGGGTCGATGGCGCTGGTGCCGCTGTTCGTCGGCCTGGTGAGCGCCCGGCACATCGAGGTGCTCGGCTACCCGTTCCTCGTCGACGGCACCCGCGTCGTGATGCTGGTGGGCGGTCTCGTCGCCGCGGGCGTGGGAATGCTCGCCTACCGGCAGATGGACGACCGCCGCACCGAGCCGATCCTGCCCGACCTGCTCGCCGCGCTGCGTCGCGGCGACCTGCGGTCGGGCACCGGCCTGCTGATCGCCGTCGAGGGCGCCCCGGCGGAGGCCACCACGGAGCAGGCCGCGCGGCTGGCCACGCGCCTGCGCGACGCCGGTCATGTCGTGGTCGTGCTCGACGACGGTGAGCGCGACCGTGAGCGTTGGGCCGCCGCCACCCGGGAGGCGGCGCTGTCGGGCAGGCGGGCGAAGGCACTGGCCGCTGCGGCGGTGCGGGCCGACCAGGTCGAGCGCGTCGTCCGGCCCGCGCTGGAGAGCGGCGCCGTGGTGGTGGTCGACCGCTTCCTGGTGAGCCCGCTGGTGCAGTTCGGCGTGGCGGCCGACCGGGCGCAGTCCGAGCTCGACCCCGGTGAGCTGGAGAACCTCGCAGCGTGGGCCACCGGCAGGTTGCGCCCCGACGTGTCCGTGCTGCTCGACCGCGCCCCCGAGGAGCCCTCCACCGAGGCCCGCGGCATCTCCGGTGAGGAGCACGTGCGGGTGCAGCGGCTGCTCACCCGCATGGCAGCCGCCGAGCCCCACCGCTACGTCGTCATCGACGCCGACGGCACGTCCGACGAGGTGGCCGAGCGGGTCTTCAGCGGCATCCAGCCGCTCCTGCCCCAGCGGCCGGCCACATCGGACGACGACGCGGTCCCGCAGGCCCCGGCCCCGGCTCCCACCGCGCCGTGACGGTCCGGCCATGACCGTGTGGGACGAGGTCGTCGGCCAGCCGTCCGCCGTCGCCGAGCTGAGCGCCGCCGCCGAGAACCCTGCCGCGATGACCCACGCGTGGCTGTTCACGGGCCCACCGGGCTCGGGGCGGTCGGTGGCGGCACGGGCGTTCGCGGCCGCGCTGCAGTGCCCGCTCCACGGTTGCGGGCACTGCCAGTCCTGCCACACGGTGATGGCGAGCACCCACTCGGACGTGCGGGAGGTCGTCCCGGAGGGGTTGTCGATCTCGGTGCGGTCGATGCGGCAGCTCGTGCAGTCCGCCGCCCGCCGTCCGGTGAGCGGGCGCTACCAGATCCTGATCATCACCGACGCCGACCGGCTCACCGAGAACGCCGCCAACGCGCTGCTCAAGTTCATCGAGGAACCTCCCGACCAGACGATCTTCCTGCTGTGCGCGCCGTCCGACCACCCGGAGGACGTCCAGATCACCATCCGCTCGCGGTGCCGGCCGGTGCCGTTGCGCACACCGGCGCCCGAGGCCATCGCCGACGTGCTGGTGCGTCGCGACGGGATCGACGCGGAGACGGCGAGCTGGGCCGCGTCGGTCGCGGGTGGCCACGTCGGCCGGGCCCGCAGGCTGGCCCGCGACGCCGACGCCCGCAAGTACCGCGAGACCGTGCTGTCGCTGCCGATGCGGATCCGCGGGCTGGGCGACGCGTTCGCCTACGCCGGTGAGCTGGTGCGCAACGCGAAGGCCGAGGCCACCGAGCTGAGCGAGACCCGCGACGCCACCGAGCGCGAGGAGCTGGCCGTCGCCATGGGTGCGGGTGGGGTGGGCAAGGGCGTCGCCGCGGCCGCCCGAGGGGCGAAGGCCGCGGAGAAGGACCTGGAGCGCCAGCAGAAGTCGCGCAACACGCGCACCCAGCGCGACGCGATCGACCGCGCGCTGGTCGATCTGGCCGGGTTCTTCCGCGACACCCTGGTGGCGGGCAGTGGCGCGCAGGTGGCGTTGACCAACCCCGACCGTTCCGCCGACATCAGGCGGGCCGCAGCCGAGTGGTCGCCCGAGTCGGTGCTGCGGAGGCTGGAGGCCGTGCTGGCCTGTCGCACGGCGCTGGACCAGAACGTCAAGCCGGAGATCGCCGTCGAGTCGATGATGACGGCCCTGCATCGGGGTTGATCAGGGGGTCGTACCTCCGGGCAGAATCACCCGCGTGAAGCAGGACGGGGTTGCGGAGGCGTCCATCTCCGTTCGCGAGGCCGAGGTGCTCGCCGCGGTCGGCGAACACCTCACCAACGCCGAGATCGCCACCCGCCTCTTCATCTCGATCCGCACGGTCGAGAGCCACGTGTCGTCGCTGCTGCGCAAGTTCGGGGCGAGCGATCGGCGTGCCCTGTCGCTGCTCGCCGCGCAGCGGTCGCGCGATCCCGCCCCGTCCGGGGACACGTCCCGGCGGGTCGCCCCGTTGCCGTCGCCGCTCACGTCCTTCGTCGGCCGGACGAGCGAGCGGGCCGAGCTCGCGGCCGCTCTGAGCGGGCCCCGGCTCGTCACCGCCGTCGGGCCGGGCGGGGTCGGGAAGACGCGCCTCGCGCTGGCGGTGGCCGCCGATGTGAGCGGGCGGTTCGCCGACGGCGTGTGGTACGCCGACCTGGTGCCGGTGTCCGATCCCCTGATGGTCGCCTCGGCGGTGGCCGGGGCGATCGGGCTCGGCGAGCAGCAGGGGAGGTCGACGGAGGACACGGTGCTCGCGTGGGCGGCCGACCGCCAGGCCCTGTTCGTGCTGGACAACTGCGAGCACCTGCTGGACGGGGTCGCGCTGCTGGTGGAGCGGCTACTGGCACGCAGCCCCGGGCTCGTCGTGCTGGCGACGAGCCGCGCGCGGCTGCTGCTGCCGTTCGAGCGGGTCGTCCCGGTGGCCGGGATGTCCGTCCCGGTCGGGGACGATGCCGAGGGCGGTGACGCCACCACGCTCTTCGAGGAACGCGCCGCCGCGGCGGGCTTTCCGGTCACCGCCGCGGATCGGAGCCGGATCGCGCGGATCTGCCGCGGCCTGGACGGTGTGCCACTGGCGATCGAGCTGGCGGCGGCCCGATTGCCCTCGCTGGGGGTGGACGGGCTCGAGGCCGGCCTGGCCGACCGGCTCCAGCTGCTCACCGGCGCGCGCCGCGTGGACAGCAGGCACAGCTCGCTGCGGTCGATGCTGGACTGGAGCTACGCCCTGCTCGACGAGCAGGCGCAGGCGGTGCTGCGTCGGGCGGCGGTGTTCGCCGGGCCGTTCCGCGCCGAGGACGCGGCGGCGGTGGCGGGCTGGGCTCCGGTGGCGGTGCGCGACATCGGCGTGCACCTGGCCGCGCTCGCCGACCACAGCCTGCTGGTGCCGACGACGGCGTCCGACGGCACCCGCTACCGGGTGCTGGAGGCCGTCCGTCAGTACGGTGCCGAGCTCCTCGAGGACACCGGGGAGCTCGTCGAGTGCCGGGCGCGGCATCTGCGCTGGTCGGGCGAGGCGGGGGCAGCCCTGCTCGCCGACACCGCCGTCGAGGCCGTCGGGTGGCGGACGACCTTCGACCGGCTCGCCGACGAGCTGAGAGCCACCCTCGCCTGGTTCGCACCCCGTCCGGAGCATCGTCAGGTCGCCTACGAGGGGAAGGGGCTGCTCGCGGCCCTGTGCCACCGTCGCGGCCTGTCGAGGGAGGCGCAGTGGCGCTACGAGCAGGCTGCCGCGTTGGCCCCGGACGACGCGCGGGCCGCCGTGGCGTTGCACATGGCTGCGGGCGCGGCGGAAGCGCAGCTGGCCGGCGAGGAGGCGGTCCGGTTGCGCCGCGCCGCTGCGGCCGCGGCCCTGCGCGCGGACGAGCCGGAGCGTGCCGCCCGGGAGCTGGCCCAGGCCGCAGAGCTGATGAACCGGGGCCCGGGGACCTTCGCCCACCCGGCGTCGCCGGACGTGGTGCGCGCGCTGCTGGACGAGGCCCGGCGGCACGCGGGCGGCGACCTCGTCGCCCAGGCGCGGCTCGCCACGGCGGAGGCGTTCGTGGTGCCCGAGACCGATCCGGGGGCGGCGCAGGCAGGGGAGCGAGCGCTGGAGCTGGCGCGGCGAGCGGGTGACCGGCTGGCCGAGAGCGCGGCGCTGGACCGGCTCACCACCGTGCAGCTCGCCGGGGGTGAGGCGCGTGCGGCGTTGGCGAGCGCGCTGCGGCGCATCGAGTTGCTGGCCCCGGTGGCGCTCGACGCCGACGCGGGGTTCGAGCTGTCCGACGCCCACATCATGGCGGTCGAGTCGGCGATCGCGGCGGGCGATCTGCGGGAGGCGAGGCGGGTCGCCGAGCGCGTCCGGGATCTGCCCCTGCACCGCGAGGTCGGCCACGTCGCGGTCGCGCGCCTGCTGACCGTGGCCCTGCTGGACGGTCATTGGGACGGCGTGGTCGCTGCCGGCGAACGTTTCCGGGAGGGCTGGGAGCGGGCGGGCCGGCCGCGCGTCCCCACGCTCCGCCGGGCCGCCCACGCGGTGGCCACGGTGCACGGCCTGCGCGGTGAGGACGACAGCCGCGCCACCTGGATGTCGATCTTCAACGCGTTGGAACCCCTGTGCCGCCCGCTGCACGACAAGAACCCTCGCGCGTTCTTCGACGCGCTCGTGCTGCTCCACCTCGATCAGCCCGATGAGGCGCTGCGCCTGCTCGCCGTCCCCCCGGACGAGATCCACGGCTGGTACCAGGGGATCTGGCGTCCCTGGTACGGGGCACTGTGGGTGGAGGCGGCGGTCCTCGCCGACCAGCCGGCCGCGGCCGAGCGCGCCTCGACCGTCCGTCCGGCCATCGGCGACAACCCGGTTGCGGCCGCGATCGTCGACCGCGCTGCCGCCCTCGCCGCGGGCGACCGC
The DNA here is from genome assembly GCF_012911925.1 of Pseudonocardia xinjiangensis. Taxonomy (GTDB): domain Bacteria; phylum Actinomycetota; class Actinomycetes; order Mycobacteriales; family Pseudonocardiaceae; genus Pseudonocardia; species Pseudonocardia xinjiangensis. Next base: position 57,329 of record NZ_JAAXKY010000015.1, on the reverse strand, counting down.
GCGGGCGTGCTGGCTGCGGCCCGCGCCCTGGAGGCTGCCGGTTGCCGCTACCAGTGGGCGCGCAGCCTCGTCCTCGCCGGTGGCGCCGAGCGGGCCCGAGGTGAGTCGGCGCTCCGCGTCATGGGCGCAACGCTCGTCTGACACCGCGGCACGCACGGACGGCACCGACCAGCAGTTCCGTGTCCGCTCCGTGCCGGCCACGGATGTCCGGAGGCTCCGCACAGCCGATCGTGGAACACGTCGCCCACCACCGGAAACAAGGACGTGACCACAGTGTTCAGCGAGATCTTCACCGCCGCAGTCGCGAACGACCGCCACCGTGCCCTGCTCGCCGAGGCCGACGCCTACCGGCTCGCCCTCGCGGTCGCACCGGCCCCACGGGTCCGGACCCGGCTCGTCCGCCTGGCCGCCCTCGTCCGGCGCGGCAGCTCAGACCCGGGCCGGCAGGGCGGGCATCGTGAAATAGATCATCGGGTTGTCGCCGGCACCCCGGATCGGAGCGAGCCCCAGCTCGTCGCGCAGACTGTTGAGGGCGTTGTAGTCGGCGCGTGCCTTCGCCCGTGACGGCGTGAAGAACGGGACCTCCCGCTCGTCCAGCCAGCGGACCACGACCTTGCCCTCGTGCAGCGGCAGCGTCACCGGGAAGTGGAAGACGTCGTGCACGCTCACCGGGATGCCGGCCGGCACCCGCGGGAACAGGTTCTCGACGTACCAGTGGGCGAAGCGCGAGTTGTGCGCGGCGTCGACGAACAGGTAGCCCATGTCGGCGGGCACCTGGTCGAGGGTGTCCTTGATGTCGCCCTTCACGAACGTCCACCGGCCCTCGGCGAGGTCCTCCGGCACGTTGCGCACCACGTTGTCGATGATGTCGAAGCTGTGCAGATGCCCCGACCCGTTGTCCCGCAGCGCGCTGAGGATCCACGTCGTCGACCACCCGTGGAACGTCCCGAGCTCCATCACGGAACTCGGCTTGGTGGCCCGCAGCAGCAGGTAGGTGATCTCCGCCTCGAGGTCGTCGAGCTGGGGCGTCATCGTCGCCTTCATCGACTCGGCGTACTCGCGCTGCGCCTTCCCCACGGCAGCCAGCTCGCCCGCGAACTCGCGGTACAGCTCGCTGACGTACCCCAGGTCGATCAGCTTCAACGGACGGTCCTCCATGTGGATCTCTCCTGACGCCGAGTCGGGCAACTGTATCGGCCGGTCCAGGGCGTGGCGGACAGGGCGACCGGCAGCGGACGGTGGGCGTCGGGGGCGCGGAGGCGGTCGCTACACTGAGCGCGCACCATCGGCCGCCTTAGCTCAGTCGGTTAGAGCGACGCACTCGTAATGCGTAGGTCTGGGGTTCGACTCCCCAAGGCGGCTCCACATCTCGGCCGATGACAGGAAGTACGGCCTGCCCTCGGCGCGGTCGCCCCGAGGCGATCCGCGGATTGCTCCGTCGCCGCCGATGAGTTCGTCAACTGCGCCAGGTCGTAACCGGCGTGACCGATACGGATGCTGACCTGGGCAAGGTCGTTGTGAACAGAGCGATGTCGCTCGACGGCTTCATCGCCGGCCCCGACAACGCGATGGACTGGGTCCTCGAGTACAACAAGTACGCGTTTCCCGAGGTCATGGACGCCACCGGCGCCATGCTCGTCGGCCGGGGCACCCACGAGGTCGGCAAGCGGATGTCCGACGAGGACACCAGCTACGACGGGGGGACGATTTTCGTCCTGACGCACCGGCCGCCGGACGAGCCGGAGCGAGGGGTCACCTTCCTCACCTGCGACCTCGCGGAGGCCGTCGCCACGGCGCGCGCTGCCGCGGGTGGGAAGGACCTGGAGATCCTCGGTGCCGACGTGGCCAGCCAGTGCCTGCAGCGAGGGCTCGTCGACGAGGTCCTGGTGTATGTCCTGCCGGTGCTGCTCGGCGACGGCGTGCGCTTCTCGACGTCGGGCCTCGGCAGGATCGACCTGGAACCGTTCAACAACACGCAGTCGGGTCCCGTGACGATGCTCCGCTTCCGCGTGCGGAAGTAGGCGCGGGGTCCGGCAATCGACTGGTGTGCGGTGAAGCCTCACCGACGAGAGAGCCCCGACCCTTCGGCCGGGGCCATCTCGTGGACTCCTGTCTCACCCCGCCAATTGGCGCTGCAGGGCCTCGGCGTCGTGCATGGCTGACATGTGCAGGAACCGTCCGTCGCGGACCGTGTAGATGGCGTACTCGACGATCTCGATCGACGCGCCGCTCGGAGCCACCCCGAGCCACTCCTTCACGGGAGTTCCGGTGTTGATCAGTCGCGCGGCCAGCCGATCTCCGTTGATGGCGATTTCCTGGGTCTCCCAGTGGAAGTCGGGAACTGCATCGGCGATCCCGCGCAACTGGGCGATGACATCGTCGCGGGTGCCCGGCTCGCTCTGCAGGGTGATGCTGTCGTGGATGAACTCGTGCATGCGGTCGAACTCGTGGGCGTTGAGCGCCTCGATGTAGCGCTCGTAGAAGTCGCGCAGGTTGCTCTCGGGCATGGTCGCCCTCTCTGAAGGTGCGGATGGGAAGGAGGCCGAGGATTCAGACCTGTGCGTAGCCGCCGTCGATGAACCACTCGGCGCCGTTGACGTACCCCGCGGCGTCCGACGCCAGGAACGTCGCGGCCGCAGCGATCTCGTCGGGATCACCGATGCGGCCGAGCGGCACTGTGGCGGCGAACCGGTCCAGGAGCGCGGCCTGCTCGTCCACGGGCGCGAGACCCAGCAGCGCGGGAATCCTGGTCGGGCCCGGGCTCAGCACGTTGACCCGGAAGTCATGAGCCTTCGAGTTGACCGTCCAGCTGCGCGCGAAGTTGCGCAGCGCCGCCTTCGTGGCGCCGTAGACCTCGAGGCCGGGATCAGGCCGCACCGACGTGGTCGACCCGATCAGGATCACGGACGCTCCTGACGACAGCAGCGGAATCGCCTTCTGCACGCCGAAGACGACCCCCTTCACGTTGGTGGCGAACGAGGCGTCGAAATGCTCCTCGGTGATGTCGCCGAGGGCGGCGACGGTGGGGTCGCCCGCATTGGCCACCAGGACGTCGATCCGTCCGGCCCGCTCGTTCACTATGTCGTAGAGCCGGTCGAGGTCGGCCAGATCGCTCACGTCGCATTGCACGGCGACGGCCTGGGATCCGAGCTCGTCCGCGGTGGCGTCCAACTGCGTCTTTCGGCGCCCGGTGACGAACACCTGCGCGCCCTCCGCGATGAAGCGGCGCGCGATACCCAGCCCTATCCCGCTCGTACCTCCGGTGATCACGGCGACCTTGCCGGTGAGTTGTCCACTCATTCCGCTACCTCCGGTCAGGCCACGAGCTCTCCGCCGTCGACGACGATGTCGGCGCCGTGGACGAAGCTGCTCTGGTTCGAGGCGAGGAAGGTCACGGCGGCGGCGATCTCCTCCGGGGCGGCGAGCCGCTCGGCGGGCACGGCGGCCGCGATCGCCGCCTTCGTCTCGTCGGCGCGATCGCCGAGGACGTCGAACAGCGGTGTGTCGGTCGGACCCGGCGAGATCGCGTTGACGCGGATGCCCCGGCCGCGCAGCTCGTTGGTCCAGGTGCGCGCGTAGGAGCGGATGGCTGCCTTTGACGCCCCGTACGGACCCAGGCCGGCCATGCCGTTCACGCTGGCCGTCGAGCTCGCGAGGATCACCGATGCGCCGACGTTGAGCAGCGGAAGGGCCTTCTGGACGGTGAGTACGGTGCCCTTGACGTTGATGTCGAAGACCCGGTCGTGAGCCTCCTCGGTGAGCTCCTCCAGCGTGGCGACGTGGTTGACGCCCGCGTTGGCGAACAGGACGTCGAGCCCCTGCCCGCGCTCGCGCACCAGTTGGTACAGCCGATCCACGTCGGCGGCGACGCTGACATCACCGGGCACCGCCGTGGCGTTGCCGATCGCGGCCACCGCCTTCTCCAGCTCCTCCACGCGCCGCCCGGTGACGAACACGTGTGCACCCTCTTCGGCGAACCGCCGTGCTGTGGCCAGGCCGATCCCGGTGCTGCCGCCGGTCACGACGGCGGTCTTTCCTTCGAGCAGTCCCATGAGACGAACCCTCCCCGAGTTCTGCAGCGATCACTGCGGAACTCGAAGCTAGCACATTCCGCATCGATCGATGCAAAACCGGACGCGCCGGGCGTCGAGCTAGGGAGGAGTGAGACCGGTGGTCGACCTCAGAGGAGCGGCCACTGGCGAAGGATGGCGTCGGCTATCGCCCGGAGCTCCTCCTGGTCGACGCCACTCGCAGCCTGCACGGCGATTCCGTAGGCCACGGTGGTGACGAGACGGGCGAGCAATCCCGGATCGACCTCCGGGGGCAGGTCGCCGTCGTCGACGGCTCGCGCGAACCGTTCGCGGACAAGGGTGCAGGTGTCGTCTCGCCAGGCGGCGAGGAGGTCGCGGACCTGTCGTCCGGAGTCGCTGGTGGCCAGGGCGCCCTGGACCCCGAGGCAGCCGTGAGGGTTGTCGGGGCGAGTGGTGGTCAGGATGGTGCCGGCCAGGATTGCGGAGGCGACGCCGAGAGCGGTCGGCTCGTCCAGGGCCCGGTGCAGGTAGGCGCTCGGGCCTTCGGAGTAGCGATCGAGGGCCTTGCGGAAGAGTTCCTCCTTGTTGCCGAAGGTCGAGTACATGCTGGTGGTGGAGATGCCCATCGCGCCGGTCAGGGTGGCCAGACTGGCCCCCTCGTAGCCCTGCTCCCAGAACACCCGCAGGGCGCGCTCGAGAGCCTCGTCGACGTCGAATCCTCGCGGTCGCCCGGTCGGGCGGCGTTGTTCGGTCTCCATCATTCCAGGCTACCTTTTCCGCATCGATCGATGCTGAACTGACATATCGAGCCGAACCTCTGCCTCGATTGATACGGAAGCTGTTGGAGAGCGACCCGCTCTCGGCCCGGATCCCGAGGGCAACGACCGGTCAGCGCCTGACCGTGTAGTGGAGGTGCAGCACGCGGTCGCCCTGGACCACCTGGTCGGGATCGTCGAGAAGCACCGTGGCGGCATGGTCGCCGAAGAATCGCACCCCTTCGCCCAGCACCACCGGGACGACGTCCATCGCGACCTCGTCGACCAGTCCCGCTGAGAACGCCTGCCCTCCGAGGTTGCCGGCGGTCACGCAGACGAGACCGTCGCCCGCGAGCTTCTTGGCGAGCGCGACGCCGGCCTCGACGGAGTCGGCGGTGTGGAACGGCGCCTCCGGGTGGTCGGCGAGCCACTCCTCCGGCAACGGCCGGTGGGTGACGACGACCAGCTCGTCTCCGGCGCCCGGCTTGCCGTCCCAGCCGTTCGTCGTGTCGAACAGGTGACGACCGATCACCGTGACCTTGACGGCGTCCCAGAAGGGCTGGACGTAGGCGGCGGACGTCCGCGAGACGTGGAACGTCCAGCCGCTCGCCCCGGCGGACAGCTCCGTGTCGCCGTTGCCGTACCAGTCGAAGAGTGGCCCGACCGTGTCGTCGGGATGAGCGATGTAGCCGTCCACCGACACGACCGCCTGCATCACAACTCTGGCCATCTCAGCTCCTCATCCGAAGGTCGGGACACTCACGTGCGCCGGTTCCACGAAAAACGCCTCGCGGTCCTCGCCCCGCGGATACGGGCCGCCGGTGTACTTGGCGAAGATACGGTCGACGATCTCCCAGCCCGCTTCGCCGCCGATCCGCTTCACGACGCGACCGCGAACGAGCGCACTGCGGACCAGGTTCTCCCGGTCGGTCACGGAGATCGCGATGCGGTCGTCCGCTCCGAGGTTGCGGCCCTTGCGCGAGTTCGGCGAGGTGAAGAACACGAGATCTTCGCCGTCGACGTCGATCATCACCGGAACCGAGTGCGGCCCACCGTCAGGCAGGAGCGTAGCGATGTGAGCGATGTTCGGGCCGGCGAACAGGGCGCGGGCCTCGTCGTTGAGCACGGTCATTCCGAGTCCTCCTGTCCGGTATCGGGGCTAGCGGTCATGTCTTCTCAGCCACTCGACGTAGTCCGGTACAGCGCGTTCGACGTCGTACTCCGGCTGGAAGCCGGTGTCGGCCCGCAGCCGGGTGGTGTCGAGATAGCCGTCCGTGGGCCGGTCCGGATTGCGCCCCTCCGGGAGGGAGATGCCCGCGCCCGGGACCGCGACGTTGATCGCGTCGACGACCTCGCTGTACCGCACCAGCCGTCCACCCGAGACGTTGTAGGTGCGATGGTTCAGCCGCTCCGCAAGCATGAGCAGCGCGATGGCCCGGCCGCAGTCCTTCACGTAGCAGAGGTCGGTGGTGTCCTCGGCGTACGCGGCCGGGCGGGGCGGGGTGAGATCGGGATCCTCGCCCCGAACCGCCGCGCTGAGCAGGCGGGGAAGCGCGAAGAACGGGTTGTCGGGCAGGCCGAGAGGCCCCCAGATGGTGCCGATCCGCAGGCTCACCGCGTCGAACCCGGCACTGTCGCCGGTCAGCTCGGCGAACAGCTCCGCGGTCTTCTTGAACACCGGGATCTGATGCGCTGCCACCACCGGCAGCGGGGCGTCCTCGCGCCACGGGACCTCGTCCACCCCCGCGTAGACGCCGATGGTGCTGGCGACGGCGAACCGCCGCACGCCCCACACCGTCGCCGCCTTGAGTGCGTTGAGCAGGCCGAGGGTGTCGGCGCGGAGGTACTCGACCGGATCGGGCAGGTCGTGACGGGCCGCCGCGAGGTGCACGATGCCGGTGATCTCGTGCCGCTTCCCGATGTCGAGGAAGGTCGCCTCGTCCGCCGTGTCCAGGGGCTCGACGACGACCCGGGGCTGGTCGGCGAGGTACTCGGGCAGCCGGGTGGACCTGTGCGCAGTCAGCACGACGGATTCGCCCAGGTCGAGCAGTGCCCGTGCGGTGTGCGACCCGATGGAACCCAGGCCGCCGGTAATGAGTATCACTCGTACCCCTCCACATCCTGTTGATGGATCCGGGAGGTGACGGCGGAGAGGTGACCGAGCCCGGTCCGGCCCTCGATGTCCTCGGCTGGTCGCGCCATCCGCGTCAGCTCACGTGCACGCGCGGCCCTCGACCAGGGAAGATGCATGATCGGAAGGCTCAGCCGCATGATCGCGACGCTAAGCGCGAATCGGTCGCCGCTCTTGTACGAAACGGCCATTTCCAGGTCCGAGCATCGGGACGTAGGAGGCAGCGTGGTCATGCCCGCAGCTGCACGCAGCGCCCGCCTGTGCGAGGTACTCGCCAGGCGTGACGCCCGTGAGCCGGCGACACTCGCGGCTCAGGTGTGCCTGGTCGTGGTACCCGGTCTCGACGGCCCACCCTGCGAGACCCACGGGTGCGGCGCCCTGCTGGGCAACTGACGCCTGCACGCGAGCGGTGAAGCCCTGGAAACGCAGGATGCGGTGCAACTCCTTCGGGCCGACGCCGACCGCAGCCCGGCACCGGCGCCGCAACTGGCGTTCGGAGATCGACAGCAACGCAGGTAGAGCGGCCGTTCGGCTGCCGTGCCACGGCATGAGATTCCGGACGATCTCGTTCACCAACCGGTCCGGTTCTCCGGCACGGCGAGCGACGAACGACTGGAGCAGATCGAGCGCGCCCCGCGGTGTCGTGGCATTCCCGAGAAGATCTGTCACGTAGGCGAGGTCGCACCAGATGTCGGTGCCTGCGATGTCCTGATCGACCAGTTCGTCGGCCGGCACCCCGACGAGACCACCGAGCACGCCCGGCCGCAGCCGCACCCCGACGACCGTGCCTCCCGCCGGGATCTCCTGATACGTCGACGTGGTCAGGGGCCCGAGCAGCCGGGGCGCCTCACCGAGTACACATCGCACCTCGGCGCCGCCGTGTGGTACGTGCCGCTGCGCCAGGGGCCGGTCACCTACCTGCTGGATCCAGACAGACGATGCGAGCGCGGCGAGCGCGGGCGCCGGCGCGCGCTCCACGTAGGACGATTCCCCGGCCATCTCACCATCCTGCCGACTCGGTCGTCGATCAGGAACCGGCCCGCACCGCGTACGTCGCGTCCAGATGTTCGGCATCCAGCGGTCACGTCGGTGCTGTCCCAGGTTCTGGATGATCCAGCTTCGTGTCTTCGACCCGTAGTCGTCGTGAGTGCGTCGGAAGATTCTCGACAAGATGTGCCGAGGATTTCGAGACCGGCCCCGCGGCTCCGTCCCACGGCCAGATGCGGCCGCCGCGGCCGCACCGCACCAAGGAGACCCAGCATGGCGAAGTATCTGCTTCTCAAGCACTACCGCGGCGCCCCCGAGGCCGCGAACCCCGTCCCGATGGACCAGTGGACCCCGGAGGAGGTCCAGGACCACGTGCAGTACATGAACGACTTCGCCGCCCGGCTGGAGAGCACCGGTGAGTTCGTCGACCATCAGGCACTCTCGCCCAGGGGCACGTTCGTCCGGTACGACGGGGAGGGTCGGCCCCCGGTCACCGACGGGCCCTTCGCGGAGACCAAGGACCTCATCGCCGGCTGGATGGTGATCGACGTCGACACCTACGAGCGCGCGCTCGAGCTCGCCGGCGAGCTGTCGGCAGCCCCCGGAGCCGGCGGCAAGCCGATCCACGAATGGCTCGAGCTGCGCCCGTTCCTGGGCGTTGCGCCCACTGTCACCGAGTGACCGGGCCGGCCAGGGAAGATCAGCTGATGGACGAACTGCTGCTGAGGGAGCTGACTCCCGCGGTGATCGGCGTCCTCACCCGTCGCGGAGTCGACTTCGCGACGGCCGAGGACGCCGTGCAGGAAGCACTCATCCAGGCCGCGCTGACCTGGCCGGACCGGCAACCGGCCGACCCGAAGGGCTGGCTGGTCACGGTCGCATGGCGCAAGTTCCTCGACGCCCGCCGCTCCGAGATCTCGCGTCGCGACCGGGAGCAGCGGGTCGAGGTCGAGCCGCCACCCGGACCTGCCGAGACCGCGGACGACACGTTGCAGCTCTTCTTCCTGTGCGCCCACCCGTCGCTGACCCCGGCATCCGCGGTGGCCCTCACGCTGCGCGCCGTGGGTGGCCTGACCACCCGGCAGATCGCCCAGGCCTATCTCGTGCCGGAGGCGACGATGGCGCAGCGGATCAGCCGGGCCAAACGCACGGTCGCTGATGTGCGGTTCGATCAGCCGGGCGACCTGGCGACGGTGCGACGGGTGCTCTACCTGGTCTTCAACGAGGGCTACACCGGAGACGTCGACCTGGCGGCCGAGGCGATCCGGCTCACCCGGCAGTTGGCGTCGATGACCGATGACGAGGAGACCGCGGGCCTGCTGGCGTTGATGCTGCTGCACCACGCCCGGCGACCGGCGCGGACCAGGCGCGACGGCAGCCTGGTCCCGCTGGCCGAGCAGGACCGCTCCCGCTGGGACACCTCGCTCATCGCCGAGGGCGTCGCCATCCTGCAGAAGGCGCTGGCCCGCGACCGGCTCGGTGAGTTCCAGGCGCAGGCCGCGATCGCCGCCCTGCACGCCGACGCGCCGCGCGCCGAAGAGACCGACTGGGTGCAGATCGTCGGCTGGTACGACGAGTTGCTCCGGCTCACCGAGAGCCCGGTCGTGGAGCTCAACCGGGCCGTCGCGATCGGCGAGGCCGGCGGCCCCGTGGCCGGCCTCGCCGCCTTGGCCACCGTGGACCCCGGCCTGCCCCGCCACACCGCCGTTTCGGCCTACCTGCACGAGAAGGCCGGCGACCTCCGGACCGCGGCACAGTTGTATGCCGATGCCGCCCGGTCCGCCCCCAACCTCGCCGAGCGCCACCACCTCACCCTGCAGGCAGCGCGGATCAGCCAGTCGCTGCGTGCGTGAGCCCTGATGGCGTCGGGTGGCAGGCTCGCTCCCCATGATCGACGATTTCGCGAAGGCGTACCTCCACAGCGACCTGCGCGACGTGCGGGAGACGATGCTCTGGAAGCTGGACGGGCTCACCGAGTACGACGTCCGCCGCCCCCTGACCTCCACCGGGACCAATCTCCTCGGCCTGGTCAAACACCTGTCGAACACCGAGGCCCGATACTTCGGGGACGTGTTCGGGCGCCCGTTCCCGGAACGACTGCCCTGGTGGGACGAGGACGCCGACTTCGCCGCCGACAAGTGGGTCACCGAGCACGAGTCACGCGCCGAGGTCGTCGACCGGTACCGGCGGGCGAGGGAGCACGCGGACGCGACGATCGCCGCCCTCGCCATCGACGCGCCCGGCCACGTGCCCTGGTGGCCGCGCCCGGACGTGAAGCTGTTCAACGTCATGGTCCACGTGCTCACCGAGACCAACCGGCACGCCGGGCACGCCGACATCCTGCGCGAGCAACTGGACGGCGCGGTGGGATCGGCCGCGTGGAACACGGCCCTGCAGGACGCGGCACGGCTTTCTGGGAGGCCCACTGCGCGAAGATCGAGCGGGTGGCCAAGGCGGCTGATCCGGCTCAGGCCTGAACCGGGCGAGCACCAAGGCCTGCTAGTGCTCGCCGGGCCGGACGAGCCCGCTCTCGTAGGCGATCACCACGAGTTGGGAGCGGTCGCGGGCGTCGAGTTTGCCGAGGAGGCGGCCGACGTAGGTGCGCGCGGTGTCCGGGCTGATGTGCAGGACGCTTCCGATCTCGGCGTTCGAGCGACCGGCCCCGACCTGGGCGAGGACGTCGCGCTCACGGTCGGTGAGCCCGACGAGCCGCTCCGGCCGCGCGGCTCCGGACCGGGCTGCGGCGGCCAGCACCCGTCGGGTCACGGCTGGTGAGAGGAGCGCGTCGCCGCCGGCCACGATGCGCACTGCTTCGCGGAGGGCGTCGGGTGTGGTGTCCTTCAGGAGGAATCCTGCTGCGCCCGCGCGGATGGCTTCGAAGAGGTACTCGTCGTCGTCGAACGTGGTCAGCATGATCACCTGGACGCCGCTCAGTGCGGGTTCGGCGAGGATCCGGCGGGTCGCCTGCAGACCGTCGGTGCCGGGCATGCGGACGTCCATGAGCACGATGTCCGGGCGGTGGGTGCGCACGACGGTGACTCCGGTCGACCCGTCGCCGGCCTCGCCGACCACGGTGATGTCGGGCGCCCGCTCGAGAAGAGCGCGCAGCCCGGCGCGAACGAGGTGCTGGTCGTCGACGAGCACGACGCGTATCTCGCTCAACGTGCCGCCCTCCCGACGGGCAGGTGTGCCTGCACGTGGAAGCCGCCTCCCTCCAGGTTGCCGACGTGCACACTGCCGCCGAGCAGGGCGATCCGCTCGGTCATTCCGCGCAGTCCGTGACCGTGCTCGGCCGGTTGGTCGGCCGGTGCGCCGTGGCCGTCGTCGGCGACCTCCAGTGCCAACCCCGTGGCGGACGCGCGGACCGACACTGTGACCCGATTTGCGTCGGCGTGCCGGAGCGCATTGGTCAGTGCCTCCTGCACGACGCGGTACGCGGTGGTGCCGACCACGGTAGGGACCGCGCTGACGTCCCCGGTGAGGTGCAGGTCAACCGGGAGCCCGCTGCGGATGACGCCGTCGGCGAGGTCGCGGAGCCGGTCGAGCCCCGGCGGGGGTTCGCGGGTGCCGGGTCCGCCGAGCCAGGTGCCGAGGGTGGCGCGGAGTTCGGACATTGCGCTCCTCGCCGCAGTGCCGATCGTCGTGACCGCACCGCGGACGTCGGCGACCGAGCCGCCGTCGAGTGCTTCCTCTGCCACGGCGGCCTGCAAGGTGATCACTGACATGGTGTGGCCGAGGGTGTCGTGCAACTCGCGGGCGATGCGGATCCGTTCGGTGTCGACCTCACGGGCAGCTTCTCGGCGTCGCTCCTCTGCCGCCGCAGCGGCCTGCCTGGCCATTTGTGCGCGCAAGGCACGTCGGCTGCGCGTGGCGTCACCCAGCGCGATCACCGCGAGCATCAGGACGGCGTCCGATCCGAGGGCAAGACCCACGACGTAGGTGAGGTCGTCGCCCTCGGCCAGCCGCGCTGTCACCGAGACCAGAAGCAGTACCGCGGCGATGCCCGCCGCGGCGAAGGGCCGGCCGTGATCGGCAGCGGCGTACAGCGCGGCTGCCACCGGAACCGCCACGCCGATCGGGGGCAGGTCGAGCAGGTAGTAGAGGACGAGGCCGGCCGCGGTCGCCGCCAGCGCCGACACCGGCCACCGGCGGCTCACCAGCATCAGTGCGCCGAATCCGGCAGCGAAGGCGTACGCGAGCACCGACCGGCTGATCGGTCCGGTGTCGGTGACCACCGCGGCCGCCACGAGACAGGACACCGCGATGGCCAGCAGTGCATCGGAACGGGTGGGACGGCCGGCTCGCACGATGTCGCAGGTTAGCGCCGCGGACGCCGCGGGACCGTCGTCGAGACGCGTGACTCTGGGCCCGCGGTGTACGTCGAGAAGCGACGTGGGGTCGCGCGGTCAGGAGGCGGTCGGGGCGGCCGGACGAACTTAGCGTCGTCGGTGGCGGCGGTCCTGTCGCCGGGGTTGTCGAGGACCGATGAGAGGGGACGCGGGGGATGTCGCGCACGAGATGGATCACGGTGGTGCTGATAGCGCTGGTGTGGGCGTCGATGATGTCGTTCGGCGGGGTGGCCGCCGAGACGGTGATGCTGTATCCGAACATCTTCGGCGATGCGCCGGCGTCGTTGGATCGGGCGCGGGAGTTCCTGATCGCAGGTGGTCCGAGCGACTACTTCCCCCCGTTGGGAGCCACCGTGGTGCTCACGTGCCTGGTGGCGACGGCATTGACGTGGCGGGAGCCGCGGCTGCGGTGGTGGATCGTGGCCGCGGCCGCGGTGTTCATCGGGTGCGAGTTCCTGTTCTCGGCGCTGTTCTTCTGGCCGCGCAACGAGATCATGTTCGTGGATCCGGTCGGTACCCATTCCCCGGAGTACCTGCGTCAGGTGGCGCAGGAGTTCGTGACCGGGCACTGGGTGCGTTTAGCCGGGGGCGCTGTGACGTCTGCGTTGGCGTTCACGGCGCTGCTGCGGTGGGTCGGCAGGGCCGCACGGGCCGGCACCGACCGCCGCGAGCGCACCGAAACCGGCGGGGCGCTGCTGTGAGCCGACCGACGCGGGTGCTCGGATTCTCCTGGCCGGTGCTGATCGGGCTGGCCACGCTGGCCGTCCCCCGGGTCGTGCTGCACGACCTGGGAGTGATCGAGGAGGGTTCGTTCGTCAACGGGCTGTTCGTGTTCGTCCCACCCGTCTGCTGGATCGCCGCGGTGCTGTGGAAACGCCCCCACCGCCCGTTCGCCACCGTCATGGTCATCGGTCTGATTTACGGGGTGCTCCTCGCCCTGGGCCACCAACTGCTCTGGGGCATCGCGTTCGGCGAGGAGACACCGGCCCTGGGGGGCGAGCTCGCCGGCACCGACCCCGCCACCCAGGAAACCGCCCTGCGTACCGTCGCTGCGATCTCCAGCGTGGTCACCGGCACCCTCGTCGGGGTGGCCACCGGCGCCCTCGCGGTGCTCCTGTGCCGCCTCGTGCCGGCACCCCAGGCGGCGAACGGTAATTGCTGACGGACTCCTGCCCGTCACATGGACACATGTCGCGGTCGGAAGTGCCTTGTGAACCGCGAAATGTGTCCATGTCGCGGTTCTAGCTTCGGTTCATAGGGGTATCGCGGCGCGCTGCCCGGCCGATCCGCCGGGCTTCGATGGCGATGTCGCGGAGCGCGCCGCTGATGGAGATCGTGTAGCCGAGGAAGTACAGCCCGGGTGCAACAGCGACGCCTGAGGCCGGCGGGCGCCCGTCGCCGTCGAGCATGCCGAGGTGGCCGACCATCTTGTCCAGGCCCTGGCGGTAGCCGGTCGCGGCGATGACCACGTCGGGGGTGATCACGGAGCCGTCGGCCAGCCGGACCCCGGACCCCTCGAATCCGGCAACCGACGCCACGGGCTTGACCTTGCCCGACTTCACGGCGTCGATGAGACCGACGTCCTGGACGGGGACCGCGCGGTCCCGGAGCACGCGCGTGTACATGCCCTCCTGTGGGCGGGGGAGGCCGTACGCGCTCAGGTCGGGGGTGCTCAGGAGGGCCTGCACGCGCGCCGCCTGGTCGACCGCGACGCGCGGGGCGTGGCGCAGCAGGATCCCGGATGCCTGAGCGGGCCAGCCCGCCACGTCGCGGCGGACGATGTGCGGCGGCGTACGGACCGCGAGGCGCACGCGACGCGCGCCGCCGGCCGCCAGGTCGGCCGCGATCTCCGCCCCCGTATTGCCGACGCCGACGACGAGGACGTCGCGCCCGGCGTACGGACCGGGGTTGCGGTAGTCCTTCGCGTGGAGGAACTCGCCGGTGAACGTCTCCCGTCCCGCCCAGTCCGGCAGGTGAGGGGTGTGGTTGTGGCCGGTGGCGACCACGACCGTGCGCGCGGTCAGCTCCTCGCCCCCGGCGGTGCGCAGTAACCAGCGGGCGCCGTCGTGCGCGGCGCCGTCAGCCTGGTCAACCCGTTCGATCTCGGTGCCGGTGCGGACGTCGAGACCGTGGTGCTCCCTGTACCCCTCCAGGTACCGCACGAGGTCGTCGCGGGCCACCCAGCGGCCGTAGGACCGGGGAATCGCGAATCCCGGCAGGCCGGACAAACTGCGGATGGTGTGGAGGCGCAACCTGTCGTAATGGGTGCGCCAGCTCGCCGCCACGACCTCACTGCGCTCCAGGACGGTGGCAGGAATGCCGTGTCCCTTGAGGACGGCGGCCGCGGCGAGCCCGGCGGGACCCCCACCGATGACGTACGCCTGCCCAGCACCCTGCCCGATGGGGACGACCATTCCGAGAACCTCGCATCTTCTCCGGTGTGCACCGCCGCGACAACGTAGCCAATCCGGGCCCCTTGTGGATCAATCGACGGCGGCGGGCTGGCAGGGTAAGGAAACGGTCACATCCCCATGTCTCCAGAGGTCTCGTCCCCGTGTCGCCGGGTGAACGGCGAGCTGTCGCCGTCGCCGGTCCGGGATGATGGGAGTACAGGACCCGAGAGCCAGGGAGCGGATGCCGTGACGGTCGACGAGCTGGTGGTCGAGTTCGCGTTGACGCGACTCGACAACCCGGGCCTCGACCTCGAGGAGATCGCCGCACTGGTCGTCCGCCGCGTCGGACCGGACCAGATGCTCGAGTTCGCGTCGCGCAACCTCGGAGTGCGCGGTGAGCTGCGGGGCGGCGCGTTCGAGTCCGCAGTCGAGTACGTGCTCCGCACCGTGCTGCTGCTGCGGGACGACGTGGGCGACTGACGTTCCCAAGCCTTCCGCCCGTCATATGGACACATGTCGCGGTCCGAAGGGCCTTGGGAACAGCGATATGTGTCCATGTCGCGGTTCGCCCTCGGCGATCCCTGGCTCGAGGAGTTGGCGACGCGGCGGGACGTGATCGAGCGGCTGATGGCCGCGCACCTGCCGAACGACGACGGGCTGTGCGTCGAGTGCACGACCCCTGGCCACGGGACGCCGCGGGCGCCGTGGCCGTGCTCGTTGTGGACCCTTGCGGACGAGGCGCACCAGCTGCGCGCGCTGCGGAACCCCGGTCGGCCGCCCGGCTGAATCCACTCTTCGACGCCTCTTCCGGCTCGGAGCCGGGGGTAGCCTGCACCTGTGGCCGCATGGGAGCGGGCCCATCGGCTTCCGCTCGGCGCGGAGATGGCGCTGGCGTTCGCAACGGGCGTCGGCACGTTCGCCCTGGCAGCCGTAGTTCTGGAGCACATCGACTCCAGGGTGGTCGCTGCGGTCCTTGGCGTCGTGAGCTTCCTCGCCGTGGTCGCGACAGCGCGGTTCGTGAGCGTCGTGTACGCGGTCCCGGCGGGGATGGCGGGCATGCTCGCCTTCGACTGGTTCTACCTGCCGCCGACGCACCCGTTCGCGTTCCCGGACACGGCCAACCTGGTGGATCTCGTCGTCTACCTGGTCGTCGGGGTCGTCCTGGGCGAGCTGGCGGCCCACACCGCGCGCCGCGCCCGTGCCGCCGAGTGGGCCCACCGTGAGATCGCCGACGAGCAGGTGGCGCTTCGCCGGGTCGCGACCCTCGTCGCCAAGGGCGTGCCCGCCGATGACTTCTTCGCCTCGGTGGCGGCGGAGGCCGGCACCCTGCTCGACGTGCACGGCGTCCGGCTCGCCCGCTACGAGAACGGGACGGAGCTCGTGCACGTGGCCGAATGGAGCCTGCCCGGCTGCGCTCCTCCTGCCTACCAGCGCACGGAGGTCGAGGGGACGACCGTGGCCGCCGAGGTGCTCCGTACGGGGCGCGCGGTCCGCGTCGACGACTACGAGGACGTCGCCACGCCGTTCACTCGTGGCGCAGATCTGAAGTCGGTTGTCGGGGTTCCCGTCGTCGTCGACAACCGGCGGTGGGGCGTGTTGATCGCCTGGTCCGTGAGCGGCCCCCTCCCACCCGAGACGGAAGTCCGGCTGACCGGCTTCACCGAGCTGGTCGCCACCGCGATCGGCAACGCGCAGGCCCGGGTTGAGCTGCGGAGCTTCGCGGAGGAGCAGGCGGCCCTGCGGCGGGTGGCGACGATGGTGGCCGGCGGGGCGGCACCGGCCGAGACGTTCGGTTTCGTGGCAGGCGAGGTCGGCCGGTTGCTGGGCGCGGACGTCGCGGTCGTGTTCCGGTACGAGCCCGATGGCGTCGGCACGGTCGTCGGTGTGTGGAGCGTGCCCGGAGTGGATTTCCCGGGTACCGCACGGATGCGGGTGGCGGGTGGCGGCACCGCGGCGACGGTGCTGGCGACCGGCCGGCCGGTGCGGACGGAGCACTTCGAGGGCCCCGAAGGATCGATCGCGAACTGCTTCGCGCACCTCGGCGCCAGGTCGGGAGCGGGGGCACCGATCACCGTCGAGGGCCGGCTGTGGGGCGTCATGATCGCCGTGTCGCGCGCGGCGCCGCTCCCTGCCGGCGCGGAGGCGCGGCTGGCCGGCTTCACCGATCTGGTCGCCACCGCCCTCGCCGACGCCGATGCCCGGGCTGCGCTCACCGCCTCGCGCGTGCGCATCGTGGCTGCTGCCGATACCGCGCGCCGCCGCATCGAGCGCGACCTGCACGACGGCGCCCAGCAACGCCTCGTCTCACTCGCTCTGCACCTGCGCGGCAGCGTGCAGCAGGCGGTACCGCCCGGTTCCGACGATCTGACCGCGCAGCTGGACCGGGTCGTCGACGAGCTGGGCGAGGTGCTGGGCGACCTGCGGGAGATCGCCCGCGGTCTGCACCCGGCCGCCCTCGCCGAGGGCGGCCTGGGCGCCGCGGTGAAGACGCTGGCCCGCCGCTCCGCCGTCCCCGTCCGACTCGACATCCGGGTCGACACCCGGCTGCCCGAACCGATCGAGCTCGCGGCCTACTACACCGTTTCCGAGGCGCTCACCAACACGGCCAAGCACGCGGACGCCGAGGTGGTCGACGTCGAGGTGAGAACCGATGACAGCCTCCTGCACGTCGTCGTCCGTGACGACGGGCGCGGTGGCGCCGACACCGGCGGCGGGTCCGGTCTCGTCGGCCTCAAGGACCGCGTCGAGGCGCTCGGTGGCCGCTTCTCGGTGCACAGCCCGCCCGATGCCGGCACGTCCCTGTGCGTGTCCCTGCCCCTCGCCGCGCCCCACGAGCACGGGTAGCAGGACTCAGGTGCTGGTGATCAGCCCGACCACCAGGCCGAGGATCGCGGTGTTGTAGACGAACGTGATCAGGCCGTGGGCCAGCACCATCCCGCGGGCGCGGGCGGAGCGGATCTCGACGTCGGAGGTGACGAACGTCGTGCCGACGGTGAAGGAGAAGTAGACGAACTCCAGCAGCGTGGGGGCCGGCGTATGGGGGAATGAGAGCGGAGGGTCGTCGGCGCCGAGGCAGAGCTGGGCGTAGCGCTCGGCGTAGCTCAGATGCAGGATCGCCCACGCGAGCAGAACGGTGATGACGTTGACGGTCCGGATGGTGTCGGCGACGTCCCCGGTGCCCTCGACGCCGACGATCTCCAGCCCGGACCCGAGCAGGATGATCGCCGTGGACAGGCTGATGAGGTAGCTCGTGCGGCCGCGGGCCAGCCGTTCCGGCCAGTCCTGGTCCCCGCTGCTCGACCGGCGCACCCGGACCACCCGGATCCCGATGTAGCAGCTGCCCACGACGATCCAGAGCAGGCTCGTGATCATGAACGGGCGGAGGTCCGCCTCGGGATCCTCGGGGTTGACGATGGCGGCCAGGCTGGTCAGGAGCAGGAGTACGTCGACCGCCCGCGCCGCCCATCGACCTGCCGTGCGCGCCGGTGAGCCGGCGGGCCGCCGGGTCCCGGCGCCACCGGGTTCGGCGTCCGCGGGTGTCGTCGGCTCGGTCACTGTCGTCCCTGTTCATCGCGGGCGCCGTGGCGGATCGGGTTCTGCAGTCTGCCCGCTGCGGGTCGTTCCGCGAGTCATCGACAGGGGTCAGTCCCCCGGTCGTGCCTACCGGGGTGCCGTCACGAGGTGCGGTCGAAGAAGGCCGCGATCTCCGCGCGTTCGTCCGGGTCGAGGGCGAGGTCGAGTGCGTCGGATACGTCGGTGAACTGGCCCGCATTGCGGGGTGCGACGAGCGGGGCTGTGACCAGCGGCGCGCTGGCGACCCAGGCCAGAGCCAGTGCGGCGGTACCGACTCCGCGGCGGCGGGCGGCGGCGGTCAGCAGGTCGAGCCCTCGCCACGTGGGTTCGTCGAGGGGACGCAGCGAGCCGGGGGCGACCACCAGGCGGCTCCCCGGGTCCGGCGCCACGCCCTGCTGGTAGCGGCCGGACAGCGTTCCTCCGGCCAGCGGGCTGTAGGGGGTGTAGCCGAGGCAGTGCTCGGCCACGAGGCGCCACACGTCGGACTCGTCGTCCCTGTTCAGCAGGTTGTACTCGTTCTGGACCCACTCGTATCGCGGCAGGCCGTGCCGGTCCGCGGCAATGAGGGCGGACTCCAACTGTGACGCGCTGACGTTGCAGGCGCCGAAACCGCGGATCCGGCCGGACTCGAGCAGGCCCGCGAACGTCTCCAGCGTTTCCTCGATCGGGGTCTCGTCGTCCGGGCCGTGTGACAGGTACAGGTCGACGCGGCCGAGCCGTTCTTCACTGATCGCGAACTGGCGCGTGATGTGCTCGGCGGTCAGCGTGACGCGGCGCTGTTGCGGTGACACCAGATTGCCGACCTTGGTGGAGATCAGCATCTCGCTGTCGGGGTGCTCGATGCTCCACAGCCCGACGACCTGTTCGCTGATTCCTCCCGAATAGGAGTCGGCGGTGTCCAGCACGGTGATGCCCAGCGTGTCGGCCGCGTCGATCTGGGCCAACCCCTCGTCGACGCGGAGACCCTTGCGCGGGTGCTCGCCGGAGTGCCGATACCGCCGATCGATCCGCATCCGAGCAGGACCTGCGACACGGTGAGGCC
This sequence comes from Pseudonocardia xinjiangensis, assembly GCF_012911925.1. Taxonomy (GTDB): domain Bacteria; phylum Actinomycetota; class Actinomycetes; order Mycobacteriales; family Pseudonocardiaceae; genus Pseudonocardia; species Pseudonocardia xinjiangensis. The sequence goes on along the minus strand of NZ_JAAXKY010000015.1, from coordinate 38,068 downwards.
GGTGCCCCCGAGGGGCCGTTGTTTCATGCGCATGGGTTTGTCCTCGGCTCGGGATGACCGATGATCATCGGGGCCGTGACGCAATGTCAACGGCGCTGCGGAGGAAGTTGCCCGAACGGGCCGGGATCGGCATCCGGACTACGTCAATATCGGGTGATATGTCGTTTTCGACGATTTCGCTGCGCACCTCGTGATCGTGGGCGGCTCGGATTCCGCCCTCGCCCGAGGTCCGGGGATTACTGTGCGGGGAGTGAGCGGATTTCCGCAGACTCGTGTCCCGGTCCGGCCTCCTGTGTCGCCGCCTCCTGCCTCCACCCGTGTCCCCGAGAGCGCGCAGTCCTGGGCGCTGGGGAGACGGGAGGACGCCCGCCTGGTGACCGGAGCGGGCAACTACGTCGGTGACCTCAAGGTCGCCGGCTGCCTCGATGCGGCCTTCGTGCGCAGTACCGTCGCCCACGGGCGGCTGCTCGCGGTCGACACGAGCGCGGCCGCCGAGGTCGACGGCGTCGTCGGGGCCTGGAGCGCTGCGGACCTGGGCGACGATCTGGCCTTCGTCCCCCCGTTCTTCCCGTCCGCCGGCGGCGAGGATCCGCGCAGGTGTGCGGCACTGGCGGTCGACCGGGTGCGGTACGTCGGGGAGCCGCTCGCCGTCATCGTCGGCACCGACCGCTATGTGGCGGAGGACGGGGCCGACGCGGTGCGGGTGGACATCGACCCGCTGCCCGCGCTGGTCGACCCCGGGGAGGCCGCCGCATCGTCGACGTGGCTCTTCGACGGGGTGGACAACGTCGCTACGGAGATGGAGTTCGGGACGCCCATCGACGACGAGGTGTGGCAGCGGGCCGCCGTCGTGGTCGAGGGCGCCTACCGGCAGCCGCGCCTCGCGCCCACCCCGATGGAGCCGCGGGCGATCCTCGCTGTCCCCCAACCCGACGGGCAGCTGACCGTCTGGGTCTCCCACCAGGCGCCCCACCGGCTCCGCAGGGACCTCGCCTCGGCGCTGGGGCTCGACGCGGAGCGGATCCGGGTGCGGGTCGCCGACAGCGGCGGCGCCTTCGGGACGAAGAGCGGGACCTTCGCCGAGTACCTGTCGGTCGTCGGGCTGGCGGTGAAGCTGGGCCGTCCGGTGCGGTGGCTCGAGGACCGCGCCGAGACGCTGTCCGGTTCCACCCACGGCCGCGGCCAGAACCAGCGGGTGCGCCTGGCCGCCGACGAGAACGGCCGGATGCTGGCGCTGGCGCTGGAGGTCGACGCCGACGTCGGTGCGTACCCGAACACCGGGTTCGTGGCCGCCGAGACGGGGCAGGCCGCCGCCGGGGTGTACCTGACCCCGAACGTGCACGCCCGGATCCGGGTGGTCGTCACCAACACCACCCCCACCGCCCCGTACCGCGGCGCCGGACGTCCCGAGCAGGTCTACGCCGTCGAGCGCACCGTCGACCTCCTCGCCCGCCGCCTCGGCATGGACCCTGCGGAGCTGCGGCGGCGCAACTTCATCCCGCCGGAGGCGTTCCCGTACCACTCACCCACCGGCCGGGTCTTCGACAGCGGGCAGTACGAGCTGGCCCTGGACAAGGCGCTGGAGCTGGTCGACTACACCCACTGGCGCGAGGAACAGCAACGGCGTCGGCGCTCGGGCAGCGAGCGGCCGCTCGGCATCGGGCTGTGCAGCTTCACCGAGCGCTCGGGCCTCGAACAGGCGCCCATGGCAAACGAGTGGGCTTCCGTCGACGTCGCGCCCGACGGGAGCGTCACCGCCCGCGTCGGCACCTGTTCCACCGGCCAGAGCCACGAGACGGTCTTTCCGGAGCTCGTGGCGCGCACCCTCGGCATCCCGCCGGGCCGGGTCTCGCTCATCGAGGGCGACACCGACGAGACGGCGCAGGGCATCGGCACCTTCGGCAGCCGCTCGATGCAGGTCGGAGGCGCGGCACTGCACCGGGCTGCGTTGGAGCTGATCGAGGAGGCGAGGCGCCGCGCGGGGGAGCCGGACGCCCGCTACGCCGACGGCACCGTGATCACCGGTCAGCGCAGCTGGACGCTGGCTGAGCTGGCGGCGGCGTCGCCGGAACCGCTGCGGGCCGGTGGTGTGTACGACACCCCCGCTGCCTTCCCCTTCGGGACCTACGTGGCGGTGGTCGAGGTCGACCGCGAGCTGGGCAACGTACGCGTGCTGCGCCTCGTCGCCGTCGACGACTGCGGAGTGGCGGTCGACCCGGAGATCGTGGAGGACCAGACGCGCGGAGGCATCGTGCAGGGGCTCGGCCAGGCGCTGTACGAGGTGATGCCCTACGACGACCAGGGCGTGCCGCAGGCCGACGGGCTGCTCGGCTACCTGCTGCCGACGATCGGCGAGCTCCCACCCATCAGCCTCGACACCACCGTCACCCCCAACCCGAACACCGCGCTGGGGGCCAAGGGCGCGGGCGAGGCCGGCTGCATCGGCACTCCGCCCGCGATCGTCAACGCCGTCATCGACGCGCTGGGACCGCAGCCCGCCGGCACGGCCACGGACATCGGCGGCATGCAGCTGCCGCTGACCCCGGAGACCTGCTGGCTCGCAGCCGCCGGCCAGGAGGTGGCCCGATGAAGCCGGCACCCTTCGACTACACCGCCCCGGCGGAGCTGTCCGACGCCGTCACCGCGCTCGCCGAGCGGCCGGAGACGGCCCGGGTGCTGGCCGGCGGCCAGAGCCTCGTGCTCGAGATGCACTACCGCCGCGAGCGTCCCGCGCTGCTGGTCGACATCAACAACGTACGCGAGCTGGACACGATCACCGCGGACGGCGACGCGCTGCGAGTCGGTGCCCTCGCCCGGCACCGCGCCTTCGAGACGCCCACCGTGGCGCCGGGGGCGCTGGGTCGGCTGCTGAGCCGGGTCAGCCCGCTCATCGCGCATCCGCCGGTCCGGGCGAGGGGCACCATGGCCGGCAGCCTGGCATGGGCCAACCCGGTCTCCGAGTGGTGCGCCACGGCCGTGGCCCTGGATGCCGGGATCGAGCTGACCGGGCCGGCGGGCAGCCGCCTGGTGGGTGCGGGCGAGTTCTTCCTCGGCCCCTTCCGCACCGCGCGGCAACCGGACGAGATCCTGACGTCGGTACGGCTGCCGCTGCTTCCGGGGGCGGAGACCGGCACGGTCGGCGTCGGCTTCTGCGAGCAGCACCGCACGCACGCCAGCTTCGCCCAGGTCGCGGTGGTCGCCGTGCTGACACTGCGGGACGGGGTGATCGTCGAGGCCCGCCTGGGGCTGGCCGGGGCGGCCGACCGGCCGGTGCGCGCGCACGAGGCCGAGCGCCATCTGGTCGGCAGAGAGCCCGAGCCCGACGTCTTCGCCCAGGCCGCCGCCCTGGCCGCAGCGGGCGCCGACCCACTCTCCGAGCCGCACGCCGGCGTCGAGTACCGGCGGCACGTGATCGGCGTGCTCGTCCGGCGCGCGCTGGTGCAGGCCCGCGAGGACAGCGAGAGCGCGGACTTCTTCAGCGGCGCGGGCCGCGACGGACACGACGGCTGGGAGGCACGATGACAGGGCGGATCCCGGTACGGCTCACGGTCAACGAGACGCCCTACGATGTCACGGTCGAGCCACGACGGCTGCTGGCCGACGTGCTGCGCGAGGACTGCGACCTCACCGGCACCAAGCTCGGCTGCGAGCACGGCGTGTGCGGATCCTGCACCGTCCTGGTCGACGGCGAGGGGGTGCGTTCCTGCCTCATGTTCGCGGTGCAGTGCGCCGGCCGCGACATCCGGACGGTCGAGGGGCTGACGGCGGACGGCGAACTCCACGCCTTCCAGGAGGCGATCTCCGCCGAACACGGCCTGCAGTGCGGGTTCTGCACAGCCGGTTTCGTGATGCTGGTGGTCGGCGCCCTGCAGGAGGACCCCACCATCGCCGAGGATCCCGAACGCCTGGACGGGCTGCTGGCCTCGAACCTGTGCCGCTGCACGGGCTACGAGGGCATCCGGCGCGCGGTGCTGCGCGTGTACGGCAAGGACGGCACGCGCCAGGAGAACGGGACCGCCGAGGACTGAGCGGGGATCAGCCGTCGCGTCGCCGAGCCACGAAGAGGAGCGCATCCTGCTCGTCGAGGCGGTCCGCACCGGCTGCCTCGGTGAGAAGACCGTTCGCGACCATCTCGCCGAGCTCTGCCCGGAGGTCGTCGGCGTGCTCACGCCACAACCCGTAGAGCCGACGCCAGTGCTCGTGGTGGAACGCGTTGGGCATGCGTGCCTCGAGATCGAAGCCGGCGTCGTCGAGCAGGTGGTCCCACGAGTCGGGAGTGCCGGGCACCACGGCCCGGTTCTGCGCCGCGGTGAAGACCAGGCGCCCGCCGGGCGTGAGAAGGCGGTGGACCTCACGCAGCGCTGCGGCGCGGTCGGGAGCGAAGGGCAACGCGTCGATGCTCACCGCGCCCTGAGCGCTGCCGGCTGCCAGCCCGGTGGAGTCGAACTCGCCGACCCGGAACGAGGCCCGGCCCTCGGCGAGGAACCGCGGTGACCGCGCCCCCGCCAGCTCGATCGCGACCGGACTCAAGTCGACTCCGACCAGGCGGGCGGACAGGGCCCGGGCGAGCCACAGGCCAGGACCGCCGCGGCCACACCCGAGATCGAGGAGGGTGTCGTCCGGCTTCAGCCGGAGGCCGGCCACCACCTGCCCGAGCAGCCACCAGCAGCACGAGCTGAAGGGGTCGACCTCTGCCGGGTACTGGTCGCCCAGCGCTCGGGCCCAGAGCTCCCGTACCAGGCGGCTCTTGTGCAGAACCCGGAAGGCCAGGTCGTAGCTCTCGGACTCGCTGACTGATTTGTCTGATTCACTCATCAGGAAGAAGATCCCACGAACCGGGCCGACCGCGCTCAGCGGCTGGCTACGGCCAGCCGCACGCCCAGGCCCACCAGGACGGTGCCGCTGACCGCCTCCAGCCGACGGCGTATTCGCGGCCGCCGGAACCAGGTGCCCGCCCGGGCCACTCCCGCGGCGATGGCGAGGTAGAAAGCGATCTCCAGCACGAGGTACGCCACCTCCGATGCGGCGACCAGTGCGGCGAAGCCGCCGGCCGCGAGCAACGCCCACACGTAGAGCCCGGCCTCCAGGCCGAGCACGGTGGGCACCGCGCCGCGGAAGCCGTGCAGCGCGGCCCGTCGCATGATCAAGGCCATCGCCGGCCCCGGCGACGCGGAGATCAGGAGCACCGCGATCACGAACGTCGGCACGGAGGCGGCAAGATCCACGGCCCGATGCTGTCAGGGGGACGGCGGCGGGTGCCAGCGGATTCCGGCTGCGCAGCCTGCGGGAAAGGTCCTGAAACCGTCGTGAAGCCGCGCTGAATTCGCCGGGCCGCACGCTCTCGTCGTCGTGGCAACCAGGGCCACGCGGGAACACGAGGGGCCGATGAACACCACACCATCGCCGTCCGCGATCGCGGCGGCCGGACTGCGCAAGTCGTTCGGCGACAAGGTCGTCCTCGACGGTGTCGATCTGCGCGTCCCGGCGGGAACGGTCTTCTCGCTGCTCGGCCCGAACGGTGCCGGGAAGACCACTGCCGTCCAGATCCTGTCCACGCTCATCAGTGCCGACGCCGGCGAGATCCACATCGCGGGCCACGACCTGGCCCGGGACCCCGACGCCGTACGGGCCGTGATCGGCGTGACGGGACAGTTCTCCGCGGTGGACAACCTCCTCACCGGCGAGGAGAACCTCCAGTTGATGGCCGACCTGCACCATCTGGAGCGGGGGGAGGGCCGGCGCCGCGTGGCCGGGCTGCTGGAGCGGTTCGACCTGCGGGACGCGGCCCGGCAGTCGCCCGCCACCTACTCCGGAGGGATGCGGCGCAAGCTCGACCTGGCGATGACGCTGGTCGGGGACCCGCGCGTGATCTTCCTCGACGAGCCGACCACCGGGCTGGACCCGCGCACCCGCCGCACGATGTGGGAGATCATCCGCGAGCTCGTGGCCGGCGGGGTGACGATCTTCCTCACCACCCAGTACCTCGAGGAGGCCGACCAGCTCGCCGATCGGATCGCGCTCCTCGACCACGGACGGATCGTGGCCGAGGGCACGGCGGCCGAGCTCAAGCGGATGGTGCCCGGCGGACACGTCAGCCTGCGGTTCACCGATCCCGCGCGGCTCGACGCCGCCGCTCGGGTCTTCGCGGGGTCCGCACGCGACGACGAGGCGCTCACCCTGCAGGTCGCGGGTGACGGGGACGTCCGGTCGTTGCGCGCTCTGCTCGACCAGCTGGACCGGGCAGCCATCGAGGTGGACGAGCTGACCGTGCACACCCCGGACCTCGACGACGTCTTCCTGGCCCTCACCGGCCGCCCCGCCGAAGAGCAGCAGCCGCAGTCGCAGCCGCAGAAGGAGCTTGCCCGATGACCACGCTCGCCTATGCCGCCCGTGACTCGCGGACGATGTTGCGCCGCAACGTGCGCCGCATGGTCCGCTACCCGTCGCTGACCCTGATGCTCATCGGGATGCCGGTGGTCTTCCTGCTGCTGTTCGTCTACGTCTTCGGAGGCACCCTCGGGGCCGGGCTCGGCGGCCCGGCCGGCGGTCGTGCCGACTACGTCGCCTACGTGGTGCCCGGGGTCCTCGCGATGACGGTGTCCGCAGCGGCACAGGGCACGGCGATCTCGGTCTCCATGGACATGACCGAGGGCATCATCGACCGGTTCCGCACCATGGCCATCTCCCGCGCGTCGGTGCTCACCGGCCACGTGGTCGGCAGCATGATCCAGACACTGCTCGGCATCGTGGTGGTCTTCGCGATCGCCGTGCTCGTCGGCTTCCGGACCACCGCGGGTGTGGGGGGACTGCTCGGGGCGCTCGGTCTGGTCGTGCTCTTCACGCTCGCGCTCACCTGGCTGTCGGTCGCGTTGGGCCTCAACGCGAAGAGCGTCGAGACCGCGAGCAACACCCCGATGTTCCTGGTGCTGCTGCCGTTCCTGGGCAGTGGGTTCGTGCCCACCGACTCGATGCCGGCCGCCCTGCGCTGGTTCGCCGAGTACCAGCCCTTCACCCCGGTCATCGAGACGCTGCGCGCCCTGCTGACGGGCAGCGCGGCCGGTGGCAGCGCGGTGCTCGCGATCGCCTGGTGCGTGGTGATCGCCCTGGCCAGCTACCTGTGGGCGAAGCGGCTCTTCACCCGGGAACGGACCCGGTAGGGCGGGCTCACGGCCGTGCCCCCAGTGCCTGAAGGGCGGCTCCCCGCAGCTCGTCGCGACCCAGTCCGGCGTACCTCGACACCGCGTCGAGGTACGCCGGACCGTCGGCCTGTTCTGCCGCGGCGCGGGCCCGGGCCGACGACATCGTCGGCTGGAACGTCCGTACGAAGTGGAACCGCTCGGCGAGGGCGACGAGCCGCACCCCCGACGCGGTCGCGCGGGTGTCCCCGAGACGCCGTCCACGATCGAGGTCCACCGTCGCCAGCGCCAGCAGGAGCGCACCGTGCAGCGGTAGCTCGACGAAGTGGCCCGGCTGCCGCTCGGCGGGCTGGGCGAGCATCGTCGTGAGGGTCCGCGGCAGCTCCTCGGTGATCTCCTCGACGAGATCGAGCCGGCCGTGCCGGGCGTGCGCGACGACGGTGGCGGCGAGGACCTCGACCAGCCACGGACCCACACCGATGGCCCCCTCCGCGGGATGCCGCAGTCGGTCGACCGCGCAGCGCCAGAGCTCCAGACCGGCGTCGACCTCGCCCCGGAGGAGCAGGATCTCCGCGCGCGCGATGAGGTCCTCCCGGAACGGTGAGGCCGTCTCGTCCGTCAGGTCGGCGGTCGCCTCCTTCCACCGGCGTTCTGCCTCGTCGACGTCCTCGAGCTGCAGGTCGGTGAGGACCTGCGACCACCGGACGCCGGTCTCGAACAGCCCCATCTCCTCGAGCAGCGAGGCCTCCTCGAGGTGGTGCCGAACCTCGGCGCCGCGCTCCTCCTGCAGGAACAGCTCGGCGAGCCGGGCGTGAGCGGTCGCCCGGAGCCAGGGGGTCGCCGGTCCCTCGAACGCGGCCACCATCCGTTCGGCGGCCGCGACGGCGCCCGCGCGATCGCCCTCGTGCTGCCGGACGTAGCTGGCAAGGCCGCTCGCGATCCCGGCGAGGCACGGCTCGCGGCTGGTGGACATCGCGTCGAGCACCGTTCGGTCCGGGCCGGAGAGCTCCCGGGCCTGCAGGAGCACCGCGGCGACGGCCCGCATCGGCGTGTCCGGCGGAGCGGGAGGAAGCCGGTGCAGCACCACCAGCGCGCGCACCGCGCGGGGTCCTTCCAACATGAACGTGGTCGCGGCGGAGATCGCGGCAGCCGTCCGCGTGACCTCGACGAGCCCGGGCGCGGGCCGGAAATGCGACAGGGTCCACGCCGTTTCCTCGGCCAGCGCCGCCAGCCGGGGGTGGTTGGCCTCGACGAGCCACAGGGTGGCCAGCACGGCCGTGACGGCGGCGACGGTCGCGCCGTCGCCGCGGGCGAGCCCCAGCCGCAGTGCCTGCACCAGGTTGTCCTGCTCGGCCCGGATGCGAGCCGCGGCTCCGACGGGGTCGGTGCCCAGCGGCGACTCGTGCTGCGCGATGCCGAAGTCGCGGGCCCAGGCGAGGAGCCCGGCGACGGCGCGCTCGTCCTCGCCTGCCTCGTGCCGGCGCGCGGCGCTGAACTCCCGGACCGTCTCCAGCATGCGGAAACGCGTCCCCGACGGCGTGTCGGTGACCTTCAGCAGCGACTGGTCGACCAGATCCTCCAGGACAGCGAGCGTGCCGTCGCCGCCCAGGAGGTGCTCCGCGGCCTCGGCCGCGAACCCGTCCGGGAAGATCGACAGCGCGCGCATCGCGGTGCGGTCAGCGGGGTCGAGGAGGTTCCAGCTCCAGTCCACCACGGCGTGCAGGGTGCGGTGTCGCTGCGGTGCGTCCCGCGGCCCGCCCTGCAGCAGCGCGAAGCGGTCCTCCAGGCGCCGGGCGATCTCGGCGACCGACAGCACCCGCACCCGGGCAGCGGCCAGCTCCACGGCGAGCGGCAGCCCGTCGAGGTGCCGGCACAGCTCCACCACGGCCGCGGCGGGGAGATCGACGCCGGGACGGGCGGCCCGCGCCCGGCTGCGGAACAGCTCGACCATGGTCGGCAGGTCCAGCTCCGGCAACGCGTACACCGACTCCGACGAGAGGCCGAGCGGGGCGCGGCTCGTGGTGAGCACGCGCAGCTCGCCGGTCATCGAGACCAGCGCCTGTACGAGCTCGGCGGCGCCGTCGAGGACGTGCTCGCAGTTGTCCAGCACCAGCAGTGCGGGCCCGGTCCCCAGAGCGCCGAGGAGGCCGCTGAGCAGATCCGGCTGGAGGGTGCGATGCGCGAACGGCGCTCGCCGCGACTCGCGGACGTCGAGCACCGAGGCAACCTCGGCGGCCACGTCGTCGTCCGTCGCGACGCCGGCCAGCCCGACGAAGTGCACGACGCGCTGCTCCGCCTGCCGGCTCACGACGTGCGCGAGCCGCGTCTTGCCGAGGCCGCCCGGTCCGACGATCGAGGTCACGCGGGACGTCCGCAGCAGAGTGGCCACCGCGACGACGTCGTCGTCGCGGCCGAGCAACGCGTTGGGCTCGTGCACGACCCCGTGCCGGACCGCGGGCGCCTGGCCCTGCAGGAGCTGCTGGTGGAGGGCCTGCAGCGCCGGGCCGGGGTCGGTTCCGAGCTCCTCGCGCAGCCCGCGGCGGTAGGCGTCGAACCGGGCCAGGGCCGCCGAGGGTCCGGCCGTGGCCGCCTCGCAGCGCAGCAGCTCCAGCAGCACCTCCTCGTCCCGCGGCCGCTCCACGGCGAGCCGGGCGAGCCCGTCGAGCGCGTCGGCGTGCCGGGCCACCCGGGCGAGCGCCAGTGCCCTGGCCCGCACCAACGCCCGGTACGTCGGCAGGCGCTCGGCGCGCAGGGCCGACACCGGATCGTCCGTCATCGCGTCGCCGTCGGTGCGGCCCTCCCACAGCGCGAGTCCCGCCTCCGCCTGCGCCAGTGCGGCGGCGTGGTCGCCGGCCCGGGCGTGCTGAGCGCTCGCCGACGCGTTCAGCAGCAGCGCCGATGCGTCGACCTGGTCCTCGCCGAGGGACAGCCGGTAGCCGGTCGGTGTGCTGGCGATGACGCCGGCGCCCAGCAGGGCGCGGGTACGCGAGACGAGCACCTGGAGCGCCTTGGTCGGGTTCTCCGGCTGCTCGTCCGGCCAGAGTCCCTCCACGAGCCGGGCGGTGCTGCAGCCCGTACGCAGGTCGGCGGCGAGCAATGCGATCAGGCCGCGGAGCCGAGGGCCGGTGATCTCCTGTCCGCGGAACGCGACCCGCGGCAGGAGGGCCAGCTCGGTGGTCACCGCCGTAGGTTAGAGGGAGAACCATTGTTGCCGGACACGATCGAGGTCATCACCGGGCGTCGGCCATGCTGCCGACTCTCAGGCGTCCGATCCGGGAAGGTCTTCGCGCAGCAGGCCGAGGGCCTGCAGGGCGGGGCGGTTGCTGCAGGCGAAGAGCACGGCGTCCTCGCCCGCGGAGGTGTTGACGAACCGGTGGGGCTGCCAGCCCGGCACGGCGATCACGTCCTTGGGGGCGAAGTCGAAGCGCTCGTCGCCGATCTCCATGTACCCCTCGCCGTGCACGACGTGCACGATCGTGCTCGCCGTGGTCCGGCGGGCGCGTCCGTGGAAGCGCGGCCGGAGCCTGCTGATCTTGCAGTCGATGGTGGGCAGCACCGGGCCGCCGGTCCACGGGTTCGTGTACTCCAGGACGATCCCCTCGGACTCGCTGCCCTCGGCGTCGTCGGCGATCGCGGCGAATGCCCGCGCCGTCTCCTGCCAGGGATAGTTGCCCACGGGCGACGCAGGCCCGGCCGCCGGCAGCCACGCCGGGTTGAGGCGGCCGTGGATGAACTGACGGCTCGACAGATCATCGGGCACGAGCGATTTCTGCGAGCGATCCCCGAACAGTTCGAAGAAGCCGGCTTCGAACGAGTTGGTCAGCGGGAAGTCGAGGCCGTCCAGCCAGATCATGGGGCGGTCGCCCTCGTGGTAATGGTCGTGCCAGTGCATCCCCGGTGTCATGAGCAGGTCACCGGGGTTCATGTGTACCCGCTCGCCGTTCACCGTGGTGTAGGCCGACTCACCCTCGATGATGAAGCGGAAGGCGTTGGCGGTGTGGCGGTGGGCTTGGGCGGTCTCACCGGGAAGGATGATCTGGAGCCCGGCGAACAGGCTGTTCACCGTGGCCGGAGGGTCCTGCATGCCCGGATTGATCAACATCAGTACCCGGCGCTCGGCCTCCTCCAGTGAGAGTGTGTCGGCGAAGTGCAGGGCGAGTGGCCGCAGTGCCGCGTACTCCCAGCGGTGCGGCCGGGCGGCGCTGCGCGGCTCGCGGAGGAAGAGGTCTCCGAAGTATCGCCACAGCGGTGCAGAATCGAGGCCGGCGAGCGCGTCGTAGGCCGGGTCCGTCTTGGCGGCAGACATTTCTTCCTCTTTACTCAACCCATGAGAAATGGTTGATCGATAAGATGCTCCGTGTACGGAGCAATAATTGCACGCTATGGGGAAACGGGCCCCAGCGCAAGCTCGCTGCCGGTGATCTGCCCGTCCGCGGGGCCGGCTGTCGACGAGTGACCGCGCACGTGGCCTCCGCGCGTCGGTGATGGTCGTGGTCGCGCGTCGCCGGGCCTCGCCACCGGTTCGGACATCGAGGACCAGGACCGATCGATCCGAGACACTCTACTTTGCATACAGTATGCCGTAACGTGTCGGCGGTGACCGATGCCTGGAAGCACCGTCCGACGATGTCCGGGGAACACGTCCGGCTCGAACCACTGACAGCGGAACACGCCGGAGGCCTGTACAAGGCGGGTTCCGACCCCGCCGTATGGACCTGGCTCGCCGTCCGCCAGCCCGACGACATCGGGGGGATGCGCAAGCTCGTCGACAACATCCTCGCCGATGGCACCCGGCTCGCCTGGGCGCAGGTGGATGCCGCGACGGGCGAGGTCGCCGGCACGACGTCCTTCTATCAGATCGACGCCAACCATCGGATCCTGTCGATCGGTCACACCTGGATCGGCAAGCCGTGGCAGCGCACCCCGCTCAACAGCGAGTCGAAGCTGTTGATGCTGCGCCACGCGTTCGAGGAGCTGAGCGCCAACCGCGTCTCGCTGGAGACCGACATCCGCAACGAGGCGTCGCAGCGCTCGAACGAGCGTCTCGGAGCGCAGCGGGAAGGCGTGCTGCGGGCCCACCGGATCCGGCCGGACGGCACTCTGCGCGACACCGTGGTCTATTCCGTGATCGCCGAGGAATGGCCGGGCGTGCGCGAGAGCCTGGTGGCGCGCCTCGCCCGCTGACCGCGGATGCCGCGGCGGCGGGCACCACGACGGGGCACGGGCCCCGACGGTGTTCGCCGCCGCAGGCTGCTTACGGTCTCGAGCTCATTCTCTCGGGCATGCAGGCGACCAACAGCCGGTGATCGGCCCCGGGCCTCAGCTCCGCCGTCGCCAGACGAGGCCGACGATGAGGCCCACGAGGAACATGGCGGTGAGGGCCGCCCACAAGGGCATGACGACGATCGGGATGATCACCCGGATGGCGGCCGGTTCGCGGTTCTCGATGATGAACACGAAGGTGAGGAGCAGCAGTACGGCGCCGATCAGAACCCGGGCGGACGGCCGCCGCCGGTTCTGATCGGTGCGCTTCGACGCTGCCTTCCCATGCGCTGCCGGATCGGTCATCGCGGGGCCTCCCCGCCCGTTCGCCCCGTCACGGACGTACTCGGCCGCCCCGCTGCAGGAGACACGTCGTGGGTCGCCATGGCCGGTCCCAATCCCGTCCTGTCCGGCCGCGGTTCGACCGGGCGTGGGCCGCCACCATCACCCGGTGCGCGGGGCGGCGGATCATCCGAAAAGTGTGATTCGGGGTCCTCTCCGGCACTCGCGACCCCGCCGGGACGGTGCCGGACCTGCCTCGCGACGGCTTCGCGGGTGGCTCGGACACAGGCCCTGATGGGCACCATGGTCACCAGTTGCCCATTCCGGTGAATCCGGAGGAGTCGGTTGTGCAATCAGTCGACCCGAAAACCTTGCGATCTTCATCACCGCGGCCGCGTCTGGTTTCGCTGACCTCCACCCAGCAGGCTGATGGAGCGCGCTGATCGTGGATGCCTTTCCGCTGCAGACCGACCTGCCGGTGAGAAGTGGCAGACGCACGTTGCTGGTGTCCATTCTCATCACACGTCTGGAAGTGATGGCGTTGGCTTCCGTACTGAGTTCCCGTCACGTGCTCGCGGCCGCCGTCGACGGTCCGGTCCTTCTTCCCGGCGATGACGGTTACGCCGAGGAGGTGGCCACCATCAACCTTTCCGTGCACCATCGGCCCGCGGTGGCCGTGGGCGCCACCGGCGCCTCCGACGTCCAGGCTGCCGTGCGCTTCGCGGCCGCGTACGACCTTCCCGTGGCCGTCCTCCTGACCGGGCACGGACCGTCGGTGCCCATCGACTCCGGGGTCCTGGTCAACACCCGGCGGATGACCGGACTCACGATCGACCCGGTCGCCCGGACCGCCAGGGTCGAGGCCGGGGTGTGCTGGCAGCAGGTGGTCGACGAGGCCGCGAAATCGGGGCTCGCCCCGCTGGCCGGGTCGTCACCGACGGTCGGCGTGGTCGGGTACACGCTCGGCGGCGGGATCAGCGCCACCCTGGCACGGGCGTTCGGATGGGCCGCCGACCACGTCCGCCGGATCGACGTGGTGACCGCGGACGGGCAACTCCACCACGTGACGCCGGGTTCCGAGCCGGACCTGTTCTGGGCGCTGTGCGGCGGCAAGAGCAACTTCGGTGTGGTGACGGCGCTGGAGTTCACGCTTTTCCCGGTCACCCGCTTGTATGCCGGGAACCTGTTCTACTCCGGCGAGCACACCCGTGAGGTGCTGCGCGCCTATCAGAAGTTCGCGGCGCAGGCGCCCGATGACCTGACCTCGTCGATCGCCCTCCTCCGGATGCCCGACCTTCCGTTCATTCCCGAGTTCATGCGGGGAAAGCTGACCGTCAACATCAGGATCTCCTACCTGGGTTCGAAACACGAAGGCGAGGAGCTGATCGCGCTGCTGAGGGCGGCGGCGCCGGTGCTGCTCGACACGGTCGCCGACATCCCCTACGCGGATTCCACCTCCATGTTTCCGGACTCCGGCGAGCCGGTCGCCGCGGTCGAGCACTTCGCACTGCTCACCGCGATGACGGCCGCGACGGCGGATGCCATCACGGAGGTCGCCGGTCCGGGTGCCGACTCCCGGATCTCGATCATCGACATCCGCCAGATGGGCGGCGCGCTCGCCGGGACCGCCGGGAACCGCAACGCGGTCGGGAACCGGGACGCGGCCTTCGCCGTCTTCGCCCTGACCTTCGTCCCGCCCGGTGAGGTCGCCGGGTCCGAGGCATCCGGCCTGGAACTGATGGAGGGGTTGCGTCCCTGGGTCAGTCCCCGGAAGCACCCGAGCTTCCTCTCACCCGCGGACGCTGCGGTGGAGGAGACGCGCAAGGCTTTCGACGACGCGACCTACCAGCGTCTCCGGTCGCTCAAGGCCGAGTACGACCCGGCCAACATGTTCCGGTTCAACCACAACATCCCGCCTGGTCCCACAGCGGGTTCGTAGCGTCATCCTTGGGCGGTGACGGAACCGGGGCAGTGGCCGCGCTGGGCGACGGAACCCGTGGAGGTCGTCGACCACGACCCGCTCTGGCTCAGCCGCGGTGAGCTCGTCGCCGGCCAACTCGGCCGGCTCCTGGCGGAGTGGCTCACCCGTCCTGTGGAGCACATCGGTTCGACGGCCGTCCCCGGACTCGCTGCCAAGCCGATCATCGACGTGCAGGCGGCCGTGGCCGACCTCTCCTGTACGGCACACGTCGCGGATGTGCTGGCCCCGGAGGGCTGGCACGTCGTGCCCGCGGAGCTCGACCGACGGCCGTGGCGTCGCTTCTTCGTGCTCGTCGAGGACGACCGGCGCGTTGCGCACCTACACCTGATGATCGACGGAAGTCCGCGATGGCACGAACAGCTCGTCTTCCGCGATGCGCTGCGGAGCGACGCCGATCTCAGAAGGCGGTACGCCCGGACCAAGCAGGAACTGGCGTCCCGGCACGCGAATGATCGCGAGGCGTACTCGCACGGCAAGGCCGAGTTCGTCGCGACCGTGGTGGGATCAGGCGGCCGCGTCCGAGCGTTCCGGGCGCTTCCTGGCCGCCAGCACGCCGTCGATGCTGAAGCGACCGGCACCGACCGCCGCGATCAGCAGTGCGACCACGCCGATGAGGCCGACGAGCTCCCAGCCGCCGCTCTGGACGAAGACACCGTTGCTGATGTGGACGAAGACCAGGGCGCCTGCCATGTCCAGGGCGACGAGGATCGCGGCCACCGCGGTGGCCAGGCCGACCAGCAGCAGTAGCCCTCCGCCGATCTCGGCGACCGTGGCGTAGAGAGCGGAGACCGTCGGGAGCGGGATGCCCATCGCCTGGAACGACGCGGTGGTGCCGCCGATGCCGTCGGTGACCAGCTTCTGGAGGCCGTGCGCCATGAGCACGACACCGAGCAGGACGCGGGCGACGAGGACGGCGATGTCATCGGTGGGCTTGGGCAACGTCATGGGGAGCCTCCAGAGGCAAGTGCGGGGATCGGACCGTCGATGTGAGGGGAGGACGCACCTGCGGCGTTCGCCGGGGTGCATCGGCACGGCGGCGCCGTGCTCCCGTCCCCGTCAGGTCGTCCCGAAGGCCGGGGGCCGCTGCTGGGGCACCGACTCACGCGTCCGCATCAGATGGGCGACGCTGTAGCGCCCCGGGCCGGTGGCCGCGATGGCGAGGAGCCCCGCACCGAGCACGCCGACGAGCTCCCAGCCTCCGTCGCCGACGAAGATGCCGTGGGGGATGTGGACGAAGATCGCGGCGCCCGCCATGGTGACGAGCTCCAGCGAGGCGACGAGCAGGGTGGCCACCCCCGCCACCATCAGCACGCTGCCGGCGAACTCGACCACCGTCACGAACGAGGCGGAGACGATGGCGAGCGGGATGCTCATGTTCTCGAACCCGGCCGAGGTCTGCCCGATCCCGTCGATCGCCAGCTTCTGAAAGCCGTGGGCGAACATCACGACGCCGATCACGACACGCGACAGCAGCAGCATCCAGTCGCGTGACGGCGCGGGCAGGGATCGGAACATCGGGAACTCCAGGGATGACTCGGTGATCAGCCTGACAGGAGGCTGCTATCAGTCAACTCAGCAGCGCTGTCCGGGCTCCGCCGCCCCGCCGTCGGCGCGGCCATCGAACGGATGGCAGCGACGAGCAGCAGGCAGAGTGCCGCTTCGCGCACGACCGCACGTGTCCGGTCGGTCAACCCCTTGATCGACACCGTTGGGCGCTCAGCGTCGAGATCTTGTATCACTTCACGTGTTCTGTCCCCCACGACACGGGAGCGGGCTCCCGGCCCGTCGTGATCGTGGCCGCCTTGTCCTGTGCTGATCGGTGGCGGCTGGCAGCATGGCGGTCGATGGCTGGCACCGCGATCGTCCTCGGTGGGGGTGGCGTGCTCGGCGCCGTCCAGGTCGGCATGCTCCGCGCGCTCGTCGAGGCCGGAGTGCGTCCCGACCTGGTGCTCGGCACGTCGGTCGGAGCGATCAACGGTGCGGTCCTCGCCGCGCTGCCGCCTGCCGACGTGCCCGACCGGCTCACCGCGCTGTGGTCCTCGGCCGAGGCCAGGGCCGTGTTCGCGGCGGGCACGATCGGACGGTTGCGGGAGCTCGCTCGAAGCCGGGTCGCGGCGCATCCCTCGACGCCGCTGCGCCGGGCGCTGACCGCCGTGCTCGGGGACCGGCGGATCGAGGATCTCCCGGTGCGCTTCCTGTGCTGCGCGGCCGGTATCGAGCAGTCCGCGGAACACTGGTTCGACCGCGGCCGGATCGTCGACGCGGTCATGGCCTCGGCGGCCGTGCCCGGGCTGCTGCCGCCCGCGGTCGTCGAGGGCCGCCACTACATGGACGGTGGCCTGGTGAACAGCATCCCCTTGGGCCACGCCGTCGAGCTGGGCGCTGACCGGATCTTCGTGCTGCACGTCGGTCGGGTCGACCAGCCGCTCCGACCGCCGCGGCAGCCGTGGGAAGTGGCGATGGTGGCCTTCGAGATCGCGCGCCGACACCGCTACGCCCGCGATCTGGCCGCCGTTCCCGACGGCGTCACCGTGCACGTGCTGCCGGCAGGCGAAGGAGCCGCCCCGCGCTGGGACAGCCGCGCCGCGCTGCGTTACCGCGACGTCGGGACCACCGCGAAACGGATCGCCACTGCGTACCGGGCGTCCGTCGAGTACCTGGACGCCTCGCTCGGCAGCGACCACCGGTGACGCCACCGCCTCGCTGGGTCCGGCGGACGATGCTCGCACCCGCCGTGGTGCTGATGACCGTCGCTGTGGTCACCACGTTGCCGATGTGGTTGCTGCTCGCGGCTGCCCTGTCGCCGTTCCTTCCCGGCCGGTGGCGCCCGCTGCGCGTGCTGTGGGTGGCGGTCGTGGCGATGGTGCTCGACAGCGTCGTGCTGGTGGTCCTGTTCGTGTTGTGGCTGGTGTCGGGGTTCGGGCTGCTGGTGCGCTCCCCGCCGTTCCAGTACCTGCACTACCGGCTCGTGGGCTGGTACCTGCAGGTGCTCTACGGCGAGGCGGTCCGGGTGCTGCGCCTGAAGGTCGAGGTGGAGGGCCCCGACCCCGACGAGTACCTCGACCGTCCGCTGCTCGTGTTCTGCCGCCACGCCGGCCCGGGCGACTCGTTCCTCCTGGTCCACGCGCTGGTGAACTGGTACGCGCGCGAGCCGCGCATCGTGCTGACCGCGGCCCTGCAGTGGGATCCGGCGCTCGACGTGGTGCTCAACCGGCTGCCCACCCGGTTCCTGCCGGCCGGCGGCGGAGCACAGCTGCAGCGACGGATCGGCGAGCTCGCCACCGCGCTCGACCACAACGACGCGTTCGTGATCTTCCCCGAGGGTGGCAACTTCACCGAGCGCAGGCGGCTGGCCGGGATCAAGCGACTGCGGGCGCGGGGCCTGGAGCGCATGGCGCGCCGTTCGGAGGCCATGCGGCACGTACTGCCGCCGCGTCCCGGCGGAGTCCACGCGGCGCTGGCCGCGGCTCCCGAGGCCGACGTCGTGTTCGTCGCGCACTCCGGACTCGACCACCTCTACACCGTGGCCGACATCTGGCGGGAGCTCCCGCTCGACGCGACCGTACGGATGCGCTGGTGGCGGGTGCCCGCGGCCGACGTACCGTCCGGCGAGGAGGACCAGGTGGAGTGGCTCTACCAGTGGTGGGCGAAGATCGACCACTGGATCGAGGAGACCCGCAGGCTGCCCTGAGCGAACGACACCGCGCCACCCGCCGGGTGGATCGGCGATCGGGTCAGGCGGCAGCGGGCTGCAGCGACCCCCAGAACGACCTGGCGACCCGCACCGCGAGCCGTTCGAGAAGTGCTGCTGCGACCGCGACGAGCACCGCGGTGAAGAAACCGGTCATAGCTTCCGCCTTCCGATGGATGTCCAGGATCGGTGACGGTGGTGAGCGATGGGCGCACCCGGGCTGGATGTCCGATGGCGAGAAGATGACGAGCGCGTTCAGCCGGGGGCGACGAGACGTTGCGCCACGAGCTGTGCAGTGGTGGCCGCCACCGCCGCGGTGAGCGCGATCGCCCACTGATGCGGCAGGAGTGGCCGCGACCCGACGGCGTGGCTGAGCCCGGGGATCTGGACGGCGACGGCGAGCAGTGCCATCGAGCCGACGACCGACGCGGCGACGAGCGGGGTGCGCCCGCGGACGGCGAGGGTCTGCCCGAGCTGCGCGCCGACGAGCGCGACGAGTCCCGTGGTGCCGGCCTGGCCCGGCGTGCTGACGGGGCGGCTCACCAGCCATGCGGCGCCTGCGGCGGTCGCCGTGATGGCGGCGCGGACCTGGATGTCGCGGATCAGGGCGCCGCCGAGTGAGGTCTCGGGTCCTTCGGCGAGGAGCTGTTCGGGGGTGGCGTGGGGCGGCGGGCGGACGGCGACGGCCATCGCGGGCAGGACGTCGGTGAGCAGGTTGATCAGCAGGAGCTGCCGCGCGTTCAGCACGCCGCTGCCTCCCGCGAGCCCGGTGGCGAGGGTGTAGACGATCTCGCCGAGGTTCCCGCCGAGGAGGATCGACAGGGCGTCGCGGACCGATGACCACATGCCGCGGCCCTCGACGATCGCATCGGTGATGGTCTCGATGCGGTCGTCGGTGACCACGAGGTCGGCCGCCTCGCGCGCGGCCGGCGTGGCTCTGGCACCCAGCGCGATGCCCACGTCGGCCAGGCGGATGGCGGGCGCGTCGTTGGTGCCGTCGCCGGTGACGGCCACCGCGAGACCCCGCTGTTGCAGCAGCCGGACGATCCGTGCCTTCTGCGAGGGGCTGACGCGGGCGAACACCGCCGTGCGGGGCAGGGTGTCGGTGAGCTGGGCGTCGGTGAGCTCCTCGAGCTCGACGCCGGTCATGACCGTGCGTCCGTTGAGGGCATCCAGCTCGGCGGCGATGGACTGGGCCGTGCTGGGGTGGTCGCCGGTGATCATGACGATCTCGACGCCCGCGGCGCGCAGGGTGGCCACCGCATGGGCGGCGGTCGGGCGGACGGGGTCGACGAGCGCGACGAGACCGCGGAACTCCAGGTCCCGGACGTCGGCCTCGGCCAGGCGGGTCTGGTGGGGAACGCGCCGCTGGGCGACGGCGAGTACGCGGTGTCCCTCCCGCGCCAGGCGGTGCACCTCCTCGTCGATGGCGGCGCGCGTGGCGTCGTCGAGCGGGTGGGCGTCCTCGTGCCGCTTGCGCGTGCTGCAGAGGGGCAGCACGACCTCGGGTGCGCCCTTGACGCTGATCCGCTCGCCGCTGTGACCGCGCCAGAGAGTGGCGTGGTACGCGCGGCTGGACTCGAAGGGGAGCTCGTCGAGCTGCTCGACGAGCGCGTGCCCGTTCTCCGCGCTCACCCCGATGGCGTCGGCGCCGCG
Organism: Pseudonocardia xinjiangensis; assembly: GCF_012911925.1. GTDB lineage: Bacteria > Actinomycetota > Actinomycetes > Mycobacteriales > Pseudonocardiaceae > Pseudonocardia > Pseudonocardia xinjiangensis. Next base: position 18,060 of record NZ_JAAXKY010000015.1, on the reverse strand, counting down.
CAGCACGGCCCGGTCGGTCTGGTGGGTGACCTGGTGCGGGTCGGCCCGGAACGGGCTGGCGCGCACCGCGACGGCGACGACGTCCTGCAGGTCGCGAGGGAGCGGCTCGTCGACGGTGGCGGTGGCGGTCCCGTCGGACACCTGGCGGAGACTGATCCGGCCCTCGGTGAGGGTGCCGGTCTTGTCGAAGCACAGCACGTTCACCCGGCCGAGGGCCTCGATCGTCGACGGGTTGCGCACCAGTGCGCCGCGGGCGGACAGCCGGCGGGCGGCCGCGAGCTCCGCCACCGTCGCCACGAACGGCAGCCCTTCGGGCACGGCGGCCACCGCGAGGCTGACCGCCCGGGTCAGTGCCACCCCCGTCGGCTGCCGGCGCAGGAGGTCCACCGCCATCAGCACGACGCCTGCGCCGAGCGAGATGGGCAGGGTGCGGGCCGTGAGCTTGCGCAACCGGATCTCCACGCCGGTCGGGGGCGCCTGCTCGCCGTCGTGGTGCAGCGCCCGACCGGCCTCGGTGTGGCTACCGGTCGCGACGACCGCCGCCTCGGCCCGCCCGGCGGCGACCACCGTGCCCTCGTAGAGCATCGAGCGCCGGTCGGCGAGCGTCCGGGCGTTCGTCGCGCGGTTCGACTTCGCCACCGGCACCGACTCACCCGTCAGGGACGACTCGTCCACCTCCAGGTCGTGCCCGGAGAGCACCCGGCAGTCCGCCGGGACCGCGTCACCGGCCTGCAGCCGGATCACGTCACCTCGGACCAGCTCGTCGGCGCGCAGCTCCGCCTCGGACCCACCCCGGCGGACGTGCACCCGGGACGCGCTGCTGTGCCGCAGGGTGCGCAGCGCCCGCTGCGCGGCGACCCGTTGCACCCCACCGATGAGCGCGTTCACCGCGAGCACGGTGGTGATCAGCAGCGGGTCGAGGATCGAGCCGGTGGCCGCCGAGACCCCGGCCCCGGCGGCGAGTGCGGGGGTGAGCGGGTTGGCGAGCTCTTCCAGGGTCGCCCGGCCGAGACCGGCCGCGTCGGGGTCGCCGGGCGTGGACCGCTCGTGGTGGCGCCGCCGCGACTCCACCTCGGAGAGACCGGTCGGTGTGCTGCGCAACGTGCCCAGCACGGCCCCGGCCGACATGGCGTGCCACGGCGTCCGGTCGGCCGGCACCGGGGCGGGGCGCCGGTCGAGCGTCGTCGCCGACCAGACGCCGAGGCAGAGCGCGAGCAGCGCGGCGGTGTGCACGGGAATGGCGGCGCGGCTCGCCGCGCCGGTCGGGGGCCCGAGCACGGCGAGCAGGGCTCCGAACCCCGACCCCGCCACGGCGAGCTGCGCGGCGCGGCGGCTCACCTGCCGGGCCGCGCCGACGGCGTCCAGGAGCAGGCACACCTCGCCCGCCGACCGGGTCAGCACGTCCGCCGTCCACGGCGGGGTCTGCCGGGGCGTCACGGTTCCGATGCCCACGTCGGCGGCGACGAGCGCGCCGTGGTGGGTCCCGCTGACCACGGCGACCACGTGACCGTCGGCCTGGAGCGCCCGTACCGCGCCGACCAGCCCGGCCCCGCCGGCGACGGCCCCGTCGAGCTCCAGGCGCCGGGCCAGCTCGGCAGGACCTCCGACGAGAACCAGGCCGGCCCGTGCGGCGGCCGCCACGACCGCCTCGGCGAACGGATCGAGCACCGGTGAGACGCCGACGAGGGCGACCGGATCGCCGTCGCGGCGCAGGGTGAGCATGATCGACGACCGCCGGGAGAGCGCGGTGGCCGCCTCGCCCGTCCGTTCCGCCGCCTCCGGGCCGGTCGGCGCGACCGCCCATCCCTCCTGGGCACTCGGACGTCGTGGCCTGCGCATGTCGATCAGGTCGTGGGCCCGCTCGACGAGCTCGGCCGGATCGACGCCCTCGCCGATCGGCATCACCTCGTCGATGCCGTGGCGGCCGGTGAGCAGGATCTCCGAGTCCAGCACGATCGTGTCGACGCGGTCGAGCCTGCGCAGCACGTGGCGGTCGAGGACGAGGGTGCCCCTCGCGGCGGCGGCGCGGTCGAGCTGGGCGGCGAACCCCTCCCGCCCCGACCGCGCGGCCTTGGGTGCGCCGAGAGCGAGTGAGGTGGTGACCAGCGGCATCGACCGGGTGGCGGCGAACAGCGCCGCGGCGCCGCCGAGAGCGGCCACGCCGGACCGGTCGGCGACCTTCTCCACCGGTCCTGGCGGCAGGGGCGCCGGGCGGGGGCCGACCGGGTGGGCCGCAGCCCGATGGGCGCCCTCCTGACCGGCAAGAGCGCCGTCCCACACCGTCCACGCCCGACGGCGGGCCTGGCTCTCCTGGTAGAGGAGGTAGCGCTGGCAGGCGTCGACGACGAGCCCGATCGGCCGCTTGCCCAGCCCGTTGGACATCGCGGCGCCCGTGCTGAGCAGCGCCTCGGCGACGGGCTCGCCGACCGCCGCCTCGACGAGTCCGCGCAGGCGGGGGGTGGCGTCGACGAGCGCGAGGATCGACGACGGCAGCGCGATCGGCGCGGCGGGCAGCGCGCTGCCCACGGTCGTGTAGACCAACCCGACGGCATGGAGGCCGAACAGCGCGGCCTCCTGCAGCGCCCGGCCGGCGGCTCCCGGGTGGTCCTGGTCGGTGTGCGGCTCCGACGCGAGCCCGTGGTCCTCCTCGACCTCCTGCACGAGGTCCAGCACCTCGGACACGGGGAGCAGGTCCGGATCGAACTCGACCAGCACATGGCCCAGCGCCGCGTTGACCTCGGCCCGGCAGACGCCCTCGTTGGCGAGAAGCCGGTCCTCGATGGCGGTGGTCGGCGCGTCGCCGGTGTGGAGTCCGCGGACGGGGACGTGCACCCGCCCGTCCGACACCGAGGTGGCGCCGGAGGTGGTGGCCGAGATCAGCTCGGCCACCCCACTCGCAGCGCCGGCGATCGTGCCTACGGCGGCACCGGCCAGGTCGAAGACGCTCTGCAACACCAGTGCCTCGCAGCCAAGCATGAGGACGAGCCGCGACCTGGCGCGGCTCGTCCTGACGGATCAGGTCAGTTCTGTGCCTTCCCCGCCTGGGGCGGCGACCCCGGTGTCGTCGTCGAACCCGTGGTCTCGGCCTGCGCGGATGGCAACGCCGCGCGGGGCTGGGGATCCGCCGAACCCCGGCTGGCCAACGCGCTGCCGATGCCGATGGCCGCCGCCACCGGCCACTCGAGCACGCCGACGACGGCGGTGGCCGCCAGACCGCCGAAGAACAACATCGACTTCGTCGACGGCAGCATCGACCGCGCTCCACGTGCGGCGGCGTCGAGGTCCCCGCGGCTCGGCGCATGCAGATCCGGCACGCGGAACTGGGCGGTCACGAACGGCAGGTTCACCGTGGCCGACCGGTGTCCTTCGAACCGGCCCTCGGCCGGGCGGTCCGGGCGCACGTCTTCGGGCTGCTTCTCCGTCGTCCTCGCCTTGGCCGTCACTGCCCACCTCGCTCTGCGTCGATCACGGATTGAACAGCTGAGCGTTTCCGGGGTGGCCGGGAGGAAAACATGAGGCGGCGAAATTGGGCCGAATGGAGCGGAGAAATCTCGCTGGAACGGCATCTGTCGCATTTCGTTCATGGTCGTGATCGCCATGAAGTCCCCATTCGGTGGCGGCGCCCGGCCGTGGCTCTCCTGGGTGCCATCGCCGATGTTCGCGGTTGGCCGGCCGGAGAAACGGTCATCCACGTGGGTGGCGACGCCACGTCGGATCAGGAGGAGGGCACCACGATGAGCACGGGTGCGACGGGCAGGGAGCCCGACGACGCCGGCGAGGGGACGGTGCCCGTGGCACCGGACCGACCGGTGGTCGACGGGAGAGGGAAGTCGTCGGAGGAGCTCCGCGAGGAGGTCGTCGAGCTGGACGACGATCGGCTGCGGCATATCGACGAGCTCCGCGCGGAGCTCGGTGACACCGTCGAGGAGCTCGTGGCGCGCCTGGACGTCCCGGCGCGGGTGCAGGCCAAGAAGGTGGAGACGGTCGCGGCGGCCCAGCAGCAGTTCGACCGGATGTACCGGCTCGCCGTCGAGAAGGCCGAAGCCGTCCGGAAGATCCTTCGGGACCGGCCGGGTGCGGTGGCCGGTGCGGCCGCTGCCCTGTTGCTCCTCGTCGTGCTGCGCAGGCGGCGGAAGGCCAGGGTCACGGCCGCCGACGGCGGCTGATCGCCCGATCGGTGCCCGAACACACAGCCGGGGCGGCAGCGCGCCAGTGTGGACACTGCCAGCATGGTCGTCGTGAATGCGCAGCCGGGAATCTTCGCCCTGGGTACACCGGAGCACGGGTATCAGGAGTTCGACCTCCTGCCCGGAGCGCAGCCGGTCGATCTCGTCACGGCCGCGGCCTCGCTGGTGGGACCGTTGTCGACCACGGGTGGTGTCAACCTCGTCGTCGGTTTCCGGCCCGAACTCTGGGCGGAGGTGGCCGACCCCGCCGAGGTGCCGTCGGGCGCCCGCGGCTGGGAGGAGGGCATCGCCGGTCCTGACGGCTTCACCATGCCCGCCACCCAGCACGACGCCTGGCTGTGGACGGCGGGTGGGGACCGCACGGCGGTGTTCGACAACGGACGGGCGATCGTCGACGGCCTCTCGGCGGTCGCCCGGCTGCGACGGGAGACGGCCGGCTGGCTGTACCGCCACGACCGCGACCTCACCGGGTTCATCGACGGCACCGAGAACCCGTCGCTGCTGGAGGCCCCGGAGGTCGCGCTGGTGCCCGGCGGCAAGCCGGGGGCGGGCAGCAGCATCGTCCTCGTCCAGCTGTGGGAGCACAGCACGACTGCGTGGGAGAAGCTGCCGCAGGAGGAGCAGGAACGGGTCATCGGCCGGACCAAGCCCGACAGCATCGAGTTCGACGACGAGACGATGCCCGCCGACAGCCACGTCTCGCGGTCGACGCTGGAGGTCGACGGGCAGGAACTGGACATCTTCCGGCGCAACGTCGCCTACGGAACCGCCACCCGGCACGGCACGGCGTTCGTCGGATTCAGCTGCGAGCAGTTCCGGCTCGAGGAGATGCTGCGGCAGATGGCGGGCGTCGGCGACGGGATCCGCGACGCGCTGACCCGCTACACCCAGCCCGTCTCCGGGGGCTACTACACCGTCCCCTCCATCGACGCGCTCCGGCGGTTCGCGCCTCCCGAGGACGACTGACGAGCCCCGGGCGCCCCCCGTCTACTGCTGCTCGTCGGCGGCCGCGCGGGCGGCCACGGCGGCGGTGATGGTGGCTTCGGCGCCTTCCTTGGTGACACCGAGGCCGCCCAGCACGCCCGTGCCGTTCTCGAGCTCGAGAAGCGCGAGCAGGATGTGCTCGGTCCCGACGTGGTCGTGGCCCAGCCGCAGGGCCTCCCGGAACGTCAGCTCCAGCGCCTTGCGTGCCTGCGGGTCGAACGGGACGAGGTCGGGCACCGGATCGGCCGCGGGGGGCAGGGCCGCCACGACCGCCTGGCGCACCGTCTCCAGCTCCACGCCCTGCGCGACGATCGCCTGCGTGCCGAGCCCGTCCGGCTGGCCCAGCAGACCCAGCACGAGGTGCTCGGGCCGGATCGTGTCGTTCCGGGCAGCATGGGCCTCGTTCTGGGAGACGACCACCACGTTTCTCGCACGGTCGGTGTACCGGCTGAACCCCTGATCGGGATCGAGGTCGGCCGGCTCACCGGGTCCCTTCGGCACGAAGCGCTTCTGCGCCGCCTGCTTGGAGACGCCCATGCTGCGGCCGATCTCCGTCCAGGACGCGCCGGAGCGTCGTGCCTGGTCGACGAAGTGGCCGATGAGGTGGTCGGCCAGGTCGTCGAGGGCCTCGGCGGTGATGACTGCGGTGGACAGCTGGTCGAGGGCGCCGGTGTGGACCTTCTTGATGCCGTCGATCAGGTCGTCGAGTCGGACCGGGTTGGCGATGCGGACGCGGTTCGTCATGCGTCAACTCTAAGTTGACGGTAGAGGTTCGTCAACCCGAAGTTGACGGTAGCTGGATCTCGGAATGATCAAGACGGCAGCCGTGGTCGCCGTCGGCAGCGACAGCCGGGTGGCTGCGGCGCATCCTTACGCGGTGACGGGGGCGCGGGAGGACGAGGGTCGGGGCCGGACCACGAGCGCCCGGCGGTGACGGACACCCGCGAGCGGGGCCACGCGGTGCGCCGGGTGCTGCGGCGCACGGTCGGCAGCGCGTGGGACGACGACATCTTCAGCGAGTCCGCCTCCGCCGCGTTCTGGCAGACGCTGTCGCTGCCACCCCTGCTGCTGGGCCTCTTCGGCGTGCTCGGCTACGTCGGCGGCTGGTTCGGCCCGGACACGGTCGTGGCCGTCCAGCAGTGGATCATCGACCTCACCAGCGGCGTGTTCAGCCGCAACGCGGTGGAGGAGATCATCGTCCCGACCGTGGCGGACGTCCTGACCTCCGCCCGTGGTGAGGTGATCTCCATCGGGTTCGTCCTCAGCTTCTGGTCGGGATCCTCGGCGATGGCCGCGTTCGTCGATGCGGTGACCAGGGCATACGGCCAGTACCAGCTGCGCAACCTGGTCTGGCAGCGGATCCTCGCGATCCTGCTCTACCTGGTGGGTCTCTCCGTCGGGATCGTGTTCCTCCCGATCATCGCGCTGAGCCCCGACCGCCTGCTCCCGCTGCTCCCCGATGCCTGGGAACCGCTGGCGGGAGTGGTGCTCGGATCGCTGTACTACCCGTTCATCGGGCTGGTGCTCGTGCTGGCGCTCACCACGTTCTACAAGATCGCGCTGCCGCTCAAGCCGCCGTGGTACCGGGGCCTGCCGGGCGCGCTGCTGGCCGCCGTGGTGTTCCTCGTCGGCGCGACGGGCCTGCGCCTCTACCTCGACTGGATCACCGGCACCGGCTACACCTACGGCGCGCTGGCGGCACCCATCGCCTTCCTGCTCGGCAACTTCTTCATCGCGCTCGCGATCATCCTCGGCGCCCACCTCAACGCCGCACTGCAGGACCTGTGGCCCGCCCCGCTGCGCCGACGGGGACGGCGTGCCGAGCGGCAGGCCCCGGTGCAGGATCTCGCCCACGCGGTCCGGGTCGCACCGGAGGTGGCCGCCGCTGTGCTCGAACGCCTGGACTACGTGGTCACGCGCCCGGCGGCCGGCGCCACCGGCCCTCGGGGCGGCGGAGCGGGCGACGTCCGCGGCGACGCGTGAACGGCACCGGCGGGTGCCCTCCTGATCCGGAGGAGGGCACCCGCCGGTGGACGCGCGGAGGTCAGCGCCGCATGGCATCCCGGGAGCCCGGCTGCTGGGCCGCGGTCAGCGCCGACCACGTCTGCTGCTGCACCCGCACCATGGTCTCGACCATCGAGGCGAAGATCCGGACCGGCGCGAACGCCAGTTCGACCCCCGACGCGACGGCCTTCGCCGGCGTGGCCGGAACGACCCATCGGGTTCCCGCCGCTGCCGGCTGACTGGGCGCGGGCGCCCACCCCTGCTGTCCCTGCGGACCGGGAAGTCCCTGCGGGCCCGGCAGCCCGGGGGGCCCGGGAGGGCCGGCCGGCCCCTGCGCACCGCGGATTCCGGGCTCGCCCTGCTCGCCCTTCTCACCGCGCTCGCCCTTCTCGCCCTGCTCGCCGCGCGGACCCTGGTCGCCGCGCTCGCCCTTCTCGCCGGGCAGGCCCTGCTCTCCGCGTGGGCCCTGCTCTCCGGGCAGGCCCTTGTCACCGCGCTCGCCGGGCAGGCCGTGCTCCCCGCGCTCGCCCTGCTCGCCGCTGGGGCCCTGCTCGCCACGCTCACCCTTGTCGCCGGGCGCGCCCTTCTCGCCGGGTGCGCCCTGCTGGCCGCGCTCGCCGGGCGAACCCTGCTCGCCGTGTGCGCCCTTGTCTCCGTGCTCGCCCTTGTCTCCGGGTCCGCCCTTGTCTCCGGGTCCGCCCTGGCGGCCGTTCTCGCCGGGTGCGCCGTGCTCGCCCTTGTTGCCGGGCGTGCCCTGCCCGCCGCGGAGGCCCTGTCCGCCGCGGGTGCCCGGCTCGCCCGCCCGGCCCTGCTCGCCGCCGGGGCCCGCTGCTCCGCGGACGCCCTGCTCGCCGCGCTCGCCGCGCTCGGCCTGTGCGGTGCGGGGACGATCTGTGCCGGTGCTCCGGCGGGCCGTCGGTGTCGATTCTGCTGTCTCGTCTGCCATCTGTGTTCCTGTCCATCAGCGCTCGGGATGTGGGGCTGTCCGTGGTGTGGCGCCGGGTACCGGCGCCCACTCCTGGGAGGTATCCCAGGCATCGATCGGCAACCCAAGCGCCCGGGTCGAAACCGTCACAATCTGAATCTCGAACGTCCGTTCGAGTTGTCCACCGAGCTGTCCACAGCTGTGGATGCCGTCCGGCATCGGAGCCGCGGCGCCGCCAGGATGGGGGCATGAGCATCGTCCGCTGGGGAGTGGTGGGGCCGGGCCGGATCGCGGAGAAGGTGGTGGCCGACTTCCCGCACGTACCGGGAGCGGAGGTCGTCGCGGTCGCGTCCCGATCGGCTCAACGCGCGCAGGCCTTCGCCGCCACCCACGGGATCGCCCGCGTCCACGACTCCTACCGCGCGATCGTCGAGGACGACGCCGTCGACGTGCTGTACATCGCCACCCCGCACCCGCACCACCGTGCCGTTGCGCTGGCGGCGATCAAGGCGGGCAAGGGCGTGCTGGTGGAGAAGGCGTTCACGGTCACGCCCGCGGCCGCCCGGGAGATCGCGGATGCGGCCACCGACGCGGGGGTGTTCGCGATGGAGGCTATGTGGACCCGCTTCCAGCCCGCCGTGGTGCGGATGCGGGAGCTGATCGCCGACGGCGCGATCGGCGAGGTTCGCGGAGTGCAGGGCGAGCTCGGGGTGAACGCCCCGACCGACCCGCTCGACCGCTACTACAACATCGCCATCGGCGGCGGCGCGCTGTTCGACCTCACCGTGTACCCGATCTCGTTCGCCCAGATGGTGCTCGGCACCCCCGACACGGTCGCCGCCCACGGCACGCTCGCCGCGAACGGCGTCGACATCGAGGAGGCCGTGCTGCTGGGCTGGGCCGACGGCCGCACCGCGTCCCTCTTCACCTCGCTCCGCTGCGCCACCCCCGGGCAGATGCGCATCTTCGGCACCGGAGGCTGGATCGACCTCCTGCCGCGCTTCCACCACCCCGACACGTTCGTGCTCCACCGCACCGGGCACGACGCGGAGGAGGTCACGGTGCCGCACGTCGGGGGCGGTTATGCCCACGAGCTGCGTGAGGTCACCGACGGTGTCCTGGCGGGGCGCACACAGAGCGAGGTCATGCCGCTCGCCGACACCGTCGCGGTGCAGGACGTGATGGGTTCGGTCGCCGACCAGCTCGGCATGGTGCCGCAGGAGGGGCCTGCCGAGCTCTGAGTACGAGGCCGGGCAGTTCCGCGCGCCGGCTGTGGTCCTCGCAGGCCCCGTGGGCCCTGTGCAGACCGCACCCGGCGCGCGGAAGGGGTCATCATCGCCAGGTGCAGATGCGAATCGATCTGGTCACCGTCGTCGTCGACGATTACGACCCTGCCATCGCGTTCTTCGTCGACGTGCTCGGTTTCGAGCTCGAGGAGGACTCCCCGTCGCTCACGAACGACGGCAGGCCGAAGCGGTGGGTCGTCGTCCGGCCGCCCGGCGCCGGGACCGGGCTGCTTCTCGCCCGCGCCGACGGGGAACGTCAGTCCGGCGCGGTCGGGAACCAGGTGGCCGGCCGAGTCGGGTTCTTCCTCCAGGTGGCCGACTTCGATGCCGCCTACCTGCGGATGGCGTCCGCGGGCGTCGAGTTCGTGACCCCGCCCCGTGGGGAGGACTACGGGCGCGTCGCCGTGTTCCTCGACGTCGCCGGCAATCGGTGGGACCTGCTCAGGGCTCCGGAGGTGGACGCATGAACGAGACCTACGAGGTCGTCGAGCTCGTGCAGGGGTTCCCGGGTCGCAGCACCCGGCACGGCGTGCTCGGCTGGAGCAGCGTGACGCTCCTGCGCGGGACCGACCGGCTGGTGCTCGTCGACTCGGGGAGCTTCGGGATGCGGGCGGTGCTCGCGCAGCGGCTCGCCGAACACGGCGTCGAGCCGGGTGACGTCACCGACGTGCTGCTGAGCCACACCCACCACGACCACGCCGCCAACTACCTGCTGTTCCCCGGAGCCGCAGTGCACGTCGGCGCGGCGGAGCTCGCCTGGGCGCAGGCCGTCGGTCCCGCGTTCGGCCCGGTGCCCGAGCTCTACGTGAAAGACCTGGCGACCAACCCACGAACCCGCCCGATCGAGACCGGGCCGGACGCGCGCTGCCGGGTCGTGCCGGGCATCACGGCCGTGGCCGCCCCTGGCCACACCCCGGGCAGCCTCGTCTTCCTGGTGGAGGGGACCGCCGGTCCCGTCCTGTTCACCGGCGACGCCGCGAAGAACCGTGCCGAGCTGCTGTCCGGCGACGTCGACATGACCACCGACCGCGACGCCAGCAGGCGCACCCTTGCGCTCATCACGGCTCTGTGGCGCGAGCGGCCCGGCGCCGTCGTCGTTCCTGGCCACGACGTCCCGCTCGTCTGGCCGGAGGGGCGCGACCACCCGGAGTACCTCGGTGTCCGGGAGGCCGGGATCCAGGCGTGGTTCGGCGACGACCTCGCCACCACCCACGACGTCGACCTCACCCCGACGCGTCGCGTCGGCGACACCGGTGGCGCAGACTGGCCGCGGCGCCCGAAGGAGTGAGGCCGAGGATGCGGGAGATGCGTGTGCTGCGGCTGGTGGTCCACGTGCGGACGCGGGAGCCGGTGCTGCTGCTCGGCGAGGTCGACGGCGACCGCTGCCTTCCCGTGTTCCTGCACCGCGGCCCGGCGGAGGTGATCGCGGCCGGTCGGAGGGACGAGTCCCGCCCGCCGCTGCCGCAGGACGTGCTCCTGCCGGTGGTCACGGGCCTCGGACACCACCTCGACGGCGCCGAGATCACCGAGCTGCGCGAGGGCAGGTACTCGGCCGCGCTGGTGTTCGACGGCGGCCACCGCGTTCCGGTCCGGCCGAGTGACGCACTGGCCTTCGCGGTGCGGGAGGGCCTGTCCATCGGCGTGGCAGACGCGATCCTCGACGAGGTCGGTCAGCCGGTCAGCGACCTGTTCCCGAACGGTGCGGACGCCCCACCGGACCAGCAGCTGCGCACTTCCGGGAGTTCCTCGACGACGTGTCACCCGACGATTTCGGACGCCCTGGCGGCGGCTGACTCCCGGCGGACGACGATCGCTCCCAGCCCGGCGGCGACGAGGCATGCGATGGCGCCGAGCACCAGACCGGCGCGACCTCCGAAGTGCTGGCTGACCACGCCGGCGATGGGGCCGCCGATCGGCGTCGACCCGAGGAACGCGACGGCCCACAGCGCCATCACCCGTCCCCGCATGTGCGGTGCGGCGGTCAGCTGCAGGGTGCTGTTGCCCGTGGACTGGAAGGCGACGCTCGCCGCTCCGACCAGTGCCATTCCGCCGAGCGCCAGCATCAGCGTGGGGGAGAAGGCGGTGGCCAGCAGCGCCACGCCGAACGCGGTGGCCCCGACGACCATCGACTTCATCCCCGTCCGTCCCCGCGCGGCCACGTAGAGGCCACCGACCACGGCGCCGACGCCCATCGCGGCGGTCAGGAAGCCGTAGGTGCGGGCATCACCGCGGAAGGTCTCGCTGGCGACGATCGGCAGCACCACCTGGAACTCGTACGCGAGGCAGCCGACCAGCCCCATCATGAGCAGCGGCACCGCGAGCTTCGGCGTCCGGCGGACGTAGCTGAAGCCCTCACGCAGCTGTCCGGGAGCGCGGGGAGCGGGGTCCGAGGGGCTGAGCTTCGACGTGTCGAGCCGGCTGAGCGACACGACAACGGCGACGAAGCTCACCGCGTTCAGCATGAAGCACAGCCCGATGCCGCCGGTGGCGATGACGATGCCGGCCACGGCCGGGCCCACGGCGCGGGCGCAGTTGACCAGCACCGAGTTGAGGCTCACGGCGTTGCGCAGGTCGGTCGGACCGACCATCTCCAGGACGAACGACTGGCGGGCCGGGTTCTCGAAACAGTTGTTGAGGCCGAGCAGGAAGGCGAGCGCGTACACGTGCCACAGCTGGACGACGCCGGTGATCGTCAGCAGCCCGAGCAGCAGCGCGAGTGCGCCCATCATCGACTGGAGGCCGATCATCAGCTTGCGCTTGTCCATCCGGTCGGCGATCACGCCGCCGTACGGGCCGAGGACGAGCGTCGGCAGGGTCTGCAGCGCGACGACGAGGCCGAGCGCCGTCGCCGAGCCGGTGAGCTGCAGGACCAGCCAGGACTGCGCGATCGTCTGCATCCAGGTGCCGACGAGCGAGATGGACTGGCCGCTGATGTAGCGCCGGTAGTTGGGGTTGGACAAGGACGCGAAGGTCTGCCGGCGCAGCGCATCGAGAGGGGCGAGGGTTCGCTCGCCGACGAGAGTCACTGGTTCTCCTTGCGGGGTATGGCGGGGGTCAGCTGGTCGGCGAGGGATTCGAGCGCGGGCAGCGCGGCGAGCAGCTCGGCCGCGTGGGCCGCTGGCATCGTCGCGAGACGGGCGCTGAGCAGCTGGGTGCGTTCGGCGCGCAGGCGCAGGTGCTCCGCACGCCCGACGTCGGTGCACTCCACGCGAGCGGCGCGCCGGTCGTCGGGGTCGGGGTCGCGACGGAGCAGACCGCCGTCCTCGAGCTTGGCCACGATGCGCGAGAGCATCGTGGGGTTGACGCCCTCGACGTCAGCGAGTTCGGACAGGCGTACCGACCCGAGACGCACGACCGTGGCCAGCACGGATGCCTGGGTGCGGGTCAGCGCGTCACCGCGCGACTGCCGGTCGAGCAGACGCGAGATGCGGGCGAGTGCGATCCGGAGGCGGGCGACTGCCTCGTCGTCGAAGGTGTCCGTCATGTCGCCTCCTCCAGATAGTTGCCTGACAATAAGCAACTATACGCCCGAGGAAGTATCACCGCTGGTGAGGGGATGTGAGCCCCGATACCGGGAGAGCTTGCGGTGTGGCCGGTCGACGCGACCGGCACCCGGTCAGATCCGGGCGCTCGCTCGTGCCTCGATCGCGGTGCCGGCCAGAACGAGACATCCGACGGCGGGTGGCAGGAGTACCGGCAGCTGCCAGACGAGCGCGGTGACGGCGACGAGCGCACCGACCAGCAGCGCGCAGCCGGAGAGGTCGGCCGCGGCGCGAGCGCCCGCCAGCCGGAGCAGGGCCGACCACGCCGGGCCGTCCGCGCGCCACAGCGCCGCGGCGCGGAGCAGGACGACGAGCCCCGCGACGGCGGTGGCGGCGACCACCCCGGCCACCGCGACGGCACCGGGGAGCCCGGCCCGCACGACCACGAGGGCGTCGAACCCGAGGAGCGCGCAGCCCCCGACGACACCGGCGGCCGCGGGCGCGCTGGTGTGCAGCGCCCGCCGCAGGTCGCCGACGAACACCCGCGCCCCGCTGGTCCGGTGCTCGACGAGCCTGCGGACACCCGAACACCCGGCCGCGAGTGCCGCGGGAAGGGTGACCAGCGGCAGCGCCGCAACCGCCACCAGCACGCCGAGCAGCAGGCACTCGGCGAAGAGCTCCAGCCGGCCGACCCGGGTGGTGTCGCTGCTCATCCCTTCATCCCCGAGGTCGCCACACCCTCGACGAGGTAGCGCTGGAACGCGAGGAAGAACAGCAGCACCGGGATCAGGGCCAGCAACGACATCGCGATCATCGCGCCGTAGTCCGACGTGGTGGTCTGGTCGATGAACGCCTGCAGCGCGATCGGCAGCGGGTAGTTCTCCGGGCTGTTGAGATAGAGCAGCGGGCCGAGGAAGTCGTTCCACGTCCAGATGAACGTGAAGATCGAGACGGTGATCAGCGCGGGCCGCGACAGCGGCAGGATGATGTTCCAGAACAGCCGCAGATGCCCGCAGCCGTCGATCGTGGCGGCCTCGTCCAGCTCCCGCGGCAGCGTGCGCATGAACTGCACGATCAGGAACACGAAGAACGCCTCGGTGGCCAGGAACTTGCCGATCAGCAGCGGCACGAACGTGTCGATCAGGCCGGCCCGCTGGAAGATGATGTACTGCGGGATGATCATGACGTGGAACGGCAGCAGCAGCGTGCCGATCATCATCGTGAACATCAGTCCCCGCCCGCGGAAGCGCAGCCGGGCGAAGGCGTAGCCGGCCATCGCCGACGACGCCACCGTGCCGATCACCGAGAGCACGGCCAGCACCACGGAGTTGCGGAAGAAGCTCCAGATGCTCACCCCGGCAATGCCCTCCGCGGCCCGGGCGTAGTTCGCCCCGGTCGGCGTGGCCGGGAACAGCTCGAGGTTGCCCACGATGTCCCGGGACGGCGTGAACGACGCCCCGATCGTCCAGGCCACCGGGTAGAGCAGCACCACGAGGATCGCGAGCGCGGCAACGTGCCAGACCACCGAGCGGACGCGCGTGGTCATCAGCTGCTCCCGTCGTTGTAGAAGACCCACGAACGCGAGGTGCGGAAGAGCACCGCGGTGACCAGCCCGACGGCCAGCAACAGCATCCAGGCCATCGCCGACGCGTAGCCCATCCGGAAGTCCTGGAAGCCGCGCTCGTACAGGTAGAGCGTGTAGAAGAGGGTCGACCCGGCGGGTCCGCCGAGACCATTGCCACTGCTGACGACGAACGCGCTGGTGAAGGCTTGGAACGCGCCGATCGTCTCCATCAGCACGTTGAAGAAGATCACCGGCGACAGTGTGGGCAGCGTGATCGACCAGAACTTCCGCCACGGGCCCGCGCCGTCGCACTCGGCGGCCTCGTACAGCTCGCGCGGGATCTGCTTGAGCCCGGCCAGGAAGATCACCATCGGGGCGCCGAACTGCCACACCGCCAGCAGCACCAGGATCATCAGCGCCCGCGACGGGTCGCCGACCCAGCCGCCCGAGGGGAAACCGAGCGCGGTGAGCACCCGGTCCACCGCGGCGTCGTCGCTGAACAAGGCCCGCCAGGTGATCGCGATGCTGACGCTCGCGCCGATCAGGGACGGCGCGTAGAACGCCGACCGGTAGAACCCCTGGCTCCGGCGCGGGCGGGCCAGCAGCATCGCGACGGCCAGCGCGACGGCGAGCTTGAGCGGTGCCGAGATCACCACGTACGTCAGCGTGACCAGCACCGACTGCCGCCACCGCTGGTCGGCGAACATGTCGACGTAGTTCTGGAGCCCGACCCACTCCGGCGCCGTGAACAGGTTGTAGTCCGTGAACGACAGGTAGAGCGACGCGAGCATCGGCCCCAGCGTCAGCAGGAGCATGCCGAGGATCCACGGGCTCAGGAAGAAGTACCCGGCCGGCCCGTCCGTGCGCAACGATTTCCTCGTGCGCCCGCCCGGGCCGGCCTGCTGGGGACCGGCGCTCGGGCGCAGGCCCCGGGACAGGGCAGGCCCTGCACTGGTCCCCGCTGTCACCTGAGTGCCGCCTCGGTCTCGGAGAACCACTGCGCCGCCGCGTCCTGCACCGAGATGCGGCCGTAGGCCATCTCCTCGTTGATGCGCAGGAAGGCGGAGTCGGCGGTGCCCACGCCCGCGGGCGGCAGGGCCGACGGCACCGTCAGCTGCTGTGCGATCGTCTTCTCGTACTCGGCAACCGCCGCGTCGGTGGCGGAGAGCTTCGGAGTGGCGGCCGCGCGCTGCGCGTTGCTGGCCGGCAGGCCGCGGTTACCGCCGAAGATCTCCCCGACCCGCGGGTCGTTGACCATGAAGTCGATCAGCTGGGCCGCCTGCCGCGGGTGGTCGGTACCGCTGAACGCCGAGAGCAGGATGCCCGGCCGCAGCCGGATCCCCAGGTCGGCGGGGTTCGAGCTGGGCAGCGCGCCGAGAGCGAACTCCCGATCGGACTCGCCCGCATAGCGGGTGACCATGCTGTCGAGGTTGACGGTCGAGGCCGCCAGGTCGGCGCCCATCACCGTGACCGGCAGGGCCTGCGCCACCTTGTCCTGGGGTGGGAACGCCCCGGCCGCCCGCAGGTCGACGCCCTGCTGCCAGAACCGCTCCAGGTCCGCGGGCGTGGCCTCGATGCGGCCGTCCTCGGTGAACAGGGCCTTGCCCTGCTGGCGCAGCCAGATCTCGAAGACACCCATGATCGACGTGTAGTCCCACGCGCCCGCCATGCCGGAGGTCTGCGCGACCTTCGTGATCGCCGCCCCGTACTCCTCCCAGGTCCAGCGCTCGGGGACGCTGACCCCCGCGGTCTGGAACGCGGCCGGGTCGTAGATCAGGCCCCAGGTGTTGCCGGACAGGGCCACCGCGAACCGCTGGCCGTCGACCACGCCGGCCTGCTGCAGGCCGGGCAGCAGGTCGTTCACGGGTACCGGGTTCTCCGACTTGTCGAGGTCCAGCAGCAGACCCCGGTCGCCGTACTCCCGCAGGTAGCTGAAGTCCATCTGCAGGACGTCCGGGGTGCCGCCGCCCGCCGACTCCGTGTTGAGCTTCTGCCAGTACTCGGCGAAGTCGGAGAAGTTCGGGGTGATCTTGATGTCCGGATGGTCGGCCTCGAAGATCGCGATCGCCTGCTGCATGAGAGCGGCGCGGTCGGCATTGCCCCACCACGAGTAGCGGAGCTCCACCGGACCGCCGTCCCCACCGTCGCCTCCGCCGCTCCCGCCGCAGGCGGTGAGCAGCAGGACGGCGGCGCAGGCCAGCGCGGCGAGGAGACGGGATCGGTGCCGCTCTCCGTTGAGCATGCGTTCCTCCAGATCGGTAGGGGAGTCAGCGGGACCGCTGCGTCAGGGACTTCGCGCCCAGCGCGGCGAGGTGCGCGGCGCCGTCGGGGTCGTGCTCGCCGTCCGCCACGACCACCGCGTAGCGCAGGTGCAGCTCCGCGTCGTCGTCGAGCACGTACTCGGTCTCGCCGAACGGCGCCGGACACAGGCACGCGTAGAGGCCGGAGCGGACGAACCACGGCGTCGGGTGCCGCAGGTTGTCCTCGGCGTCGACGAACACCAGCGTGGAGGCGTCGCCGCCCTCGTCGTGCCGTCCGGTGAAGCCCAGCCACGGCCCGTGGACGCCGTTGAGGTCGTCGTCTCCGGACCGGCCGGGGGCCAGCACCGTGCCGCCGGTCCAGGAGCGCGGACCGCGCCAGAACAGCCCGGCGTATCCTGCGCCCTCGCGGCCCTCGGTCGCCGGGCTGCCGATGGGCAACGCTCCGCCGGAGACGTTGGTCAGCCGGGTGGACCACGTCAGTACCCACGCGTTCGCGCCCGCCGCAACGGTGACGTCGATGCGGCGGTGCTCGACGATCGCCGTCTCCCCGGCGGCCGTGACCCAGTCGAGGACGTGTCCGATCGTGGCGCTGTCCGCGTCGGCGTGCAGCACGTCGAAGCTGCGGTGCCGCATCGAGCCGTCGTTGTCCGACTGCCGGTAGCCGGGGCCCCGCGTGTAGGTCGGGCCACCCCAGAAGTTGTGCTCCCCGACGTTGGGCAGCGCGAAGCCCAGACCCTTGTGCCACACGTGGTCGTGCGGGCGGTAGAGGCTGACCAGCTGCCCGGACAGCGTCCGCAGTGGATGGACGTAGGGCCGCGGCGACTCGAGCTGCGGGTCCCACGGGTGCGTGACGTAGCGGAGCAGCTGTGCGCCGTGGTGGGTGACGGACACCGAGCGGCCGTGTTCGTGCTGCAGCCCGAGCCCGAGGGGGGCGGGCTCGGGCAGCAGGCCGCCGACGGGGCCGCTGGCGCCGGCGTAGGGCATCAGCGTGCCGAGCTGTCGGCGGGGAACGGGGGCCGGGTGCTCACGGATCTCCGATCGACGGTGACGGGGGTCGGAAAGCGCTTGCAACGGTCGCATACGACACGCAACCGCACAATCGGCAATTTTCCGAAACTTCCGACGGTCCGGGCGCCCACGCCACCACCCATCCGACCCGCGCGCGACGGGAGAAGGTCGCACCGCGACATGGACACATGTCGCGGAATCCGGGCCCGAAAATCAGCCACACGTGTCCATGTCGCCCCCACCCCGCGAGTCGCCCGGAATGCGTGCGCGAGTCGCCCGTTCCGGCAGGCAGGCCGACCAGCCCGGCTCTGCACCGCCGCGACATGGACACATGTGGCTGTTCAGAAGCGGTCTCGGGC
>NZ_JAAXKY010000159.1 GCF_012911925.1 Pseudonocardia xinjiangensis | reverse complement strand
GTCCCGGCGCCCCGGGGCGCGCCGCCCCCCGACTCCGGCGAGCGTGTCCTGCGCCGGCGGGTCCCGCAGGCCAGCCTCGCGCCGGAGCTGCGCGAACCCCTCGGACCCGAGCCCGAGGTGGCCGTCCCCCCGCGCCGCGCCGAGGCAGTAGGGGCTCTGTCGCGGTACCAGGCCAGCCGGCTCGCCGCGCTCGCCGCCACCGAGAACGCGGGGCGGTCGTGACCGGCAGGCCGCTCGACTGGCTGCTCGTGGAGTTCGCTCGGGAGACGCCGGGGGTCGTGCAGGCGTTGGTCGTCTCGGGCGACGGCCTGCGGCTCGCGACCTCCCCGAGGATGGCCGATGGCCTGGCCGACCAGCTCTCCGCTGCGGCGTCCGGACTGGTCAGCCTGGCCAAGGGCACGGCACTCCTGCTGCACGCGGGCCCGGTGACGCAGACGATCCTCGAGATGGACGACGGCTACCTGTTCGTCACGGCGATCAGCCACGGCGCCACCCTCGCCGTGCACGCCGGGCGGCGCTGCGACATGGGGATGGTCGGCTACGAGATGACCATGCTGGCCTCCCGGGTGGGGCACGCGCTGACCCCGGCGGCCAGGGCCGACGCCGGAGGCTCCTCGCAGTGACCCCGGACGAACCGGCACGGCATACCGGCGCGGGGCGCCGCGACGACCGGGTCGTGCCCGTGTACGCCGTGACCGGCGGTCGCACCCGGTCCTCAGGACGTGACCTGCCGGTCGAGTCCCTCGTCCTCGCGACCGATCGTTGGGCCGGTGACCTGCAGAAAGAGCATCGGATGATCATCGAGCTGGCGGGACGACCGGTGTCGCTCATGGAGGTCGGAGCAGCGCTGCGCGTCCCGGTCGGGGTGGCCCGGGTGCTCGTGAGCGACCTGGCCGACTCCGGCTACCTCGTGGTGCACGCCCCGGCACCGGCAGGCGTCGGCGGGCGCCCCGCCGCGGAGGTGCTGAACCGGTTGCTGGCGGGTCTCCGTGCGCGATGACAACGGGCCGATCCCGCTGAAGGTCGTCGTGGCCGGCGGCTTCGGGGTGGGCAAGACCACGCTCGTGCGGGCGCTGTCGGAGATCCCGCCGCTGCTGACGGAGGAGCCGCTGACCGCGGCGTCGGTGGGGGTCGACGACATCGCGGCGGTCCCGGGCAAGAACACCACGACGGTCGCGATGGACTTCGGCCGGATCACCGTCGACGACGCGCTGATCCTCTACCTGTTCGGCACGCCGGGGCAGGACCGCTTCTGGTTCATGTGGGACGAGCTCGCCCGCGGCTCCGTCGGCGCCGTCGTGCTCGTCGACCTGCGCCGGGTCGAGGACTGCTTCCCCGCCGTCGACTACTGCGAGAACCGGCAGCTGCCGTTCGTCGTGGCGTTGAACGACTTCCCCGGCACCACGGGCTTCTCCGCGGAGACCGTGCGGGAGGCACTCGCGCTGGCACCCGACGTGCCGGTGGTGCGGATGGACGCCCGCAGCGACGGCTCGTGCCTCGCGACGATCATCGCGCTGGTCGAGCACGCACTGGAGCGCACCACGGTCGCCGGCTGACGGCGCCGCTGCGGCGCCGGGCACCCACCTGCGCGGCCAACCGGTGCGCCATGATCCCCGGGTGACGGCAGAACCGCGGATCGGCACGGCGCAGCGGCGGGCCCGGCTCGGGCGGCGGCACCTACTCGCTCCCGGTCACGCCACCCCGGAGTCGGTGGCCGGGGTGGCGGGCGTGGCCGACGCACTCGTCGCGCTGCACGCCACGGACCCCGCGTCCGTCGTGCTCGCGGTGCTCGCCCGGTCCGACGCCGCTGCTCCCACGGTCGAGCGGGCCCTGCACGACGAGCGCGCGCTGGTGCGGATGCTGTCGATGCGGCGCACGGTCTGGGTGACGGCGCTCGACGTCGCACCGGTCCTGCAGGCCGCGTGCACGCTCGACGTGGCCGCGGTGCAACGCCGCAAGCTCGTGCAGCACATCGAGCGTGCCGGGGTGGCCGAGGACCCGGCGGCGTGGCTCGCCGACGTCGAGGCGTCGGCGTTGCGGGCGCTGGTCGCGCGGGGTGAGGCCACCGCGGTCGAACTGGTGGCCGACGAGCCGCGCCTGCGCACCCGGATCGTCGTGCCCCCCGACGACACCCCGCAGAACATGACGAGCCGGGCGCTGCTGGTGCTCGCCGCGGACGGCCACATCGCCCGCGGCCGTCCCCTCGGCGGGTGGACGTCCACGCAGTACCGCTGGTCACCGACGTCGGCGTGGTGGCCGGGCGGGATGCCGGAGCTGGACCCGGCCGCCGCCCACGCGGAGCTCGCGCGCCGCTGGCTCACCGCGTTCGGCCCCGCCCCGGTGGCCGACCTGAAGTGGTGGACGGGCTGGACCATGGCCCGCACCCGCGCCGCGCTCACCGCGGTCGGCGCCGTCGCGGTGGACCTCGACGGCGTCCCCGGCGTGGTCCTGCCCGACGACGTCGAGCCCGTCGCGCAGCCCGAGCCGTGGGTGGCGCTGCTGCCCGGGCTGGACCCCACGGCGATGGGCTGGCAGGACCGCGGCTGGTACCTCGGCCCCCACAAGGCGGCCCTGTTCGATCGCAGCGGCAACATCGGTCCGACGGTCTGGAGCGACGGGCGGATCGTGGGCGGCTGGGCGCAACGCGCCGACGGGACGGTCGCGCTGCGGTTGTTGGAGGACATCGGCACCGAGGCGACCACGGCGGTCCACGCGACGGCCGAACGACTCGCGGCCCGGATCGGCGACGTCCGGGTGACCCCCCGCTTCCGCACACCCCTGGAACGCGAACTGACCACCCTCCCCTGACGGCCCCCCGGAAGTTCAGGAAAGCCACTTTCAGGCCCGCAGAGGGCAGGAAAGTGGCTTTCCTGAACCTGGGGGGACCGCAGGGCCACCGGTCAGGGGAGACCGCTCGACTGCGCGGCCAGCACGCCGAGGGTCAGCAGCAGCCGGTCGCGGGGGTCGGCGATGGAGCGGCCGGTGGCCGCCTCGATTCGGCGCACCCGGTAGATCACCGTGTTGCGGTGGCAGAACAGCGCCGCCGCCGCATGGGTCGGGGAGCCGCCGTTCGCCAGCAGTTCCCGCAGCGTCTCCAGCAGCGTGTCGCGGTCGGCGGGGGGCAGATCGAGCAGACCGCCGAGTGCGGTGCGCACCACGCGCGGCACCAGCTCCGGGCTGTCCACCAGCAGCGCTTCGGGCAGCCGCTCGTCGAGCACCGCCAGGCCCGGTCCCACGAGCGTGCGGGCGGCGGTGTGCGCCATCCGGTAGCCCGCGTCGATCGCGCCCAGCCCGTCCACCACGGGGGAGACACCCACCCGGCCCGCCACGCACGGGCGCAGCGCGTCGGCCACCACCTCGGGCGGCCGGGACCCGAGCGCCACCACCCCCACCTCGTCGCGCGGCCGCAGGAACCAGGACGAGACGATGCCCAGCGGCGCCAGCGCCTCCTGCGGCGACCGGAGCGAGTCCTCCCCCGACGGTTCCACCGGCGTCACCACGCACAGCATCGGGCCGCGCTCGGGCAGCCCGAGCACCGTCGCCGCGTCCCGCAGGAACGCCGGGTCGCCCCCGCGGCCCTCGATGAGACCGTCGAGCACGGCGTGACGCCTGCTCAGGTCGTGGCTCTGCAGCCGCAGCTCCTCCAGCCGGTAGGCCTCGACGAGCGCGGTGGCACTGCGGTCGTTGACGCGCCAGACGTAGCTCGCGGCGTCCAGCAGCGCGGTGTCGTACCGCCCGGAGAACCGGCCGCGGGAGGCGCTCAGCAGCGCTTCCCACATGACGCGCCCGCCGAGCCGGTAGGCGCGCAGCACCACCTCGAGCGGCACCCCCTGGCGGGCGCGGCGCCTGCCGGTCTGCCGCGAGGTGTCCTCGGGGTCCACCCCATCCGGCACCTGCTCGGCGAGCGTCTGCACCCCGCGCTCCATGTTGGCCCGGCAGGCACCGCGCAGCTCCTCCACCATGTCCAGCTCGGCGTAGGTCGGCTCGCGGTGCAGCACCATCACCGTCAACCGGTCGGCGAGCCCGTCGACCTCGTCGATCAGGACGCCGCCGAGCACCCGCAGCGCGTCCGCGGACTCGGGCGGCAGCGGCCGGCCCCCGGTGCCGGAGCGGGTTCCGGTGTCGGGACGGCTCTCGCCGGCGCCCCGCCGGGTGGGCAGCATTCCCGCACTGTGCAGCAGCCCGCACAGCGCCGTCCACCCATACGGGCGCGCTGCCCAGTTCTGCGGCCCCGATCCTGGGCGATGCGCACATGGTGCGCGCTGGGCGCTGCGCCCAAAGTGGGGCTACCCAGTGATCGCGGTCACCGCCGCCCGCACCCGGGAGACGCCCACGTGTCAGTGTCGACATCACCCACCGGGCCGACGGCGTCCCCGGACGTCTCGGCCGTCTTCGCCGTCAGCGGCGTCGGGGTCCGGTTCGGCGGCCTCGTCGCGCTCGACGACGTGTCCCTGGCCGTCGGGCCGGGTCAGGTGCACGGTGTGATCGGGCCGAACGGCGCGGGCAAGACCACGCTCTTCAACGTCTGCTGCGGCTTCGTCCGCCCCGACACGGGCACCGTGCTGCGCCACGGGCGGCCGGTGCGCGACCTGCGTCCGCACCGGCTCTCGGGGATGGGCATCGCCCGCACGCTGCAGGGGGTCGGGCTCTTCCGCGGGCTGACCGTGGTGGAGAACGTGATGGTCGGCGCCGACCGGCACCGGCGCGCCGGCTTCGCCGCCACCCTGTTCGCCCTGGCCCGCTCCGACCGCGACGAGCGGGCGCTGCGCGAGCGTGCGATGGCCGCCCTCACCGAGCTCGGCGCCGACGGCTACGCCGACCGGCTGCCCGGGAGCCTCCCCTACCCGGTGCAGAAACGGGTGGCCCTGGCCCGCGCGCTCGCCGGAGAACCCGACCTGCTGCTGCTCGACGAGCCCGCGAGCGGCCTGGGCAGCGACGAGATGACCGAGCTGGGCGAGCTGATCCGGACCTTGACCGACCGCATGTCGGTGGTGCTGGTCGAGCACCACATGGACCTGGTGATGGCGGTCTGCGACCGGATCACGGTGCTCGACTTCGGCAAGGTCGTGGCCGACGGCACCCCCGACGAGGTCCGCGACGACCCCGCGGTGATCGACGCCTACCTGGGCGAGGAGGCCACGCACTCATGAGTGCCGGCACGCTGGAGATCTCCGGCCTCACCACGTCCTACGGCCCGGTCACGGCGCTCGACACCGTCGACATCACCGCGGAGCGGGGCCAGGTCACCGCCGTGCTCGGGGCCAACGGGGCAGGCAAGTCGACGTTGCTGCGCACGATCTCCGGCCTGGTCCGGCCCGCGGCGGGACAGGTGCTGCTCGACGGCACCGACCTCACCCACGCCCCCGCCGAGGCGATCGCGCGCGCCGGGATCGCGCACGTCCCCGAGGGCCGCGGGGTGATCACCGAGCTCACGGTGGAGGAGAACCTGCGCCTCGGGGCGATGCTCGGCGCGTCCCGCCGGCGCACCGAGCGCGGGCTGGCCCAGGTGTACGAGATGTTCCCGCCGCTGGCACAGCGCCGCCGCCACGACGCGCACGTGCTCTCCGGCGGGGAGCGGCAGATGCTCGTGATCGGCCGGGCCCTGCTGTCCGGCCCGGACGTCCTGCTGCTCGACGAACCGTCGCTGGGGCTGGCGCCCCGGATCGTCGCGCAGATCTTCGGGCTGCTGCGCGACCTCGTCGACAGCGACGGGGTCACCGTGCTGCTCGTCGAGCAGAACGCGCGCAGCGCCCTCTCGATCGCCGACGTCGGCGTCGTGCTCAACCTGGGGCGCGTGGTGGCCCGCGACGCCGCCGCCGCGCTCGCCGCGGACGACGGCCTCCGCCACGCCTACCTCGGCTTCTGATCAGGAGAGGAGAGCAGTGCAGCAGTTCCTCAACGTCACGCTGACCGGTCTCGGTCAGGGAGCCGTCTACGCCGCCTTCGCACTGGCCCTGGTGTTGATCTGGCGCTCCACCCGGGTCGTCAACTTCGCGCAGGGCGCCATGGCCATGTTCACCACCTACCTGGCGCTCACCGTGATCGAGGGCGGCCAGTCGTACTGGGTCGGTCTCGTCGTCGCGCTGGTCGCCGGGCTGGTGCTGGGTGCCGTGATCGAGCGGCTGGTGATCCGCCCGGTCGAGGGCGGCCCGGAGCTCAACGCCGTGATCGTGACGCTCGGGCTGTTCGTGGCGCTGCAGGCGCTGGCCGCGATCCTGTTCGGCTCCACGTTCCGGTCGTTCCCCGCGCCGTTCGACCTGCGCGGGTTCACCGTGGGCGGGGTCAACATCGCGTTCACCCCGAACAGCATCTACATCATCGTCGCCGTGGTGGTGGTGATGCTCGCCCTCGTCGCGCTCTTCCGCTTCACCGACCTCGGCCTGAAGATGCGCGCCGCCGCGTTCAGCCAGGAGGTGTCGAGGCTGCTCGGCGTGCCCGTCGGGCGGATGCTCACGCTCGGCTGGGCGCTGGCCGCGGGCGTCGGTTCGCTGTCCGGACTGCTGATCGCGGGCGGCAGCCTGGTGTTCCCCGCCTACATGGACGCCGTGATCGTCTACGGGTTCGTCGCCGCCGTGCTCGGCGGCCTCGACTCGCCGGCCGGGGCCGTGGTCGGCGGGCTGACGATCGGACTGCTGCTGTCCTACGTCAGCGGCTACCTCGGCAGCGAGCTGGTGGCGCTGGCCGCGCTCGCGATCCTGGTGGCGGTGCTGCTGGTGCGGCCGCAGGGACTGTTCGCCCGGACCGCAGCGCGGAGGGTCTGATGTCCCAGCAGACCGACGAGCCTGCCGCCGCGCAGGCGTCCTCCCCCGTCGCCACCGGGGCTCCGAGGCCCGGGCCCCTGGCTGCCGTACGCCGCAGGCTGCCGCGCTCCACCTTCGGCAGGCACGCGCTGGTGGTGCTCCTCGCACTCGTGGCCGTGGTGCTCGTGCTGGAGCTGACCAGCCCGTTCCGCAACTCGCAGTTCGCCACCATGTCCTACTACGCGATCGCCGCGGCGGGGCTCACCGTGCTCACGGGTCTCAACGGGCAGATCTCGCTCGGCCACGGCGCGCTGATGGCCGTGGGCGCCTACACCACCGGGCTGCTGCTCGGGGACGACGGCACGGGCCTCCCGCTGCTGCTCGTCATGGTCATCGCGGCCGCCGTCACCGCGCTGGTCGGCGCCGTGGTGGGGGCGGCCGCCGCCCGGCTGCACGGGCCCTACCTGGCGGGCGCCACGCTCGCGCTGGCCGTCGCGGTGCCGGGCCTGGCGATCTACTTCGATCACACCCTCGGCGGGGAGCAGGGGCTCCCGGTCGCCTCGCCCGACGTGCCCGACTGGTTCGCCGACGCCGTCTACTTCCTCTCCGCCAACGAGACGCCCACCGCCAAGTACCTCGCCTATCTCGGCTGGGGCACGCTGCTGGTGGTGCTCCTGCTGCTGGCCAACCTGATGGCCGGGCGCATCGGACGGGTCTGGCGGGCCGTGCGCGACGACGAGGTCGCCGCGGAGCTGGCCGGGATCCGGCTGGGCCGGGTGCGGGTGCTCGCGTTCGTGGTCAGCGCGGTCTGCGCCGGGCTGGCGGGCTCGGTGCTCGGCGTGGTGGTGCGGCTGGCCGCGCCCAGCGGGTTCACGATCGTGCTCTCGCTCGGGTTGCTCACCGCGGTGGTCGTCGGCGGCCTCGGCAGCCTGGAGGGGGCGCTGCTCGGCAGCGCGCTGCTGGTGTTCCTGCCGCCTGCTGTCACCAACCTCGGCATCGGCGCCGGGCTGGACGGGACGCAGGCCGCGCAGCTCGCGCCGTTCGTCTACGGCGTGGTGCTCGTGCTCGTGATGCTGCTCGCGCCGTCGGGAGCCGTCGGCGTGGTGAAGAAGCTGTGGAACCGGAGCAGGACCAACCGCCGGGGACCCTCGACGAGGAGGACAGGATGACCAGGAGGAGCAGGCGCTCGGCGCTCGCCGCGGCGGCGGTCGCGGCGGCGGTGGTTCTCAGCGCGTGCGGTGCGGGCGGGCGCCCTGACGGCGGGTCCGGGACCGACGCCGCCCCCGCCGTCGGCATCACCGACACCTCGGTGAAGATCGGGGCGCACTTCCCGCTCACCGGCGTCGCGGCGCCCGGCTACAGCGAGATCCCGACCGGCGCGAAGGCCTACTTCGACTTCGTCAACGCCGCAGGCGGGATCAACGGGCGGACGATCGACTACGTCTTTCGCGACGACGCCTACAACCCGACGCAGACCAGCCAGGTGGTCAACGAGCTCGTCCTCCAGGACCAGGTGTTCGCGCTGCTGGGCGGCCTGGGCACCCCCACGCACTCGGCCGTGCTCGACTACCTCAACAGCGAGGGCGTGCCGGACCTGTTCGTCTCCTCGGGCTCCCTGCTGTGGGACCAGCCGGCCAAGAACCCGCAGACCTTCGGCTGGCAGCCCGACTACGAGATCGAGGGGAAGATCGTCGGGCAGTACGTGGCGCAGAACTTCCCGCAGGCCAAGGTCGGCCTGTTCCTGCAGGACGACGACTTCGGCCGCGACGGCGAGCTCGGCGCCCGCCGGTTCCTCGACAAGCAGATCGTCGCCGCCGAGCGGTACACGCCCGGCAACACCGACGTGGCCCCGCAGATCGCGGCGCTGCAGGCGGCGGGCGCCGACCTCGTGATCGGCTTCAACGTGCCGTCCTACACGGCCCTCTCGCAGCTGCAGTCGCTGCGGCTGAACTACAAGCCGCAGTGGATCTACTCCAACGTCGGCTCCGACCCCGGGCTCGTCGGCTCCCTGCTGGCCCGCTTCTCCGAGGGCGCCGTCACCGACGCCGGGCTGCTCGACGGCGTGATCACCACCGAGTACCTGCCCGGTGTCGACGCACCGGACGACCCGTGGGTCCAGCTGTTCCAGCGGGTGTGGGACGAGCACGGCGGCGACGGCGAGCTGACCAACTACCGCATCTACGGCATGTCCCAGGCCTACACGTTCGTGCAGGCGCTGCAGGCGGCCGGGGCCGACCCCACACGCGAGAGCATCGTGGCGGCCGTCGAGCGGTCGGGCGCGCAGTTCCAGGGCCCGTGGGTGGCGCCGTTCCGGTACTCGGCCGACCGGCACGCCGGCGTCTCCGGGGTGGAGGTCGCCCGGATCACCGGCGGCACCACGGAGAGCCTGACCCCCGTCCTCGTGACGGACAACGGCGACGCCCCCATCACGGAGGCCACCGGTGAACCGGCGGCTCCCCCGGCGAACGGCATCCCGGCAGCGCCCCCTGCGGGCTGAGCGCCGGCCCCGAGTTCAGGAAAGCCACTTTCAGGCCCGCACAGGGCAGGAAAGTGGCTTTCCTGAACTTCGGCGGTGAGTGCTGATCCGCCTCAGCGTGCTTCGAGCACCTCGATCGCCGACGCCGTGAGGCTCAGCCGGATGTGGTTGCGCATCAGCTCGGCCGCGCGCTCGCCGTCACCACTGATGACGAGCTCCATCATCTGACGATGTTCGTCGAGGTCGCGGGTGCGCGGACCGTCGCCCGGCGGCAGCACGAGACCGATGCGCCGGTAACGGTCCGACTTGTCCCACAGGTCGTCGAGCAGCCGGACCATGACGTCGTTGTGGGACGCCCGGTACAGCGTCCGGTGGAAGTCCCGGTGCGCGGTGAGCGCTTCCTCGCCCCACTGCCTGGTCACGGGCAACAGCCGTTCGACGGCGGCCCGCATCGCGGTGATGTCGGCCTCGGTACGGCGGGCGGCCGCCAGCTCGACCGCTGAGGGGTCCAGCGACAGGCGCACCTCGAACAGCTGTCGGGCCTCCGCGGCGTCCATGCGGGCGACGCGCGCGTCCCGGTGCGTGTCGAGGTCGATCAGGCCTTCGCTGCTGAGCCGTCTGATGGCCTCGCGCAGCGGCGTGATGCTCATGTGCAGGGACTCGGCGAGCTCGTACTGCGCCAGGCGGGAACCGGGGGCGAGCGCTCCCGAGAGGATGCGGTCGCGGATCTCGGCGTACGCGACCTCGCTCTTGCTCGAGAAGACATTCGTGCTGGTCATCGGTCCACCACTTCTTGTCGGGACCACGTCGGCTTGCGCTCGGACTCGCTGGGAGCCTAGCGTCCCGAACATCTTATAAGTTACGAGGAGCGTCATGAAGATCGTCTCCGTGCACGAGGGTGTCGTGCCGATCAGCTCGTCGATCCGCAATGCGTTGATCGACTTCAGCTCGATGGACTGCTCGATCGTCGCGGTCGTCAGCGACGTGGTCCGCGCTGGTGAACCCGTCGTGGGGTACGGGTTCACCTCGAACGGCCGCTACAGCGCGGGGGAGATCCTGCGGCGGCGGCTGCTGCCGCGGCTGCTGCAGGCATCGCCGGACGATCTCCTCGCCGACAACGGCACCTTCGTCGACCCGGCGAAGGCGTGGGACGTGATGATGCGGAACGAGAAGCCGGGCGGCCACGGTGAACGCTCGGTCGCGGTCGGCGCCGTCGACATGGCGCTGTTCGACCTGGCCGCGAAGATCAACGAGCAGCCGCTCCACCGCTTCCTGTCCGAGCGCTACGGCGACGGCCGGCCCGACGAGTCGGTCTTCGTCTACGCCGCAGGCGGCTACTACGCCCCCGGCAAGGGTCTACGCGAGCTGCAGGACGAGATGAAGGGCTTCCTCGACCTCGGCTACCGCGTGGTCAAGATGAAGATCGGCGGTGCCGAGCTGGCCGAGGACCTGCGCCGGATCGAGGCCGTCCTCGACGTCCTCGACGGCGACGGGTCCCGGCTGGCAGTGGACGTCAACGGTCGTTTCGACCTGGAGACCGCCCTGGACTACGGCCGAGCGATCGAGCCCTACGGCCTGTTCTGGTACGAGGAGCCGGGCGACCCGCTCGACTACCACCTGCACGCCACCCTGGCCGAGCACTACCGGGGCCCACTGGCCACCGGCGAGAACCTGTTCTCGCTGCCGGACGCCCGCAACCTCGTGCGGTACGCGGGGATGCGGCCCGACCGCGACACCATCCAGGTCGACCCGGCCCTGAGCTACGGACTGGTCGAGTACCTGCGCATCCAGGACATGCTGCGGCAGCACGGCTGGGACTCCCGCCGGTGCATCCCGCACGGCGGCCACCAGTTCTCCCTGCACATCGCCGCCGCGCTGAAGCTCGGTGGCAACGAGTCGTATCCCGGGGAGTTCAAGCCTGCCGGGGGCTTCGCCGACGGCGCCGAGGTGCGCGACGGGTACGTCGGCCTCACGGACCTGCCGGGGATCGGACTCGAGGCGAAGGCCGAGTTCTACCCGGTGCTGCGCGAGCTGCACAGCTGATGCGCCTCGGTTCCGCCTGCTGACACCCCACACACACTGCTGTGCAAGGAGTTCGGTATGTCCCCGTCGAACGTCGCCGACCCGCCGCCTCGGTCCCGCCCCGTCCGGCTGCTGCGTGAGCTGTGGTTCCAGGTGGTCGTGGGCGCCGTGCTCGGAATCGCCGTCGGCGTTCTCTTCCCCGGCTTCGGTGCAGCGATGAAACCTCTCAACGACTGGTTCATCGCGCTGGTCACGATGATCGTCATCCCGGTGGTCTTCTGCGTCGTCACCACGGGAATCGCCGCGATGGACGACCTGCGCAAGGCCGGGCGGATCGGGATCAAGGCGATCGGCTACTTCATCGTCTTCTCGCTGGTCTCGATGGTGATCGGCCTCGTGGTGGCCAACGTGTTCCATCCCGGTGCGGGGATGAACATCAACCCGGCCACCCTCGACGCGGGGCACATCCCCGGCGTGAGCGGAGGCGGACACGCGAGCTTCACCGACTTCGTGTCGAGCCTGATCCCGGAGTCACTGTTCGGCGCACTCACCGGGGACAACATCCTCTCGGCGCTGCTGGTGTCGATCCTGTTCGGGGTGGCCCTCAACGTCTCGGGTGAGCGGGCACAGATCCTCACCCAGGGCATCGGGGCGCTGTCGGAGGTCGTGTTCAGGATCGTCTCCTGGGTGATGCGACTCGCGCCCATCGGGACGTTCGGAGCGCTGGCCACGGTGGTCAGCACCTACGGCGCGGCCAGCCTGCAACAGCTCGGCTACCTGGTCGTCCTGTTCACCGCGACGTGCGTCGTCTACATCCTCGTGGTGCTCGGGACGATCATGCGGGCGTGCCGACTGAGCCTGTTCGGGCTCATGCGCTTCCTGCGGGCGGAGCTGCTGGTCGCACTGAGCACCTGCTCGAGCGAGGCGGTGCTCCCGCAGGTGGTGCAGAAGCTGGAGGCCCTCGGCGTCGGCCGTCCCGTCGTGGGCATCACGATCCCCGCCGGGTTCTCGTTCAACCTCGACGGTTCGGCGATCTACCTGACGATGGCGTCGCTCTTCCTCGCACAGGCCGTCGGGATCGACCTGTCGTGGCAGCAGCAGCTGACGATGGTCGGGATCATGATGCTGACGAGCAAGGGAACCGCCGGGATCGCGGGTGGCGCATTCATCGTGCTGGCCAGCAGCATCACCGCGATCGGGCACGTGCCGCTCGCCGCCCTTGCGTTGATCGTCGGTGTCGACCGCCTGCTCAACGAGGGCCGGGTCTTCATCAACGTGCTCGGCAACGCCGTCGCGGCGATCGTGGTGGGGAAATGGGAGAAGGACTTCGACGTCACCCGGGCCCGGGCCGTTCTGCGGATGCGGCCGGCGCCGGCCCCAAGTTCAGGAAAGCCACTTTCAGGCCCGCACAGGGCAGGAAAGTGGCTTTCCTGAACCTCGGCGGCTAGTGCCCCGCCACGAAAGCGCGCAGGGCCGGGAGGGTCCGCGGGTCGATGTCGTGGCCGCCGTCGTGCGGGAACTCCACCACCTCCGCGC
Organism: Pseudonocardia xinjiangensis; assembly: GCF_012911925.1. Classification (GTDB taxonomy): domain Bacteria; phylum Actinomycetota; class Actinomycetes; order Mycobacteriales; family Pseudonocardiaceae; genus Pseudonocardia; species Pseudonocardia xinjiangensis. Next base: position 3,434 of record NZ_JAAXKY010000159.1, on the reverse strand, counting down.
CGTGGTCGCGCAGCTGCGCGACCAGGGTGCGGGTGTGGGCGGCGGTCGCCATCGGGTCGCGGCGGCCGTTGGACACGGCCACGCGCTTGCCCGTGAGGTCGAGATCGGGGTCCGGCCCGTCGCGGAACGGCACCATCGCCGCCAGCAGCACCGAGCCGGCCAGGGTCTCCGGGCGGCGGAACAGCAGCGCGGACGCCATGTTCGCTCCGTTGGAGAACCCGGCCGCCACCCACGACCCGGCCGCGACGTCGTGCTCGGCCTCCGCCGCGACGAGGAACGCCGCCAGCTCGTCCACCCGCGCGCGCAGGTCGTCCTCGTCGAAGACGCCCTCCTGGAGCCTGCGGAAGAACCGCGGCATGCCGTTCTCCAGCACCGTGCCCCGGGGCGAGAGCACGGGGGCGTCCGGCGCGAGGTGCTCGCGCAGGGGCAGCAGGTCGTGCTCGTCGCCGCCGGTGCCGTGCAGGAGCAGCAGCGGCGGGGCGGCGCTGCCCGGGACCCACACATGCGGACGGACCACGGCCGGGCCGCCCTGCGCGGCGGTCACGGCGTCGCCGGGGCGTCGACGTGCAGCGGCGGGAGCGCCCGCGCGATCTGCTCGCGGCTGGGCTCCAGCCACGGCGGCAGCTTCAGGGACCGGCCCAGCTCCAGCAGCGGCTCGTCGATGGCGAAGCCGGGCTGGTCGGTCGCGATCTCCAGCAGCACTCCCCCGGGTTCGTGGAAGTAGATGGAGGTGAAGTACTGCCGGTCGACGATCCCGGTGACCCGCAGACCCGCCTCGACGAGCTCCCGGCGCCACCGGGCCTGGGTCTCCTGGTCCGGTGCGCGGAAGGCGATGTGGTGCACGGTGCCACCGGCCTGCAGCCCCCGCGGCCGCGCGTCGGCGGCCACGTCGACGACGGCCCCTGCGCCACCCCCGGCCATGGCGAAGCGGGCGCGGTCGCCGTCCTCGCCCTGCAGGTGCATCCCGAGCACGCCCGCGAGCATCTCCGCGGTGGCGTCGGGCAGGCGCTCGGACATCGTCACCGAGTGCAGGCCGCGCACGGCGTGCTCGGCCGGCACGCCGGCCACGCCGTCCCAGCCCGAGCGGGTGTCGCCGGGAGCCGCGACGATGTCGATCACCATGCCGTCGGGGTCGCGCAGGGTCAGCACCTCCTCGCCGTCACGGGTGCGGGGGCCGTCGAGCACGAGCCCGGCACCGGTGAGGTGGCGCTGCCACCAGCCCATCGACTCCGGCGGCACGCTGAACGCGGTGGCGGTGGTCAGCCCGCTGCCCTGACGCCCGGCGGGGACGCCCCGCCACGGGAAGAAGGTCAGGAGCGTGGACGGCGCACCTCGCGCGTCCCCGTAGTACAGGTGGTAGGTGTCGGGCGCGTCGAAGTTCACGGTCTGCTTGACCAGCCGCAGTCCCAGCACCCGCGTGTAGAAGTCGACGTTGCGCTGCGGGTCCGACGCGATCGCCGTGACGTGGTGCAGGCCGTGCGGAGCGATAGTGCTCATCTCGTTCTCCCCTTCATCGACGGTGATGGTAGTTGCGAACGCAAGCAGATGTACAACTGTTCCCTAGAGTGCGACGGGTGAACGCTCTCCCTCTCGATCTGACCGCCGACGTCGTGGGCGGCTGGCTGCAGCTTCCCGGATCCGCCTCCGCCGAGCTCATCGGCTCGGTGGGCTTCGGGTTCGTGTGCATCGACCAGCAGCACGGCCTGATCGGCGACGACGCGCTGCTCCCGATGGCCCAGGCGCTGGACTCGACCGGCACGCCGGTGGTCGTGCGGGTCACCGGGAACGAGGCAGGCGCCATCGGCCGGGCACTGGACCGGGGTGCCGCGGCCGTCATCGTGCCGATGGTCGACACCGCGGCCGATGCGGCCCGGGCCGTGGCGGCCTGCCACTACCCGCCCCGAGGCGGACGCAGCTACGGCCCGACGCGGGCGGCCTGGTCACCCGGCCGGCCGGACCCGCTGTGCATCGTCATGGCGGAGACCCTCGCGGCGGTCGAGGCGCTACCCGACATCGCGGCGGTCGAGGGCCTGGACGCGGTGTTCGTCGGGCCGTCGGACCTGGCGTTCAGCGCCGGCCTGCCGCCGAGCGCCCAGGTGGACGACCCGGGTTACGAGCGCCTGCTGCGCGACGTCGTCGCCGCCTGCCGGGCGCGGGACCTCCCGGTCGGCATCTACTGTGCCTCGCCCGCCCACGTGCACCGCTTCCGCGCGCTGGGCTTCACCTTCTTCGCGCTGATGTCGGAGGCGGCGATGCTCCGCGGCGCGGCAGTGGCGCATCTGGCCGACTCGCGGCAGGATGCGGCGGGTCGATGACGGCTGTAATGTCGTAATCAAGGAGCGCCTGAGTGACCGCCACTCCCGTCCCCACGCTCTACGACTGGTGCGGCGGTTCCGCTGCTCTGCACCGCCTCACAGAGGTCTTCTACGACCGGGTGCTCGCCGACCCGGTGCTCGAACCCGTGTTCCGGCACATGGGACCGGAGCACCGCGACCACGTGGCCCGCTGGCTCGGGGAGGTGTTCGGCGGACCCACCGACTACACCGACGAGCTCGGCGGCTACCCCGCGATGCTGCGCCACCACATCGGCCTCGGTATCACGGAGGAGCAGCGGGCGCGGTGGGCGACCCTCATCGCGTCGAGCGCCGACGAGGCGGGGCTCCCCGATGACCCCGAGTTCCGCTCCGCCTTCGTCGCCTACGTGGAGTGGGGCACGCGCATCGCCCGGGCCAACGCGGCGCCGGACGCCACCCCCATGCAGAACGCGCCCACCCCGCGGTGGGGCTGGGGTGAGGCCCCGCCCTACCTCAGCTGATCGCGGGAGCCAGCGCCGCCAGCGCCCCGGCCGTACGGGTGGTGCTGGTGAAGAAGGCGATCCCGAGCTCCTCGAGCAGGTCGATGCTGGCCTGCCCGGGGCGCGTGTAGCTGTAGATCACCAGCGGCACCGACGCAGCCAGCGTCGCGAGGTACTCCCGCTCGCGCTCGAGCTGCTTCTGGTCCGCGAGCGTGGCCACCAGCACCACGGCGTCGACCTCCCCGCTGTCGGCGAGGATCCGCACGACCGGGCTGACCCCGCCGAGGCCGAGCACCTGTGCCGTGGCGTCCACGGGGTTGGCCGGGCTCCCGTACGGCGGGATCCGCTCCCGCAGGAGAGCCTGAACCTGCGGCGAGAGCAGCGGCACCTCCAGCCCCGCCGCCACGAGGTCGTCGGCGAGCCAGGTGCCGGCGCCGCCGGACACCGTCACGATCCCCACCCGGCGGCCGGCGGGCCGGCGGGTGCGCGACAACGCGAGGGCCAGGTCGATCATGTGCTCCTGGTCGTGGGCCCACAGGACGCCGGGGTGGTCCAGGACCCGCCGGTAGAGCGCCTCCTCACCGGCGTCGTGCGCCGTGTGGGCGAGGGCGGCCCGGCGACCCGCCCCGCTGTTCCCGAC
>NZ_JAAXKY010000158.1 GCF_012911925.1 Pseudonocardia xinjiangensis | reverse complement strand
GGGCGGGACAGGGGGTGCGAAGTCGCCACCGCTCACCGCGGCGACCAGCCGGGCGAGCTCGGCCCGCGCCTCGGCGCCGCCCGGGGCATCGGCCTCCCGCAGGATCGACACGACGTCCCCGATGCCTGCCCCCGGCACCCGCGCCTCCGTGGCGGCCCGGCCGAGCGCCGCGAGCGGGGCGGTGGCCGGGTCGCCCGATGCGGCGCCCGGGCGCGACGACGCGGCCGCCAGGTCACCGAGCAGGCGCGCGGCGGCGTCGAGGTCGGTCCGGCTCCCGTCGGGAACCGGCTCGCGTCCGGGCCCGTCGTCGGCGAGGAAGCCCGCGCCGTCCGCAGCGATGAGCACCGTGTCCAGGCCGAGCCGGATCCGCGACGGGCCGAGGCCGGCGCCACGCTGCTCCTCCAGCCGGGCGAGCACGTCGGTGCCCAGCGCCACGGCCTGGGCGGGTGTCAGCCGCGCGCTGGAGAGCAGCCGGAAGAGGGCGAGCCCGCCGTCAGGAGCGCTGCTCCTGCGCGTGGCCCGGGCCTCTCCGCCACCGCGGCGCGACCGCTCTAGATATCGCCGCAGCAGGGGGTGGAAGCCCCTGTCCGCTGCTGGACGCCGACCCGAACCAACTCGCACCATCGATCTGCCACCCTCGGACTCGGGACGTCACAACTGGCCCGGCCGGGCATGCCCGCACCGGCCGCTTCGAGGTGAAATCGAATACTTCCCGCTGTTCCGGCTCAGACCGGCAAGAGGAAGGGTCTTCGTGCTCGGAAATGATGTCCCCGCTCGGCCCGACGGGTCTCGGCTTGCTCCGGTTTTCCGTTCATCGGGCCCCCTGCGCTCGGCACCTCCGTGCGTCATCACACCACGTCAGGGCAGTTGCGGGCAGCCCGCCGACCGAAAACCCGCTTACCGGAGGAGTCGGCCCCCGGCCGCGCCACAAATCCGTTCGCCGATTCGGACGACGGGGTGGGGAGCGGCACCAATGGCTACACCCGAAAGGGCCTGGCTCACGCTCTGCAATCGGTGCGCGGCAACGGATATGACGCGCGCTCAAGTGGCTGGGACGACGGCGCCTCCGGCCCGGGTTGACGCCACCGGCGGCACCGGCGAGCCTGCTCGGGTGAGCGATCGGTTCCACCTCAGCCGCTTCGTCGACGCGCAGGACGCCGGGGGCACCTACGACCGGGCGCTGCGGGAACTGCAGGCCGGCCGCAAGCGCGGCCACTGGATGTGGTTCGTCTTCCCGCAGATCACCGGCCTCGGCTACAGCGAGACCTCCCGGCACTTCGCCGTCTCCGGCCTCGATGAGGCCCGGGCCTACCTCGCCCACCCGGTGCTCGGGCCGCGCCTCGTCGAATGCGCCTCGGCCCTCATGACGCTCGACGGCACCGACGCGGTGGCGGTGTTCGGGCCGGTCGACGCGCAGAAACTGCACTCGTCGATGACGTTGTTCACCCGTGCGGCGCCGGCCGAGCAGGTCTTCCGCGATGTGCTCGACCGGTACTTCGGGGGCGAGCCGGACGAGGGCACGACGAGCCGGCTGTAGGCAGCAACGCTGATTCGGAGCGGAATTCTCGATCACCGGCGACCAGGTTTCCGCCCGGATGATGTTCACCTGTTCGACCGCATGTCACAAAGGGTGATGACGAGGCCGGTGACATTCCGATAATCCGATTCTGCGGCATGATGGCGACGTGGAGCAGCGAGAAGGATCAATCGTCGGACACGCTTCTTCGACGATTCCACCGCGCCCACCGGCCCGCCCGCACCGCAGCGCCGTGGCCGGGCTGGCCGTGGCACTCGCGCTGGTCGCGTCGGCCTGCGGCGGCGGCAGTGGCGACCCGGCGAGCACGGCAGGAGGCCCGAGCCCCACCGCTCCGGCCTCCGACCTCGCCACGCGCCTGCGCCCCGTCGTCACCGCGGCGATGGCGGACCTGTCCGTCCCGGGTGCGGTCGTCCTGGTCCGCACACCGACCGGGGAGTACCGGGAGGCGTTCGGCACCCGCCGGGTCCGGGCCGACGACCCGGTCCAGGTCGGCGACTACTTCCGGGTCGGCTCCAACACCAAGACGATGACCGGCACCGTCGTGCTGCAACTCGTGCAGGAGGGCCGGATCGCGCTGTCGGACCCGGTGTCGAAGTTCCGGCCGGACGTGCCGGGCGGCGCCGGCATCACCATCGAGCAGATGCTCGACATGCGCAGCGGGCTGTTCAACTACACCGAGCTCGAGTCGGTCAACCGGACCCTCGACGAGGACCCCACCAAGGCCTGGCGCCCCGAGGAGCTCGTCGCTCTCGGCCTGTCCCGGCCGCCCTACTTCCCACCCGGGCAGGGCTTCCACTACTCGAACACCAACACGGTGCTGCTCGGTCTGATCGTCGAGCAGCTCACCGGGAAGCAGCTCGGCACGGTGTTCCAGCAACGGATCTTCACCCCACTCGGTCTGCGGAACACGCTGCTGCCCGCGATCACGTCCAACGACATTCCCGACACCCACCCGCAGGGCTACCTGTTCGGCACGAACGTCTCGACGATGACCGACCCCGCGCTCCCGCCCGACCAGCAGGCCGCCGCTCGCAACCGGACGCTGCAACCCAACGACGTCACCGATCTCAACCCGTCGTGGGCCTGGGCGGCAGGCGCCGCGATCTCCACGGCGGAGGACCTCGCGACCTACGTCAAGCCGCTCGTGACCGGTGGGCTGCTCGACGCCACGGTGCAGAAGCAACGGCTCGACAGCCTGGCCCCCACCGACCCGGCGGACCCGAACAGTGCCTCCTACGGACTGGCACTGGCCCGGTTCGGGCCGATGATCGGGCACGACGGCGCGCTGCCCGGTTACCAGTCGTTCATGGGCTACGACCCGGCCGCCGGCAACACCCTCATCGTGCTCACCAACCTGCAGAACGCACCTGACGGCACCCAGGCGGCGAACGACATCGCGAGGCGCGTCATCCCCCTGCTCTGAGCCACCGGCGGGACGCGGGTCCCGGAGACGGGCGGATCAGCCGGCGCCGGGCGTGCTCCGGTTGCCGGGACCCGTCGGTCCCGCGCCCTCCGCCGTCGGCGGCGTGGACGGCGTGGCCGGCGCGGACGGCGTGGCCGGCGGGACACCGGTGGCCTGCGCGGCGGCCTGTTGACCCGCGGCGGCGGCGGCGAGCATCTGCTTGGCGAAGATGCGCTGCTGGGCGATGAGGTGCTCGGCGAAGTCGAAGACCGCGTCGAGGACCTCTTCCGGGTTGGCGCCGGCGGGCGGGCCCGCATGGGTCCGGCCCGTCATCCCCTTCATCAGCTCGGTGCTCTTCTCGGACCACTGCTGCCACAGGTGCCGGAAGCTCTCCTGGGTACGGCGGGTCAGCTCGGTGAGCTGCTCCTGCGAACTGGTCATCGCGCTCCTCCTCCTGGCTGCTCTCCTGCTCCGTCAGCTCCCCTGCCCGGTCGGACGTGGGCGTCGGGGGCGGCCACCGCCGCCTGCCGGGGCGGCAGCGGGGCGGGTCCGGCGCACCGCGGGTCCGGCGGGGGCCGGCCGCTCGCGCTGCTGGGGGCGGTGGCCGTGGCGTTGCCTGCGCTCCCCCGGCTCCCGGTCGCGGGCGGGCCGCTCGCTCTCGGGACCGTCGGCGCTGGCCGGTGGCACCTCCGCCGGTGCCGTGCGGCGCCGGCGGGCGAGGCGCTGCAGTGCCGCGAGCACCTGCTGGGCCAGGCGCTGCAGGAACCGCAACACCGCGACGGCCTGCGCCACGACGAGGCTGAACGCGGCGCCCGTACGCGCGCGCACCGCCGTCCCGCTCCTGGCGAGGACGCCGGGACCCGCCCGGTCGGACCGCGACCGGGTGGGCCTGCCGGTCAGCGCCTCCCGCAGTCCGGTGCCGCCGCTCTCCGCCACACCGTCGAGCCGGTCCGCGACCCGGTCGACGCGCCCGATGGCCATGTCGACCACAGCCCCGAGCATCGCGTTGCCCGCCTCGCTCATCGCCTTGCGGGCGACTCCGCTCACCGCGCGGTCAGGCAGCTCCCGGCCGGCACGCAGGGCGCCACCGGTGGCGCGGGTCGCCGTACCCGTCAGGTCGGCCATCTCTCACGTCCTCTCGATCCACCCGCCGGGGCTGGAGCTCCGCGGGCATCGGCTGCGGTCGTCAGCGGGTGCGGGGTCTCGATCGTGCGCTGACGTGGGTGTCACGCCATGCCGGCGATCGTCGGCATGGTCACCGGCCCCCGCCGACCCGCCGGGGACGGCCTCGGCGGCGGTGAAGGACGAGGCGATCGGACGTGCGGCAACGGTCGTCATCGAACTGCCACCCTGCTCCGGAGGTCCGACGCTCCGCTCGGGCATCGATGCCCTCCGGGTGGACTCATGCTCCTCGCCGCACCCCCCGCTCGCAAGACGCGGCAGGCGGGAGCAGTCAGCCGCGCGGCGTGGCGTGGGCGACCAGCGTGGCACTGCCCGGGGCCGCGTTCTCCCAGGACCCGGCGAGGTCCAGCACGGCGATCGCCGCCGTCCGCATCTGTGGCGACTCGCCGGTCAGCAGGGCGACGAGTTCGGTCACGCCGGGGTTGTGGCCCACCAGTACCGCCTGCCCGGCGCCGTCGGGAAGCTGCGAGACGACGGTGAGCAGCGCGTCGGCCGTCGCGTCGTAGATGCGGTCGTCGAAGACCGGGGCGGGCAGGCCGCTGAGTACGGCGGCGGCCAGGTTCCAGGTCTGGCGGGTGCGCGCGGCGGGCGAGCACACGACGGCATCGACATGCTCCCCGCGGTCCCGCAGCCACCGGCCCGCCGCGGGCGCGTCCCGGCGCCCCCGTGCGTTCAGCGGCCGCTCCGCGTCGGGTACGCCGTCCGGCCACGCCGACTTCGCGTGCCGGAGGATCACCAGCCGACGCGTGCCGTCAGCCATTGCCGTGCCCGCCGCCGGTCATGCCGCTCTCCACGGGTGGATTCTCCCCGACCGGGCTCATCCGTGGGACTTCCGGCGCTGGGTGCGTTCGAACTCCGACAGGGCCGCGGCGAGTGCCCGGGCCGCGTGGCGCTCCTCCCGGACCCGCGCCGCGGTGCCGTGGTCGTAGCCGGCCTTCCACGCGCGGTTCTCGGTGGCCTCGTAGAGGAACACGAACGAGTAGGACAGCCCGACCAGCGACCCGCCCACCACGGCCATCAGCCGCACCCACAGCGGTCCCGGGATGAGCACCACCAGCACGACCGCGACCGGCACCACCTGGACGAGCAACCGCACCAGGTGGCGCAGCGGCCACGTGCGGCACGTGACGTCGTAGAGCACCCACTGCCGGTACGCCGCGGGAAGCCGGCCACCGACGGCGTACCACAACCAGTGGACCGGGCCCGGGTGCCGCAGCGCTGCAGAGGCGGCGGGAGAACCCGGTCGCCGCGTGCGGGGTGTCCACCTCATGTCGGGTCCTCCAATCTCCCGGACGAGGTGACGTCCGGCATGGATTCCCTCCGGAGCGCGCGCGACTCGATCGGCCCGCGCGGGCGCTCTGGGGCGCAAATGCTACGCGGCCTACGCGCCGAATGTCCCGAATCCCGGAGCGAATTCCGGCGGACCTCCCGGACTCGTTGACGGACGTCGATCACGGTACCGAGAATGACCAGGTGATCGTGCCGACGCGACCTCCACCCTGAGGGCCGATCACCCGGAAGACTTCCCGCGCCCACTCTCAGCGAGGTCGATTTGTCCGAATCCGGAGCGTCCATTCCCCGCTCGGCGTGGCTGCCCCGCGCCCATCCGCTGTCCTGGGTGACACTCGCGATCACCACGTGCGCAATTCTCATGACGGCGGTCGACGGCGGGATCCTCCCGGCGGTGCTGCCCGCGATCCAGGAGGAGTTCGGGCTCAACTCGACGCAGGCCGGGCTGATCAACTCGGTGTTCTTCGCCGGGCTGATCGTGGGTGCCCTGCTGTTCGGGTGGTTCTCCGACCGGATCGGCACGGGATACCGCCGCACCTGGGCCTGGAACATCGCGATGCTGATCGGCATTCTCGGTGGGGCCCTCACATTCGGCTTCGCGGGCAGCTTCGTGGCGTTCCTCCTGCTGCGCATCCCGATGGGCATCAGCCGGGGCGGCTCCGAGCCGGTGAACGTGGCGCTCGTCAGCGAGTGGTGGCCGAAGGAGCACCGCGGGTTCGCGGTGGGCACGCACCACACCGGCTTCCCGCTCGGGCAGTTCCTCACCGGCGCGCTGATCGCCCTCGTCCTCGGGGTGGCGGGCTGGCGGGAGGCCTTCCTGCTCATCCCGCTGCTCGGTATCCCGATCATCGTGGCGCAGACCATCGTCGGCACGCGGCGCAACCAGCAGCGGGTCTACGACTGGATCGACAGCCACGGTCTCACCCGGCCGCTCCCGGAGCTCTCCGTGCGGCACACCGGGTCCGCCCTCGCGCCCGTCAAGGAGGCGCTGAGCAGCGCCAACGTCCGCTGGTCGATCGCCCTGATCTTCCTCTTCCTCTGGGCGGAGGCCGGGGCCGTGACGTTCCTGACCGGGCAGTTGGTGGGCCAGGGCATGAGCCTCCCCACCGCGGCCCTGCTCTCGGGCGCGTCCGGGCTGACGGGCTGGATCGGTCAGGTGGTGTGGGGCGCGTGGTCGGACCACGCCGGGCGCAAGTTCGCCATCCGCTTCCTCGTCATCGGCTGGGCCGTCACCCTGCTCGCCATGATCCTCATCTCGGGCCCGGCGAGTGCCTGGATCGTGCTGTTGGCGTGGGGCCTGTTCCGCAACGCGCCCTTCCCCGTGGTCTACGCGCTGCTCATCGACTCGGTGCCCCGGGCGGCGGGCACGGCGATGGGCATCATGATCGGCCTGGCCCTCGGGGTGTCCGGGGTGCTCGCCGCCGCCGTGTCCGGGTGGATCATCGACAGCTTCGGGTTCACTGCGCACTACGTGGTGCTCGCCGCGATCTGCCTGCTGGGCCTGGTCCCGCTGGCCAGGATCACCGAGACGGTCACCGCCGGGCGCGTCGCCCGGCAGGAGGGATGACGATGAGCCGCGCCGACGCCGTCGAACGGTCCACGTCCTACATCGACTCCGGCGCCTTTCTCGACGACCTGGGCAGGCGGGTGGCGCTGCGCACCGAGAGCCAGGACCCCGGCTCCCTCCCGGTGCTGCACCGCTACCTCTCCGGCGAGATGACCTCGGCCCTCGAACGGCTCGGGGCCCACTGCACCGTCGTCGAGAACCCGGTGGCAGGCGGTGGGCCGTTCCTGATCGCGCACCGCCACGAGGACCCCGCCCTGCCGACCGTGCTGGTCTACGGCCACGGAGACGTCGTGCTCGGCCAGCCGGAGCGATGGCGCAGCGGGCTGTCCCCGTGGGAGATCCGCGTCGAGGGAGACCGCTGGTACGGCCGGGGAACCGCCGACAACAAGGGCCAGCACACCCTCAACATCGCCGCACTCGGGCACGTCATGGCGGCCAGGGGTGGACGGCTCGGGTTCAACCTGACGGTGCTGATCGAGACCGGTGAGGAGGCGGGGTCGCCCGGCCTGCGCGAGATGTGCGAGCAGCGGGCCGACGAGCTCGCCGCCGACCTGCTGCTGGCCTCCGACGGGCCCCGGCTGGCCGCGGACCGGCCCACGGTGTTCCTCGGCTCCCGCGGTTCGGTCGCGTTCACGCTCAGCCTGAACCTGCGCGAGGGCACCTACCACTCCGGCAACTGGGGCGGCCTGCTGCGCAACCCCGCCACCGTGCTGGCCAGCGCGCTCGCCGGCATGGTCGACGGGCGCGGCGTCATCACGGTCGACGGGCTGCGCGCACCGGAGATCCCGGACGCGGTGCGCCGGGCACTGGCGGACGTCTCCCCCGGTGGCGGGCCGACCGACCCGGAGATCGACGACGGCTGGGGCGAGCCGGGGCTGACCCCGGCCGAACGTGTGATGGGCGGCAACGCCCTCGAGGTGCTGGCGTTCGTCGCCGGCACGCCGGACGCGCCGGTCAACGCGATCCCGGCGACGGCGCGGGCCCACTGCCAGCTGCGGTTCGTGGTGGGTACCCCGTGGCAGGAGCTGGGCCGGATCGTGCGCGAGCACCTCGACGCGCAGGGCTACCCGATGGTCGAGGTCCACGTGGACAGCACGATGGCGGCCACCCGCCTGAGCCCCGACGACCCGTGGGTGCGGTGGGCCGTCGCGTCGATCGAGCGGAGCACGCAGAAGGCCCCCATCGTGCTGCCCAACCTCGGCGGATCGTTGCCCAACGACGTATTCGCCGAGGTCATCGGCATGCCGACGGTCTGGGTGCCGCACTCGTACCCGGCGTGCGGCCAGCACGGGCCCGACGAGCACCTCCTCGGCTCGGTGGCCCGTGAAGGGATCCGGATGATGTCCGGGCTCTTCTGGGACCTGGGCGAGCTGGGCAGCACCCGGCCTGGCCCGGCACCGGCGGGATAGCCGCCCGAGCTCAGGACAGCAGCGCCGTCGGCGAGACGAGGATCTTCACGTTCTCCTCCTTGTTGTCGATCAGCTGCCGGAAGCCGCCGCTGACCAGGTCGTCGAGCCCGATCCGGCCGGTGATGAACTGCTCGGCGTCGACCTTCCCGTCGCGGAGCAGGGCGATGACGTCGGGATGGTCACCGCAGTAGGCCAGCGAGCCGATGAGCGTCACCTCGCTCATCACCAGGTCGTTCACCGCGACCCGCGGCTCGTGGCCCCAGATCGCGACGTTCACGACCGTCCCGCCCGGCCGGACGGACCCGATCGCCGACGCGAGCACGGCGTCGATCCCGGCGCACTCGAACGCGACGTCCACACCCGCTCCGCCGGTGACGTCGCGGATGGCCGTCGCCGGGTCGTCGGTGGCCGGGTCGACGACGACGTCCGCGCCCGCTCCCGCCGCCTTCGCCTTACGGGCGGCCGCGGGCTCGACGACGATCACCGTGGCCGCCCCTGCTGCCCGCAGCGCCGCGGTCGTGACCAGCCCGATCGGCCCGGCGCCGAACACCGCGGCGGTGCCACCCTCCCGCAGGCCGGAGAGCCGCACGGCGTGGTAGCCGACGGCGAGCGGCTCGACCAGCGCGCCGATGTCGGTCGGCAGGTCACCGAGCGGGTGTACCCAGCGGGAGTCGACGACGCACCGCTCGGCGAAGCCGCCCTGGTCGCCGCTCAGCCCGACGAAGCCCAGGCTGCGGCAGATGTTGTAGCGCCCGGCCGCGCAGGCCGCGCACGTCCCGCACACCCAGTACGGCTCGACCGCCACCCGATCTCCCTCGGAGACGCCCGTGACGCCGGACCCCACCGCCGAGACCACGCCGGCGAACTCGTGCCCGATGACGACCGGCATCTCCACGCCGGTGATCGGGTGCGGTGAACCCTTGCCCGGGATGAAGATCGGGCCTTCGAGGAACTCGTGGAGATCGGTGCCGCAGATGCCGCACCAGTCGACCGACACCTCCACCTGGCCGTCCCGGACCAGCGGGTCCGGCACGTCGTCGATGCGGATGTCGCCGGGACCGTGGAACCGTGCAGCGCGCACGTGACCTCCTCCGAGTGGTGCGGCAAGCGGTGCGTCCGAGTCAAGCCGCCGCGGTGGCGCGGAGCAACCGTTGCAGCGGGGTTGCAGTCGATCTTCGCTGGTGGCGGCGCAGGCATTGCCACACCAGGAGCGCGCGAGAAGGGTGTTCGGCGACCGGCGGCGCCGCCGGGGCGCCACCCCGATCGGAAGGGGGTGGATCGTGTACGCACGCTCCACCACAGTCCACGCACATCCCGAGTCGATCGACGCGGGGGTCGCGCACATCCGCGACGAGGTCATGCCGATGTGCCTGGAGACCGAAGGGTGCATCGGCCTGTCCATGCTGGTCGACCGCATGTCGGGTCGCTGCATCATCACGACCGCGTGGCAGGACGAGGCGGCCATGCGCGCCAGCGAGGACCGGCTGCGGCCCGTCCGCGAACACGCCGCCGAGATCCTCGGCGGCAGGCCGCAGGTCGACGAGTGGGAGATCGCCGTCCTGCACCGGGACCACAGCTCGGCGCCGGGTGCGTGCGTGCGCGCCACCTGGCTACGGACGGACCTCCCGGGCACCAACCGCGTCGTCGAGATCTACCGGATGGGGCTGCTGCCCGAGATCCAGGAGTTCGACGGGTTCTGCAGCGCCAGCCTGATGGTCGACCGCACCTCCGGATACGCCGTCTCCTCGGTGACCTTCGACAGCCGAGACGCCATGGTGCGCAACCGCGACGCAGCCGTCGCGTTGCGGGAGCGGGCCTCCAGCGAAACCGGCTCCGAGGTCGTGGAGGTCGGCGAGTTCGAGCTGGCGCTCGCGCACCTGCGGGTGCCCGAGATGGCCTGACCGGCACCGCGACGACGGGAGCGCCCGGAACCGGGCGGGCGCTCCCCGTGCCGGGGCTCAGCCGAGCGCGCCCGATGCGGGCAGCGCGGCCACGAGCCGGTCGAGCTCGTCCTCGGTGTTGTAGTAGTGCACCGAGGCGCGGACCAGCTCCGTCAGCCCCCGGCGGGGCATGTCCAGCTGGGCCGACCTGGCCCGGGAGACGGTGGTGCGCACCCCGCGCTCGCGCAGCACCTGCTGCACCTTCTCGCACGGGACGCCCTCGACGGTGAAGGTGACGATGCCGCAGCGCCGGGCGCCCTGGTCGTGGACCCGGACCCCGTCCACCGCCCCCAGCCGTTCGCGCAGCGTCTCGGCCAGCGCCGTGACGCGGGCCTCGATCGCCTCCAGCCCCCACTCCAGTGCGTAGTCGACGGCCACGCCCAACCCGATCCTGGCGGCGACGTCGCTCTCCCAGTTCTCGAAGCGTCGCGCGTCGGGCCGCACCTCGTAGCGGTCCGGTGCCGTCAGCGTGGCGGCGTGCAGGTCGAGGAACGGCGGGTCCAGGCGCTCGAGCAGCGCGCGGCGGACGTACAGGAAGCCCGTCCCGCGGGGTCCGCGCAGGAACTTGCGGCCGGTGGCCGACAGCAGGTCACACCCGATCCGCTCGACGTCCACACTCAGCTGGCCCACGGACTGGCAGGCGTCGAGCAGGAACGGCACGCCGGCGCCGCGGGCGACGGCGCCGACCTCCTCGGCGGGGTTGACCAGCCCACCGTGCGTCGGGACGTGCGTCATCGCGATGAGCCCGACGCGCCCCCCGCCGTCGTGCAGGCGCCGGCACAGGTCGGCCACCGACAGCTGCCCGTGCTCGTCGTCGTCGACGACCTCCACCACTGCCCCGGTGCGCGCGGCGACCTGCAGGAAGGCGATGACGTTGCTGCCGTACTCCGCGCGGGCGGTCAGGATCCGGTCGCCGGGCCGCAACGGCAGGGCGTAGAAGGCCATGTCCCAGGCGCGCGTGGCGTTCTCGACCAGCGCGACCTCGTCCTGCGCGCAGCCGAGGAGCCTGGCCACGGCCGCATACGTGCCGTCGATCCGGTCGGCCGCGACGGCGGCCGCCTCGTACCCACCCACCTCCGCCTCCCGGCGCAGGTGGTCGACCACCGCCTCCGTCACCTGCCGCGGCGGCAGCGCCGCTCCCGCGTTGTCGAGATGCGCCACGCCGTGTGCACCAGGGGTGTCGCGCCGGGCCCGCTGGATGTCGAAGTCCACGTGATCAGAGGCTACTGCTCCGACCGGGATGGTTCATCGGGTTGCTGCCCTTGTCGCCAGGTCTGGGCGGTTGGGGAGACGAGCCCGAGGGGGGTAGCTGCTAGGGAGAGTCTTCGGAGATCCCCCGGCCCAGCCGACGGTTCACGGCATCGGCCAGCCGGACTCCGAACAACGCACCGCCGGTACCAGCCAGCGCTGCGGCTACGAACCCCATCACCTGAATCAACACGTTTAGCGTATTCCTCTTTGTCGTTCCCGCTATCGCGGGAATGTCCTGATTTTGTCGGACCATCCGTATCCGGTGCGACCAGCCCAACAGCGGCATCACCCGCGTACCAAAATCGTGGACGCCCTTCTCGAAATCGTCAAACGTGAGCATCATCCCCTTGACACCGGGCATGTCAGCCAGTAAATCGACCTGGCGGGCCACCGACTCGTAGCTCCCCACGAGGGTGGCGGCGTGCACGGCGGCCGCCCGCTCCTCGTCGAGCCGGTAGCCGAGCCGCACGGCCCGCGCGGCGAACTCCTCGACGCCGGTCACCACGTGGAGCCCGCGAATTCGCGACCGTCCGCCACCGGGAGAATTGTTGTGCCGATTCTGCGGAAATCAGGGTCCGGGGAGCGGCGGAATCCCGACAGAATCGAACAGCCGGCACCGGTGCTCCCTGGCCGGAGCACCGTCGGCGCCGCACCGGTTACCGGATGTTCACGGGGCGCCGGTCGGGCGCTACCGCCGACGGCGCGGGTTGCGGGAGGCCGGCCCGGCGTCGAGATGGACGATGTGGTTCTCCCAGGCCCAGGCCGCTATCCCGACCCGGTTGCGCACCCCGAGCTTGGCCTGGATTCCCGACAGGTGGCTCTTGACCGTGCTCAACGAGATGAACAGTTCGGCGGCGATCTCCTGGTTGGTACGGCCTCCGGCCACCGCACGAACGACCTCGATCTCCCGGTCCGACAACGCCTGAACCGGCCTGCCCGTCGGACTCACGCCGGCACCCATCAAGCGGCGGAGCAGCCGCACGGTGATCGACGGCGAGACCAGTGCGTCCCCGGCATCCGCCGCCCGGACGGCCTCGACGAGCAGGGCGGGACCGGCGTCCTTCAGGACGAAGCCGACCGCCCCGCCCCGCAGCGCGCGGTACACATAGTCGTCGAGGTCGAAGGTGGTGACCACGACCACCCGCAGCGGGTCGGCGACGCCGGGGCCCGCCAGAGCGCGTGTGACCTCGATGCCGTCGAGGCGGGGCATTCTGATGTCGACGAGGCAGACGTCCGGACGGAGCCTGCGGGCGAGAGCCACCGCCTCGGCACCGTCCGCTGCCTCCCCGACAACAGTGATGTCGGGCTGGTCCTCGAGTATGAGCCGCAAGCCGCTCCGTACCAGCGCCTGGTCGTCCGCCAGCAGCACCGTGATGGTCATCGGCGCACCCGCGCGGGGACCGGCAGGGTGGCACGCACCGCCCAGCCGGCGCCGGGTCGCGGACCGGCACACAACGTGCCACCGAGGGCCTCGACGCGTTCGCGCATCCCGATCAGGCCGTAGCCGCCGTGGTGGCGGAGCGTCGCAGTCGGCCCGTCATCGGCCACGGCGACGGTGACGTACTGGTGATCCTCATCGACGTCGACCGTGACCGAACGGGCCTCGGGCGCGTGGCGTGCGATGTTGGTGAGCGACTCCTGCACCACCCGGTAGACGGTGCCGGCCACCTCGGGTGGCCACGCCGTCCGGTCGTCGGGCACGCGCAGGCGCACCGCCGGACCCTGTTCTTCGAAGCGTTCGACCAGGTCACGGAGCTGTTCCGGTTCCGACGTGGCCGGGTCCGCGTCCTCCGCGTCGCGCAGGAGCCCGACGACGCGACGCATCGCGGCCAGGCCATCGGATCCGGCGGCCTCGATACCCGCCAGTGCCGTCTGCACGTCGGCCAGCGGACCGTCGAGGTACCCGGGCTGCCTGCGAGTGACGAGTTGGGCGGCTTGGGCCTGCAGGATGATGCCGGTGAGGTGATGGGCCGCCACGTCGTGGAGTTCCCTGGCCAGTCTCATCCGCTCGTCGCGGCGCACCGAATCGGCGACGGCCCGGCGGCGCGCGTCGAGCAGCCGCAGACCCAGCCCGACCGCCAGTGCTGCGGTCCATCCCGCGCCGTTCAGCGCTGTCACCCCCGCTACCCCGGAGGTGGGCGGCGGGTCGGCGAGCCAGGTGCCGGCGACCACCGCGAACCCCCCGGCCGCGATCCCGGCGGCCGGCAGTGCTGGAAGGGCCCTGATCGACGACCCGACCAGCACGGACAGACCCAGGGCAACGGCGGGACCGGGCTCGGACGGTAGCTCGGCGGCCCGGGCGACGATGATGGCGAGGGCGGCGACCGCCAGGCCCGCGACCGTCCCCCACGTCCGCAGGCGCCTGCGCACCAGGGCGATCGCGCACACCACGACGCCGGCCAGGCAGCCGAACAACCAGTAGCCCCCGCCCCAGCTGGCCACGACGGCGGCGGCCTGGACGACGAGCGCCGCGGCGACGACCACGCCGAGCCCGACGTCGGCCACGGCCCGAAGCGTCCCGGGCAGCCGGTCCCCCATGGTCACGCCGCTCAGCCTAGAGAGCGTGACGCAGGCCCCGAACCGGTCGAAAGTATGGTCGCCGCCGCCACGAACCGTCCTTTGCACGGGTGCCGGCACCGATCGCGATGTCGAGGCTGAGCCGATGCCTCATGACGCTCCCCACCGCACGCCGGACTCTTCTCGACGGCAGGCCGACCCCGACCAGCCCCTCGTCCCCGGTCGAGCGCGCATCGCCGCGCTCGACGTGATCCGCGGGTTCGCGCTGTGCGGGATCGTGCTGGTCAACGTCAGACCGATCGCCGCCATGGGCGGCTT
The DNA here is from genome assembly GCF_012911925.1 of Pseudonocardia xinjiangensis. Classification (GTDB taxonomy): domain Bacteria; phylum Actinomycetota; class Actinomycetes; order Mycobacteriales; family Pseudonocardiaceae; genus Pseudonocardia; species Pseudonocardia xinjiangensis. The sequence continues at coordinate 2,090 of NZ_JAAXKY010000158.1, read as the reverse complement.
CCTGCCGCCGGCACCGGCCGGCGCGGACGACGGGTTCGCCTGGCTGGGGCTGCTCACCGAGCTGCGCTTCTTCCCGATCTTCGCGCTGCTCTTCGGCATCGGGTTCCAGTTGCTGCTGCGCTCGGCGTCGAACCGCGCCGCGCGGCCGCGGCTGCTCCTGCTACGCCGGCTGCTGGCCCTGCTCGTGGTGGGTCTGGCGCACCACGTGCTGCTGTGGCAGGGCGACATCCTGACCGTCTACGCCGTCGTCGGCCTGGTGGTGCTACTGCCGTCGACCTGGCTACCGCGGTGGGCGGTGGCCGGGCTCGCCGCCCTGCTCATCGCGGCAGCGGTGATCTCCGCCGGTGGCCAGGTCTCGCTGGTGCCCGGGCTGTTCCTGCTGGGATCGGCGCTGGTCCGGTACGGGGTGGTCGACCGGCTGGAGCGCTCCACCCGGGTACCGGCCGTGGTGGGCCTGGTCCTCGCGGCGGGGGCGGCGCCGGCCGTGTGGTGGCAGACCCGGCAGCTCGGCGACATGGGCGGTGCGGACTTCAACCGCGCGATGACCCTGGCCGGGGTGCTGATCGCGGGTGTCTACATCTGCGCCCTGCTGATCGTGCTGAGGACACCGCTCCGACCGGCGCTGCAGGCGGTGTTCGCGCCGCTGGGCCGGATGGCGCTCACCAACTACCTGGCCGCCACGGTCCTCGTGCTGGCAGCCGCCCCCCTTCTCGGTGGGCCACCGGACACCTGGTCACGGGCGACGGTGTTCGCGATCACCGGCGCCGTCCTCACCGCCGAGTGGCTGTTCTCCACGCTGTGGCTGCGCCGGTACCAGCAGGGTCCGCTCGAATGGCTCTGGCGCTGGGCGACGTGGGCTCGCCGCCCAGCACTGCGCCGCACCCGCTGACCGCCGCGACCTGGCGACGGCCGAACGGGGACCGGCGGCTCAGGCGTCCGCGCCCAGCATCGCGTCGGCCGTGAGCTCCGCCGAGCGGACGCGCTCCGCGATGCCCTGGGAGTGGTGCGCGACGATCAGCTCGTCGGCCTGCGTCGAGTCGGCGAACTCCTCGAGGAACTCGCGCACCTGCGTGGCCGTACCGACGGCCGTGTACTTCATCATGTCGGCGATCTGACGGCCGTTGGGCGTGGTCAGGAAGGCGTCGATCTCGGCGTCGGTGTAGTTCGGGGTGCCCGGACCGCGCGAGATCATCCCCCGGACCCGCGCCCGGCGCACCGTCACGAACTGCTTCTGCGCGTCCTCCGCGTCGTCGGCGGCGATCACGTTCGCGCCCACCATGACGTAGGGCGCGGAGAGCTGCTCCGATGGCGTGAAGTCCCGGCGGTAGGTCGCGATCGCCGCGTGCAGCGCCTCGGGCGCGAAATGCGAGGCGAACGCGTACGGCAGGCCGAGCGCCGCGGCCAGCTGAGCACCGAACAGCGACGATCCGAGGATGTACAACGGCACGTTCGTTCCCGCCCCGGGCACCGCCTGCACCCCGGGGACGCGCGACTTGCCCTGCAGGTACCCCTGCAGCTCCAGCACGTCCTGGGGGAAGCGGTCGGACGACGAGGCATCGCGACGCATCGCGTGCATGGTCACCTGGTCGCTCCCCGGAGCGCGGCCCAGCCCCAGGTCGATGCGACCGGGGAAGAGCGTCTCGAGGGTGCCGAACTGCTCGGCGATCGTCAGCGGCGCGTGGTTGGGCAGCATGACGCCGCCGGCGCCGAGCCGGATCGTGGAGGTGTGCGCGGCCACGTAGCCGATCAGGACGCTCGTGGCCGACGAGGCGATCGTCGCCATGTTGTGGTGCTCGGCGTACCAGACGCGGCGGTAGCCGAGCCGCTCCGCGGCCCGGGCCAGCTGCACACTCCCCTCGAAGCTCTCCCGTGCCGTCTGTCCAGGGGCGACGGGTGCGAGGTCGAGGATGGAGAGCGTCACGGGCATGTGCGGGCCTTCGGTTCGTCGGGGATCCAGCGGGTGCCGGCTGAAGCACCCACCGTCGTCAACCCGGCAAGAGCCGGGTTCGTTCCCCGCACCCCGCCCTCGGCTCCACCCCCCGCGAGTCGCCCGTTCCGAACCCGCGAGTCGCCCGCTCCCGACCCGCGAG
>NZ_JAAXKY010000157.1 GCF_012911925.1 Pseudonocardia xinjiangensis | reverse complement strand
ACCAGGGCCGGGCTGCGGCGGGGCCGGGCACCGTCTCGCTCGGCTCCAACGAGAGCGGCACGACGTTCGCCAAGCAGCGCGAGGCCCAGGCGGCCGACTACCTGAAGGCCACCGGGACGACCATCGCGATCAACGCGGTCGACCACAACACGTTCCAGGAGAACATCAACACCTACCTGCAGGGCAACCCGGACGACGTGTTCTCCTGGTTCGCCGGCTACCGCATGCGGTTCTTCGCCGAGCAGGGCCTCATCGGCGACGTCAGCTCGGCCTGGCCGCTGCCCGGCGTGGCCGACAAGTTCAAGGCGCAGTCCACCGCCGACGACGGCAAGCAGTACTTCGTCCCGCAGTCCTACTACCCGTGGGCCGTCTTCTACCGGAAGTCGATGTTCCAGACGGCCGGGTACCAGGTGCCCACGACGCTGGACGAGTTCCGGGCGCTGTGTCAGCGGATGCAGGCCGACGGGCTCGTGCCGATCGCGTTCGGCGACAAGGACGGCTGGCCCGCGATGGGCACGTTCGACATGCTCAACATGCGGATCAACGGCTACCAGTACCACGTCGACCTGATGGCGGGTCAGGGCTCGTGGGACTCCCCGCAGGTCAGGACGGTCTTCGACACCTGGCGCGGGCTGCTCCCCTACCACCAGCCCGACGCGCTGGGCCGCACCTGGCAGGAGGCCGCGCAGACCCTGCAGAAGAAGCAGGCCGGGATGTACGTGCTCGGGACGTTCCTCAACGAGCAGTTCCCCGACGACGAGGACGACCTCGACTTCTTCACGTTCCCCGAGATCGACTCCCGCATCGGCGCCACGGCCATCGACGCGCCGATCGACGGCTTCTGCATGTCCGCGAGCCCGGAGAACGAGGAGGGCGCGATCGCGTTCCTCAAGTACATGGCCTCGCCCCAGGCGGCGGCCGCCGCAGCCACCACCGGGCTGCCGATCATCTCGGTCAACTCCGACGCCGACACGAAGCCCTACTCCCAGCTCCAGCTGAAGTCGGCCGAGCTGGTGGGCCAGGCCACGGAGATCGCGCAGTTCCTCGACCGCGACACCCGCCCCGACTTCGCCTCCACCGTGGTGATCCCGGCGTTCCAGCAGTTCATCAGCAACCCGAACGACGTCGACGGCCTCGTGAAGAGCATCGAGGCCCAGAAGCAGTCGATCTTCTCGAGCTGACGGGAGCTGCGAGATGACGTCGGACACGCGCGCCGCGCGCCGGGCCCTGCCGCGCACGCGGCGGCAGCGCAAGCTGGCACCGCGCGACCGGGTGGTGGTCACGCTGATGGTCGTGATCCCCGCGCTGCTGGTGATCGGCCTGGTCTGGCTGCCCGCGATCGGCTCGGTGCTGCTGTCGTTCACGTCGTGGAACGGGATCGGGAGCCTCGACCGGATCAAGGTCGTCGGGGTCGACAACTACGTCGACATCGCGACGATCTACCCGCCCTTCTGGCCCGCGGTGCAGCACAACGTCCTGTGGCTGGCGTTCCTGATCGTCGGCCCCACGCTGCTCGGGGTCCTGTTCGCCGTGCTGCTGGACAAGGAGCTGAAGGGCAGCCGCATCTACCAGACCGCGCTGTACATGCCGGTGGTGCTGTCGCTGGCGCTCGTCGGCTTCATCTGGCAGCTGCTCTACAGCCGGGACCAGGGCCTGCTCAACGCGGTGCTCGGCACGCAGATCGACTGGTACGGCGACCCGGACGTCAACCTGTGGGCGGTGCTGTTCGCCACCGGCTGGCGCCACACCGGCTACATCATGCTGCTGTACCTGGCCGGGCTGAAGGGCGTGGACCCGTCGCTGCGGGAGGCGGCGGCGATCGACGGCTCCGGGGAGGTGTCGACGTTCTTCCGGATCATCCTGCCGGTGATGCGCCCGATCAACCTGATCGTCATCGTCGTCGTGGTGATCGAGTCGCTGCGCGCGTTCGACCTGGTGTGGATCGTGAACCAGGGCCGCAACGGCCTGGAGATCATCGCCGCGCTGGTCACCGCGAACGTCGTCGGTGAGGCGAGTCGCATCGGGTTCGGCTCGGCGATGGCGACGATCATGCTGCTGATCTCGTCGGTGTTCATCACGATCTACCTGCGCGTCGTGATGAGGGAGGACCGGACATGAGCATGACGACGGTCGCGCCGCCTGCTCGGCAGGCCACCCCGGGCAACGCCGCGGGGCCGCCACGGCGACGCGGCCCGCGGGCGCTGCTGCACGCGTTCCTCATCGTCGTGTCGCTGTCGTGGGTGTTCCCGCTCGCCTGGGCGGTGATCAACTCCTTCCGCGACTACGCCTACACCACGGAGCACGGCTACGCCTCGTTCGGCGGGTTCACGTTCGCCAACTACGCCGAGGCGTGGGAGCGCGGGAACTTCGCGCAGGGCTTCCTCAACTCCCTGATCATCACCGTGCCGGCCGTCGTGCTGGTGCTGCTCCTGTCCTCGTGCACCGCGTTCGTCCTCGCGCGGTTCAACTACGCGTTCAACCTGACGTTGCTCGGTGTGTTCCTGGCCGCGAACCTGCTGCCGCCGCAGGCGCTGCTGATCCCGATCTTCCGGCTGTACCGGCAGATCCCGCTGCCGGAGTGGATGAGCGACAGCGGTTCGCTGCTCGGCAGCTACTGGGGACTCATCCTGATCAACGTCGCGTTCCAGATGGGCTTCTGCACGTTCGTGCTGAGCAACTACATGAAGACGGTACCCAGGGAGATCTACGAGTCGGCCGAGATCGACGGGGCGAGCGTCTGGCGCCAGTACTGGCAGCTCACCCTGCCGCTGTGCCGGCCCGCTCTCGCCGCCCTCGCCGTGCTGCAGACCACGTGGGTCTACAACGAGTTCTTCTGGGCCACGGTCCTCATCCAGGACTTCCAGAAGCTCCCGATCACCAGCTCGCTCAACAACCTGCGGGGGCAGTTCTTCGTCGACTACAACCTGCTCTCGGCCGGGTCGGTGCTGGTGGCCCTGCCGGTGCTCGTCGTGTTCTTCGCCCTCCAGAAGCAGTTCGTCTCCGGGCTCACGCTCGGCTCCACGAAGGGTTGATGTGGCTCTACTCCCGTTCGACGGCATCTCGCTGGGCTGTGACTACAACCCCGAGCAGTGGCCGCCCTCCGTCTGGCGTGAGGACGTGGAACTCATGCGGGAGGCCGGCGTCGGGTTCGTGACGCTCGGGGTGTTCTCCTGGGCGCTGCTGCAACCCGGGCCCGACCGGTACGACTTCGGCTGGTTCGACGAGGTGCTCGGCCTGCTGCACGACGGCGGGATCGCGGTGGACATGGCCACGGCCACCGCCGCCCCGCCGCCGTGGCTCACCCACGCCCACCCGGAGATGCTGCCCGTCGACGCCGAGGGCAGGACGCTGTGGCCGGGCAGCCGGCAGTCCTGGTGCCCCAGCTCCCCGGTCTTCCGTGACCACGCGTTGCGGCTGGTCGAGCAGCTGGCGACCCGCTACGGCAGCCATCCCGCCGTCCGGCTCTGGCACGTCAGCAACGAGCTGGGCTGTCACATCGGCAAGTGCTGGTGCGACGTCAGCGCCGCGGCGTTCCGGCGCTGGCTCGCCGACCGGTACGGGACCGTCGACGCGCTGAACGACGCCTGGGGCACCGCGTTCTGGTCGCAGCACTACTCGAGCTTCGACGAGGTGCTGCCGCCGCGGATCACCCCGGCCGTACCCAACCCCACCCACGAGCTGGACTTCGCGCGCTTCTCCTCCGACGCGCTGCTCGACTACTACCGGGCCGAGCGGGACCTGCTGCGGCGGCTGTCGCCCGACGTGCCGGTGACGACGAACCTGATGGTCAGCTCGCATCAGTCCGAGCAGGACTACTTCCGCTGGGCACCGGAGCTGGACCTGATCGCGCAGGACCACTACCTCGACGCCCGGCTGGCGCACCCGCGCGCCGAGCAGGCCTTCACCGACGACCTGACCCGCGGGGTCGCGGGCGGCGCGCCGTGGCTGCTGATGGAGTCGGCCACCTCGGCGGTGAACTGGCAGCCGGTCAACGTGGCGAAACGGCCCGGTGAGCTGCTGGTCGACTCGCTGCGCCACGTCGCCCGCGGGGCCGACGGCGTCGCCTTCTTCCAGTGGCGGGCCTCGCGGGCGGGCGGGGAGAAGTTCCACTCCGCGCTCGTCCCCCACGCCGGCCGCGACTCCCAGCGGTTCCGGGAGGTGGTCGGGCTGGGTGACGCGCTGCGGCGCATCGGTGAGGTCGCCGGGAGCCGGGTCGAGGCCGATGTCGCGCTGCTGTTCGACTGGAACTCCTGGTGGGCGTGTGACCTCGGCTCCCACCCCACCGGCGAGCTGCGGTACGTCGACGCCGTGCACCGCTGGCACCGCGCTGTGACGGAGCTGGGCGCGACCGCCGACGTGGTGCACCCGGAGTCGGACCTCGCGGGCTACCGGCTCGTGATCGTCCCCACGCTGTACCTGGCCTCCGACGTCACGGCCGCCGCCCTGGACACGTACGTCCGCGCCGGCGGGCAGGTGCTCGTCACGTACTTCTCCGGGATCGTCGACGAGCGCGACCACATCCGGCTGGGCGGCTATCCGGGGGCGTTCCGCGAGCTGCTGGGCGTGCGGGCCGAGGAGTTCGCGCCGCTGCCGCCCGGCCAGACGGTCACTCTCGACGACGGCAGCACGGCCGACCTGTGGACCGAGGTCCTCACCGCGCCCGACGCCGAGGTCGTCGCCCGCTACACCGACGGGCCGCTGCCCGGTACGCCCGCGCTCACCCGCCGCGCCGTCGGCGAGGGCGTCGCCTGGTACCTCGCCACCCGGCTGGACGACGCGGCCACCGCGGCGCTGGCCGACCGCCTCACCCGCGACGCCGGGGTGACCCGCCTCACCGGAGCGCAACCGGGCGTGGAGCTGGTGCGACGCGGTCGCCACCTCTTCGTGCTCAACCGCAGCCACGATCCCGTGAAGGTCCCCGCACGGGGCCTCGACCTGCTCACCGGGGAACGCGTGGGCGGTACCGTCGACGTGCCGGCGGGAGGCGCCGCCGTCGTCCGGGAGGAGGAGACCTGATGCTGGCTCGCCAGCGCCAGGAGCTGATCCTGGACGCCGTGCGCACCACCGGTGGCGCCCGCGTCTCCGAGCTCGTGGAACGGCTCGGGGTCTCCGACATGACCGTGCGCCGCGACATCGAGGTGCTCGCCACCCGCGGGCTGGTCACGCGCGTGCACGGCGGCGCCACCGCGGCGGGCAGCAGCGTCGAGGAGCCGGGTTTCGCGGCCAAGGCGGGCCTGCACACGGCGGCGAAGCAGGCCATCGCGGCCGCGGCGGCGGCGCTCATCGAGCCGGGTGCGTCGGTGGCGCTCTCGGCCGGCACCACCACGCACGCCGTGGCGTCGGTGCTGCTCGACATCCCGCGCCTGACCGTCGTCACCAACTCGCTGCGGGTGGCGGAGGTGCTGCACGAGTCGCCCCGGGCCGACCTGACGGTGGTGCTGACCGGCGGCGAGCGCACCCCGTCGGACGCGCTGGTCGGGCCGGTCGCGGTGGCGGCGCTGCGGCGGCTGCACGTCGACTGGCTGCTCATGGGCGTGCACGGGATGGACGCCGAGGCCGGGTTCACCACACCGAACCTGGTGGAGGCGGAGACGAACCGGGCGCTGGTCGCGAGCGCCCGGCAGGTGGCGGTGGTCGCCGACAGTTCGAAATGGGGAGTAGTGGGACTCAGCACGATCGCGACTCTGGACGAGGTGGACGTCGTGATCTGCGACGACGGCCTCGACTCCGACGCGCGCAAGATCCTGGACAACAGCTGCGGACGGTTGGTGCTGGCCGCGTGAACGTCCAGGTCCGCCGCACCCCGACCGTGATGGCCGACGGCCGGGAGCTCATCTACTTCGACGACACCGAGCCCTACGTCAGCGGCGGCGCGAGCCGGGTGGTGCCCGACAGGCGCGACCTCCCGTCGGTGACGCACGGCTCGATCATGCGGTTCGACGTGCTCACCGGGGAGTGGGTGACGATCGCGGCGCACCGCATGGACCGCACGTTCCTGCCGCCCGCCGAGCACTGCCCGCTCGACCCCTCGCGCCCGGGCAAGGAGCCGACGGAGGTGCCGGCGTCGGACTACGACGTGGTCGTGTTCGAGAACCGGTTCCCCTCCTTCGCCCAGGAGATCGACGGCGAGATCTCTCCCGAGGTGGACGGAAACCCGCTGTGGCCGCAGCGCCCGGCCGTGGGGCGCTGCGAGGTCGTCCTGTTCACCAGCGACCACAACTCGTCCTTCGCGGCGCTGCCCGTGGAGCGGGTGCGCACGGTGATCGAGGCGTGGGCCGACCGCACCGCCGCGCTCTCCGCGATCCCGGGGGTCGACGAGGTCTTCCCCTTCGAGAACCGCGGCAAGGAGATCGGGGTCACCCTCGAGCATCCGCACGGGCAGATCTACGCCTACCCGTTCGTCACCCCGCGCACGGCGCAGTTGCTCGCGCGCTCGGCCGAACACCGCCAGCGCACCGGTCGCGACCTCATGGGCGACGTGCTCGACAGCGAGCGCAAGGCCGGCACCCGCATCGTCCTCGAGGGCGAGCACTTCACGGCGTTCGTGCCGGCGGCGGCGCGCTGGCCCGTGGAGGCGCATCTCGTCCCGCACCGGGCCGTGCCCGACTTCGCCGCCCTCGACGGTGCGGAGCGCGACGAGCTCGCGGTGATGTACCGCGACCTGCTGCAGCGGTTCAGCCGCTACTTCGGCGAGCTGCCGCCCTACATCGCCGGCTGGCACCAGGCGCCCGTGCACACCGGGCGGGACCTCACCCGGCTGCACCTGCGGCTGTTCTCGCTGCGGCGCGCGCCGGGCAAGCTCAAGTACCTGGCCGGGTCGGAGTCGGGCGCGGGCGCCTGGATCAACGACGCCGCCCCGGAACGGATCGCGGAGCGGCTGCGGGACGTGGGCACGCCGTGACGGGGTTCCGGGAGCTCTTCGAGCGCGCACCGGACGGCCGGTGGGCCGCCCCGGGCCGGGTCAACCTGATCGGCGAACACGTCGACTACGCCCAAGGCCTGTGCCTGCCCTTCGCGATCGCCGAGCGCACCGTGGTCGAGGTGGCCGCCCGCGACGACGGCCGCGTCCGGCTGCGCAGCCTCGCCGAGGACGACGACTGGAGCGGCACGCTCGACGACATCGGCCCCGCCTCCCCCGCGGGCTGGGCCGGCTACGCCGCCGGCGTGCTGTGGGCGCTGCGGCGGGCCGGGCACGAGGTCGGCGGGATCGACCTGCTGGTCACCGACACCGTGCCGCTCGGGGCGGGGCTGTCGTCGTCCGCGGCGCTGGAGTGCTCCACCGCACTCGCCGTCGACGACCTGTTCGGCCTCGGGCTCGGCGGCACGCCCTCCGGCAGGCGACAGCTGGCGGCGGCGTGCATCAGCGCGGAGAACGACGTGGTCGGCGCGGCCACCGGCGGGATGGACCAGGCCACGTCGATGCTGGCGGTGGCGGGCAACGCGCTGCTGCTCGACATGCGCGACGGCACCGACCGCGCGGTCCCGTTCACACCGGCCGACGCCGGGCTCGCGGTGCTCGTGATCGACACGCGCGTCCGGCACCGCCTCGCCGACGGCCAGTACGGGAAGCGTCGCGCGGCCGTGGAGAAGGCGGCCGCCGCGCTGGGGAGGCCCAGCCTCCGCGACGTCACGCTCGCCGAGGTAACCACGCTCGACCCGGAGCTACTCCCCCGCGCCCGCCACATCGTCACCGAGATCGCCCGGGTGCGGGATGCGGTGGCGCTGCTGGACGCGGGACGCCTGGCCGAGATCGGCCCACTGCTGGACGCCTCGCACGCCTCGCTCGCCCACGACTACGAGGTGTCGTCCGACGAGCTCGACCTGGCCTGCTGGGCGGCCCGGCGCGCCGGCGCGCTCGGAGCCAGGATGACCGGGGGCGGGTTCGGCGGCTCGGCCATCGCGCTGGTGCCACTGGAACAGACCGACACGGTCGCGTCGGAGGTGCGGACCGCGTTCGCGGAGGCGGGGTACCGGGAGCCGGAGATCCGCGCCGCGGAGCCGTCGGCCGGGGCGCAGCGGGTGAGCTGACGGTCGGCATGAGGCCACGGTGCACACGTCAGGACGTGTGCACGGTGGCCACGGGGTGTGTGCGGCCGGCCATGGGGTCCTAGTCGCGGAAGGTCGAGCGCGGGAGCAGGTCGCCCAGGGGGCCGAGGTCGATGTTGAGGTCCTCGGCCCGCAGGCCGAAGTGCTCCCGGAGCTCGGTCATCGCCTCCTCGAGGCGCATCAGCCCGAGCCCGAGCCGCTCCACCGTCTCGTCCGGGAGATCACCCGACTCGACCCGGCGGATCGCCTGGCGCTCCATCAGCTGGCGGACCAGCTCCACGATGGTGAGCACGAGCCTGCCGAGATCGCGGCCGATCGCCTCCGGGTCGAGCTGAATCTTCGAGGGAAGATCGGTCATGAGTCCACCAAGGTCTGCACGGAGCTGATCAGGGCGCGCAGCGAGATGTGCACCAGCTCGACGTCGGCCAGCGAGATGGTGATGTCGCCGGTGATCACGACGCCGCCTGCGAGCAACCGGTCCAGCAGGTCGACCAGCGCCACGTCACGGTCGGGCACGGCGGCGGTCACTGCTCCTCCAGCGTGGCGAACGAGTACGGCGCCCACGGACCGGTGAGCTCGAGCCGCAGGGTGGGCTCGTCCCGGTCCTCGATCAGCCGGTGCAGTGCGGCCGCCCCGGCCTCGTCCACGAGGTAGGCGGCATTGAGCACCATCTCCTCGCGGTGGCCGCTGAGCCGTGGGTCCTGCGGTGCGTACCGGCGGCTCGCCACCGCGACGGCCGCGAGGTCACCGTGCGCCGCCTCCGCCGCGGCGACCGCATCCTGCAGACCGCGGGCAGCGCGGTCGCGCTCGGCGCGCCGGCGCAACAGGTAGGACGTGCCGGGCCGGGTGTCGTCGACGGCCGGTGACTCGGCCCCGCCCGGGGTGGGCGCGGCGAAGATCTTCACGCCCCACTCGGTGCGTCCCCTGATCCGATCGAGGGCGGCGGCGAACGCCGGGCCGTTGTCGTCCAGGAGGGCCCGGACGTTGTCGTCATCCAGGTACACGGTGGCCAGCCGCACCGGCGCCACCGGCCCCGACTGCGCCACGGCCGCGACCACGCCGTGGTGGGCGCGTGCGGTGCTCTCCAGCCACTGCAGATCCTCCAGGCTGCGCCGCAGCGCCTCCTCGCTGAACCGCGTGGGGTCGACGGAGCTGACCACCGCCGCGAGCCCGCCCGAGACGACCTGCCGCACGGAGGTGTCGTCGACACCGGTGACCGCCGGGAGCTCCTGCGTGGCGTCGGTGACGGCGTAGACGTACACGAGGGAGTCAGCCATCGTCGCGCCTCCGCCGCTCGACCGGACGCCGTGCTCGCCGCTGGGGCCTCCTCGGTGGGGCCGCCTCGACCGCCTCCTCCGGTTCCGGGTCGCCCGGCTCCTCGTCGTCGTCGACCAGCTCCTCGTCGTCGGCGTCGACCTCGTCGTCCTCGGTGTCCGCCGGCTCCTCGTCGTCCTCGGCGTCGACCAGCTCCTCCGGGGCCGGCTCGACCACCTCCGGGGCCGGCTCGACCACGTCCTTCGGAGCCACGACCGACCGCCCGGCGGGGGCCGCGCCGCCGTCGAGCTCCGGCGCGCTCCCCGCTTCGAGCGCGGCGATGCGTTCCTTCAGCAGCCGGTTCTCCTCGATGAGACCACCACTGCTCTTGCCGGAGCTCAGCGTCGGGTCGTGCTCCCACCAGTCGATGCCCATCTCCTTGGCCTTGTCGACCGAGGCCACGAGCAGCCTGATCTTGATCGTCAGGAGCTCGATGTCGAGCAGGTTCACCCGGATGTCTCCGGCGATCACGATGCCCTTGTCCAGGACCCGCTCGAGGATGTCGGCCAGGTTGGTCGACGTCTCCTGCCTGCGCTCGGGGGGACGAGCACGGCTGGACATGGGTAGGCCGCCGGAAGTCATCGGCTCTCCTTGTCGAATTGGCCACGTGCGTACCGCCGGGTCCGGCGGTACGAGAGCAGATCACCATCGCGGTCGAGCCGCACCTCGTAGATCGCGAGGACGTCGGTGGTGTCCGGGATCCGATGGCTCTCCACGACCTCGACGTCGACATGCCAGTCGCCGTCACGGCGGTCGATCGCGACCACGTTCTCCGGTTCGAGCCCGGTGAACTCTGCAACGTTCTCCATGGCCAGGCGCGCGGCCGCGGCCGCCCGGATGGCGGGCGCCGGCCGTTCGCGCGGACCGGGCCCGTCGTCCCGGTCGGTTGCCGGCGCAGGCCTGCGCCGGGCCCCCGACCCTCCGGGCGGTCCGCCGGCCGGTCGCCGCCGGGGCCTGTCCTGCTCGTCGTGCTCCTCGTCCCGCTCGGCAGCGGGCGGTGCGTGCTTCGCCTCCCGCCCGCTGCCGTTGCCCACTTCTCGCAAGCGACGGGGTGCCACCTGCTCCTCGTCAGCCACCTCGGCTCCATCCCTCGCCTGTCGGATGCCAGGCGTCGGTCGGACATCATCGGACATCCAGCCGACTACACGGCACCCGATGCGGCAACCCGGGGACGGATCCGGCCGTGGACCTAGCTCCGGCGCACCATCAGCCGTTGCAACAGCTCGTTCTCGAGCTCGTCGGCCTCCTCGTCGGACAGCTCGCCGCTCTGGCGGGCCTCGTCGATCCGCTCCAGCTGGGCGCGGATCCGAGCCGGGTCGTAGTACTGCTCCTCAGCGTGTTCCCGGATCTGCTCAGCCATCCACAGAACCCCGCGAACAGGAGCGAGCGGCAGGGTGAGCAGACCGGTCAGCAGGCCCACGTGATCACTCCGCGGGGATGAAGTCGTACGGCGCCAGCGGACCGAGCAGCCGGAGGCGTATCCGGCCGTCGAGCTCGCTGCCCAGGTTCTCCACCGCCTCGTCGAAGTCGCCCAGGCGATCGCGCTCCACCAGGAAGGCCGCGTTGACCACGTCCTCCGGCTGGCTCGGCTGGTTGGCCACGAGCGACACGGCGAACGGTTCCAGGCGGTCCAGGATCTGGGCCGCGTCACCCTCGCGCTGCTCCTCGAGCACGTTGACGACCAGCTCGCCCAGCCGCACGCGGTCGTAGTAGGACGCGTCCTCGGGGAGCTCGCTGATCTTGTCCTGCAGCGCCCGGATCTCGGCGTTGGCCTGCAGCACCTCGCCCAGCACCGCGTCCTCAACGTAGCGGCCCTTCAGGGTGTACTGCACCCTGCCCTCGAGATCGTCGAGGACGGCCAGGAAGTGGTCCTGGTTCGGCGCGAGCAGCTCCTCGACCACGGCATCCTCCGCGGTGACGGCAGGGAACCGCATCGGGAGGACGGCCGCGTTCGCCGCCACGGCGTCGACCACTGCCTCGTGGGCGAGCAGGTCCTTGCGGGTGCCCAGCGGACGGTCCAGCGGGATGTCGCTGACGATCGCCGCGACCTCACCCTCCACCATCGTCGACACCTGGCCCGACGGTCCGAGGCCCTCCAGCCCGGCGGGCAGCTCCGTGCCCGCCCGGACGAGCCCGTAGACGTACACCGGGACCACCTGTTCCTCGTCGCCCTCAGGCGTCTGCATGTCGCTCACGGCCTCGCTCATTCGTCACGCTCCCGCTGACGGGGACGCCTGCGTGGCGCCGCCTCCCGATCCTCCCGCCCACTGCTGAGCAGCTCGCCGACCTTGTCGACGGCCGCGTCGAGCGCGCCGGAGGTCTTCCCCTTGGCGCCGCCCTCGGTGATGCTCTGCGTCAGCTCACCCAGGTCCTTGGGCTTGGCGCCCTTGCCGTAGAGGTCGGCGCGGTTGGTCGCCTCGGCGAAGCGCAGGAACGTGTCCACGCTCGCCACGACGATCCGGGCGTCGATGGTCAGGATCTCGATCCCGACCAGTGACACACGCACGAACACGTCGATCACCAGGCCCTTGTCGAGGATGAGCTCGATGACGTCCGCGAGCCCACCTCCGGGGCCACCGCCGCCTCGCTCGACGACGCCACCCCCGCCGCCGCCTCTCTGTGCCGACACTGTCATTCGTCATCGCCCCCGTCGTGATCTCGACGCCGCCACCGGCCGGCGGGCCTTCTCGGCCCGTTCGTCGTCGTCCGAGTCCTCGTCGGCCTCGGCGACCTCCTCCGGCTCCTCGTCGACGTACTCGTCCTCGGCCTCGTCGGCCTCGTCGGCCTGGTCCTCGTCGCCCTGGTCCTCGTCGCCCGTGTCGGCGTACTCGTCGTCCTCGTCGTAGGCCTCGTCGTCCTCCTCGTACGCCTGGCCGTTGACGGCCCCGCCGTCGGCGTCCTCGGCGTCCTCGACGTCCTCGTCGCCCTCCTCGGACTGGTCCTCGGCGGCCTCGCGCCCGGTGTCCTCGTCGCCCTCGGTCTCCTCGTCGGCGCCTTCGGCACCGGCGGTGTCCTCGGCGGCCTGGTCCTCCTCCTCCTGGGCGCGCTGCTCCTCCTCGATGGCCTCCTCGTGGGTCTTGGTGACCTCGCTGTCGTGGATCTCGCCGCGCCAGCCCTCGACGTCCTCCTGGTGGATCAGGACGTTGCTCATCGCGTGCCGGCGGAAGTGCTGGAACTCCAGCCGGGCCCGGCGGCCCTGGGCGCGCCAGAGGTTGCCGGTGCGCTCGAACAGACCCTGCGGGTAGTACTCGAGGATCAGCGCGATGTGAGTCAGGTTGGGGCCGAGAGCGGTGAAGCTGACCCCGCCGTCGACGTGGCCCTTCGGGCCCTTCGACCGCCAGACGATGTGGGAGTCGGGCACCTGCTCGACGACCGTCGCCTCCCACGTCCGGTGCGAGAGGAAGACCTGCGCCTTCCAGTTCATCTTCTCGTCCGACGCCTGCTCGACGCTCTCGACCTTCTTCATGAAGGTCGGGAAGTCGGCGAACTGGGTCCACAGGTCGTAGGTCGTGCGCAGGGGCAGGCCGACGTCCTGGCTCTCGCTGATGACGGTGACCTTCAGCTTCTTCTGGCCGCCCGAGCCCCCGCCGCCACCACCGAAGGCGTTCTTCATCTTGTCCTTGAGCGCGGTGAAGCCTCGCTTCAGGAAGCCGGGGCGCGACTCGCCGTCGTCACCCTCCTCGCCGTCGTCGTCCTCGTCGCTCTCCGAGCGCTCCTTGCCGCCGAGCGCGGTCCGCAGGCCCTGCCCGCCGCTCTCGGCGACGCCGGTCAGGCGCTCGGACAGGCCGCTCACCCGGTCGGTCGCGGCCTCGGCGGCACGCTGCACGAGCAGGCCGAGCAGGCGCTGCCCGGCATCCTTCAGCGCGTCCGTGGGCAGCGCGTCGCTGAGGCTCGGCTTGTCGGTCGTCTCAGCCATCGCCGTCGCTCCGTTGGGTCCGTGCGGTCCGGCCGGTCTTGCGGCCGGCCGTGGACTTGCTCGCGCCGCGACCCGCACCCGAAGCCGGGGCTGCCGTCCGCTTGAGCGTCGCCGTGGCGGCCGCTGCGTTCTTGCCGGCGCGGGCAGGCGCCGCCTTGGTCGAGCGCGTCCTGGGCCGGGCCGCGGGCTTCGGCTCGGGCTCGGGCTCGGGTTCCGGCTCGTCCTCGTAGTCGTCCTCGTCCTCCGCCGCAGGTGCGCTGTCGTCGTCGACGACGTCCTCGTCCTCGTACTCGTCCGTCTCGGGCTCGGGCTCCTCGTCGGCCTTCCGCCGGCTCGGTGCCGCAACGTCGCCGAGGGACTCCACCCTCTTGCCGACCCGGTCGGTGAGCGACTCGACCTGGCGAGCGGCCACTGCCAGCGCGGCGCTCTTGCCGGCCTCCAGGAGCCGGCCGCGCACCTCATCGGTGAGCCGCGACAACTCGGGCGAGCTGTTCAGGAGCTTCGTCCCGGTCTTCAGTAGCTCGCCGGGACCTCCCGCCCGCCGCCCGGCAGCCATCCCGCCCAGCATCATGGCGAGCTTCATCTTCTTGGTTCGTCCGAGGAAGTAGCCGCCGACCACGCCGAGGGCTACTCGGGCTCCACACTTCACTGGATCTCCTCTGTCCGTAGTCGCGGATGTCAGTTATTTGTTGGTTTCGGCAATCGCGTGAAACGACAACCATCGCGCCGAAACCATTCCGACGCAATACGCGCCTCCTGACGGCCGCCACAACGACTACCCCCGGTGAAGGCCGCACACACGCCTGCGGGTCACTCACGGAAGAATCTTCGTGAAATTAGGCCGTTCGGCGCAGAGAGCGCCGCCGAGTGCCGGAACTCAGATGGAGTAAAGCTGCCGTGATCGCCACGAAATCACCGGAATGCCCAGTCGGGTGTCGAAGTTCGTGCTCCGGGACAGCGCGATCGCCGGCGGCCGGATCGAGCCAGGACCTGCGCTCGCCCTCCGCTGCAGGTGGCGCGCAGTGCGGCGCCGGGACGACCCGTCCATCGGAGCGTCCGGGACGCCGGACGCATCTGAGCCGGTCGTGCCGTCCAGGACGGGCGCGCCGACCGCCGCCCGGACCATCGCCCGTTGCCCCGGATGGTCCGGGCCCGGCGACACGTGGACGAGCGCGCCGACGGGCCTCGCCCGGGTCAGCGTCGGGTCAGCGCCCTGCCGTCATCGCGAGGCGGCCCGCACAGCCAGCCACACGGCGGCGACGATCAACACGAGCAGGAGCAGGACGACCGTCACCGGCAGCAGGACCAGCGCGAGTACCAGCGCCACGATGATCGCCACCCGGACCGCCGGGCTCAGTGCACCGAACGCACCCTTGATCGCTCCCCAGACCGGGTTGCGGCCCTGCATCCCCGCCCGGACGCCACCGAGCAGCGCGTTCAGGGGGACGCCACCGCGGGCCGCGATCTCGTCGAAGCTCTGGGCCAGCGTCTCGACCTTCTCCAACGCGAGCCCGAACGCCCGCTCGAGCACCGTGGCGAGCAGCTTGCGGAGGCTGGCCTTCAACTCCTCGAGAGCCTGCTCGGTGGGCCGGGCGCTGATACCGGCCGGAGCCCCCGGCGCCGCGCGCCCCGTCGTCTCGACCATCAGCCCGTCCTCTTCTCCGTCCACCTCTCCGTTCGAGCAGAACTGCCCGACGGATGGTGCGACCGCGTTCGTCAGATACCCGTCCGCTCGTGCTTCTACTCGATCAGATGCGGTTCGGCGCCGTACTCCATCAGCATGTGTCACGAAACTCGATCTAGCACAACCGCTGGGCGTCGTAATTTCCGACCGGGCCGGGAATAGGCATTCCACGGGCCCTGGGGCCGTACTCCGGGCCGCCGCCTAGCGCCAACACCTCTCGATGCTGGTCTGGGCCCCGCGGTCGAAGTCGGTGTCCATCGTGAACGTCTGCCGAACCCGGCAGATCACCCTTTCCCCGACCCGCACGTCGGCCGGGATCTCGGCGACCAGGTCACCGGTGGCGGCGGCGTCCAGGGCCTCCGCCGGCAACGGCGGCGCGAACCGCACCGAGGAGTAACCCCGACCGGCCGCCTCGGAGAGCTCGACGGCCTCCACGACGGCGGCCACGTCGGCGGCCCAGCTCTGGGCGCGGTACGCGGGGTACGCGACGAGCCCGATGGGGATCATCAGCAGCGCGGCCAGGACGGCCAGCAGGGCAAGGCACACCCCGGGAAGGGAGCCGCCCATCCGAGGGCCAGAGCCCGACTCTCGTTGCATGATCAAACAATGCCATCTCATCCGGATCGTCGGATCGCCGAGACCACGCAGACCGGGACGATCGACCGGTGGATGGGCGAAACCCCGCCCATCAGACGCCGCCACCCGGGAGACTGGACCGCGTGTACACCCCCGCGCACTTCGCCGCCGACGCCGCCACCGTGCGGAAGCTGCTCCACCGCCCGCAGGCCGCCGACCTGGTCACCATGACCGACGAGGGGATGCTCGCCACCTTCCTCCCTCTCCTCTTCGACCCGGACGACGGCGAGCACGGCGTCCTGCGCGGCCACGTCGCCCGCAACAACGACCAGTGGCGACGGCCGCCGACCGGCGAGGCGCTCGTGATCGTGCACGGCCCTGACGCCTACATCACGCCGAACTGGTACGCCTCGAAGGCCGAGCACGGCCGCGTGGTGCCGACGTGGAACTACCTCACCGCTCACGTCTACGGGGTGCTCCGGACCCACGAGGACCCGGCGTGGCTCGATGCGCTGGTCCGCAGGCTCACCGACCTGCACGAGTCGCGCGAACCCGCCCCGTGGTCGGTCGACGACGCGCCCTCCGCGTTCGTGGCCGGGCAGCTGCGCGCGATCGTCGGCGTCGAGGTGGTGATCAGCCGCATCGAGGCGAAGGTGAAGATGAGCCAGAACCGGCCGGCCGCGGATATCGACGGCGTGCTGGCGGGGCTGGACGCACGGGGCGACGCTCCCATGTCCACCGCGGTGCGGGCCGCCCGCCCGGTCTGATCCGTCCCGTCGCACCCCTTCAGTAATACACGGCATCGTGGAAGGCGATCTCCGCTCGCAGCACACCGCTGAACCAGCGGTCCAGCTCGGTGTCGCCCACCTCGTTCGGGTCCAGGGCGTCGATGTCGGCGCGCAGCGCGTCCACCTGGGCGAGGAACGCGGGTGCGGTGTGCAGGTCGATCCACTCCTGCAGGTCGGGCGCACGCCGGGCCGGGATCTCCCCCGCCGAGGCGCACCAGCGCGCGTACATCGTCTCGGCCGCGAACATCCCGGCCACCGCGGCGGCC
>NZ_JAAXKY010000156.1 GCF_012911925.1 Pseudonocardia xinjiangensis | reverse complement strand
GCACCACTGCCCGCGCGCGAGGCATGATCGACCGATGCACGCCATCCAGATCAGCAGCGCCGGCGGCCCGGAGGTCCTGACCCCGGCCGAGCTGCCCGATCCCGAGCCGGGTCCGGACGAGCTCCTCGTCGACGTCGCTGCCGCCGGGGTCAACTTCATCGACATCTACCAGCGGGGCGGCACCTACCCGATGCCGATGCCGTACGTGCCGGGGCTGGAAGGCGCCGGGCGGGTGCTGGCGCTCGGCGACGGAGTCACCGGGTTCGCCGTCGGCGACCGCGTGGCGTGGTCCGAGGCGCTCGGCAGCTACGCCGAGCGGGTCACCGTGGCGGCGGAGAAGGCCGTGGCTGTGCCCGACGACGTGCCCGACGACGTGGCGGCCGCCGTGCTGCTGCAGGGGATGACAGCCCACTTCCTCGTCCACGACACCCATCCCGTACAGCCCGGCGAGGACGTGCTGGTGCACGCCGCGGCAGGCGGGGTGGGGCTCCTGCTCACCCAGTTCGCGGCGGCCCGCGGCGCCCGCGTCATCGCCACCGTGTCCACGGCCGAGAAGGAGGAGCTCGCCCGCGGGGCCGGGGCGGCCGAGGTGATCCGGTACACCGAGGTCGACGACCTCGCCGCCGAGGTCAGAGCACTGACCGGCGGCACGGGCGTCGTCGCCGCGTACGACAGCGTCGGGCGCACCACGTTCGACGCGAGCCTGGCGAGCCTGCGCCGCCGCGGGATGCTGGTGCTCTTCGGCGGCTCCAGCGGTCCCGTGCCACCCGTGGACCCCCAGCGGCTCAACAGCGCCGGCTCGCTGTTCCTCACCCGGCCCAAGCTCTTCGACTACGTCGCCACCCGCGAGGAGCTGACGGCCCGTGCTGGCGCCGTACTGGCCGCCGTCGCCGACGGCACCCTCGACGTCCGGATCGGGCATCGCTACCCGCTCGCCGACGCCGCCACCGCCCACGAGGACCTGCAGGCCCGGCGGACCACGGGGAAGCTGCTCCTGCTCCCCTGACCGCCTGCTTCACGCCCGCGAGTCGCCCGTTACACGCCCGCGAGTTGCCCATTCCGTGCCCGCGAGTCGCCCGTTCCGTGTCCGCGAGTCGCCCGTTCCGTGTCCGCGAGTCGCCCGCTCCACGCGCGCGAGTCGCCCGTTTCCTGCTGCGGGCGGCCGCGGTGACAGCGATGTGGTCCCGTGTCGCTGTTCCAGGGCGGCCTGCCGCCGCGACATGTGTCCATGACGCGGCCGGGGGCGCCGCCCGTCCTCGCGGTCAGAGAGGTCAGAGCAGCCCGACCTCCTGCAGCACGGCCTCGCTGCGGTCCAGCGAGCCGAGATCGGCGAGGTCCACGTCCGGCGGGGAGAGCGCAGCCAGTGGCCCGAGGTCGAAGGGCCGGGTCGGGGTCACCCCGTCCCGGACCGGGTACTCGCCGGTCGCGTCCACGAAGTACTGCTGGGCCTGCCGGGACAGCAGGAACGCGACCGCCCGCCGGGCCGCCTCCGGCTGGTCGCTCGATGCGACCACGCCCGCCGCCGCCACGTTCACCAGCCCGAGCGGGTCGTCCGCGACGTAGTGGTTGCGCACGGGGTAGCCGGCGGGGTCAAGGTCCGCGGTCTTCCGGAACAGGTAGTAGTGGTTCACCAGGCCCGCGTCGATCGTGCCCGCCGCCACGGCGTCCAGGATCGCGCCGTTGCCGTCGAAGCGCTGGGGACGCTGCGCGGCGAACGCGGTGAGCCACCGGCGGGCGCCCTCCTCGCCCCGGACGAGCCGCAGGCCGGTGACGAAGGAGAGCCACGAGGCGTTGGCCGGCGCGTAGCCCAGCCGCCCCGTCCACCGCGGGGCGAGCAGGTCGTCCAGGCCGCTGGGCAGGTCCGGCTCCGGGACCAGGTCCGGGTTGTAGGCCACAACCCTGGCGCGGGCCGTGACGGCCACCCACGTGGCGTCGGCGGCTCGGTAGCGCGCCGGCACCGGCTCCACGACGTCCGCCGGGAGCGGCGCGAGGAGCCCGGCCCCTCCGAGGCTGCCCAGCGCGCCGGCGTCCTGGCCGAAGAACACGTCGGCAGGCGAGCTGACGCCCTCCTGCAGCAGCTGCGCGGCCAGCTCGTCGGTGCTGCCGTAGCGGACCGTCACGTCACCGCCGACCGCGGCCTCCAGCCGTGGGAGCAGCGGGGCGACGAGCTCCTCGCTGCGTCCCGAGTAGATCGTCAACGGGTCCTCCGCCGACGGCCAGATCTGGCCCGGGACGCCTGTGCAGCCGGCCAGGAGGGCGAGCGCCACCACACCCACCACGCCGAACCGGTTCCGCCGCGGCAGCGGGGGTCGTCGATCCATTCGGCGCCTCTCCGTCGATGCGGAGCCGGAGACTATCGGGCGGGGGTGTGATCACCGGAAGCCGTGCTAGACATCGATGGTGACGGAGACCCCGCAGACACCGAACACGGCCTTTCACGATCTCCAGGACTACGTGGCACTCCCCCGCCTCAGCGGGCTCGCGCTGTCCGCCGACGGCACCCGCCTCGTCACCACGGTGGCGGCCCTCGTCCCGGAGAAGAACCGGTACCGCCCGGCGCTGTGGGAGGTCGACCCCACGGGAGAGCGGCCCGCGCGCCGGCTCACCCGCGGCCCGACCGGCGAGTCCTCCCCCGTCTTCACCCCCGACGGCGACCTGCTGTTCACCTCGGCGCGGCCGGACCCCGACGCGACGGAGCAGCCCGCCGACGCACCGCAGGCGCTGTGGCGACTGCCGGCGAACGGCGAGGCGCACGTGGTCGGCACCCGGCCCGGCGGCATCGGTGCTCCCGTGGTCGCCCGGGAGGCCGGCACGGTCGCCGTCACCTCGATGACGCTGCCGTCCGCCGTGACCGCCGACGACGACGAGAAGCGACGCAAGGAACGGCGCGAGAAGAAGGTCGACGCGATCCTGCACGCCGGCTACCCGGTGCGGCACTGGGACCACGACCTCGGCCCGGACGAGCCCCGGCTGCTCGTCGGGGCGCCCGGCGCGCTGCAGGGGGAGGGGTCCGTCGACTGGCAGGACCTGACCCCGGCACCCGGCCCGGCCCTGCTCGAGACGAGCCACGACATCACCCCGGACGGCACAGCGGTCGTCACCTCGTGGCAGCTCGCCGAGCCCGGCGGGTCGCTGCGCAGCATCCTGGTGGTGATCGACGTGGCCACCGGGGAACGGCGGGTGCTGGCCGACGACGCAGGCCACGAGTTCGGCCACCCGGTGATCAGCCCCGACGGCACCCAGGTGGCGTGCCTGCGGGGGTCGCTCTCCACGCCCGCCTCGCCGGCCGACTTCCGGCTCGTCGTGCTCCCGCTCGCCGGCGGGGTGGCGCGCGACGTGGCCCCCGGCTGGGACCGCTGGGTCTCCGACGTGCGCTGGACGCCTGACGCCGCGGCGCTCGTCGTCACCGCCGACGACGGCGGCCGTTCCCCCGTCTTCCGCATCGACCTGGGGGACGGCACCCTCACCCGCCTGACCGGCGACCACGGCGCCTACACCGACCTGCAGGTGGCGCCGGACGGCCGGTACATCTACGCGCTGCGCAGCGCCGTCGACCACCCGCCGGCGCCCGTCCGGCTCGATGCGGCCGCCGTGGACCAGCAGCCCGTGGCGCTGCCCGGGCCGGTGCAGTCCCCCGTGCTCCCCGGCACGCTCACGGAGGTGCACGCCACCGCCGCCGACGGCAGCCCGCTGCGGTCCTGGCTCGTGCTGCCCGACGGCACCACGGACAGCTCTCCCGCGCCACTGGTGCTGTGGGCGCACGGCGGCCCGCTGGGCAGCTGGAACGCCTGGCAGTGGCGCTGGAACCCCTGGCTGATGGCCGCCCGTGGCTACGCGGTGCTCCTGCCGGACCCTGCCCTGTCCACCGGGTACGGCCTCGACTTCATCGCCCGCGGCTGGGGCCGGTGGGGCGCGGAGCCCTACACGGACCTCATGACGATCACCGACGCCGCCGTCGACCGCCCCGACATCGACGGCGACCGCACGGCGGCCATGGGCGGCTCGTTCGGCGGGTACATGGCGAACTGGATCGCCGGACACACCGACCGGTTCCGGGCGATCGTCACCCACGCCAGCCTGTGGGCGCTCGACCAGTTCGGGCCCACCACCGACGCGTCGTTCTACTGGGTGCGCGAGATGACGCCGGAGATGGCCGAGCACAACAGCCCGCACCACCACGTCGACGCCATCGTCACCCCGATGCTCGTGATCCACGGCGACAAGGACTACCGGGTGCCGATCGGCGAGGGCCTGCGCCTGTGGTGGGACCTGGTCTCCCGGCACGACGGGGACCCGGCCGATCTTCCGCACCGGTTCCTGTACTTCCCGCAGGAGAACCACTGGGTGCTCTCCCCCCAGCACGCCGTCGTCTGGTACCGAACCGTCACCGCGTTCCTGGACCACCACGTGCTGGGCAAGGACTGGCAGACGCCCGACCTCCTGCGCTGACCCCTCCGGCCTGACACCGGCCGCCACGACGGCATCACCCGGATCCGCGAACGGGTGATGCCGTCATTGCGCCGACTGCCGCGTTCTCGCACGTGGACGATGCACCAAGTGGTCCGACGGCCGGGAAAGCTCAGCGCAACGGTGCCTGCTGCCCTTGCGCGGGCGGGCGCCCGCGAGTACGCCTCCAAGAGAAATCGAGGAGGAAACGAAATGGGTGGCAACAAGATCGTCGTATACAAGGAGCCCGGCGTGGTCTCGGTCGAGGACCACGATCCACCGAAGCTCGAGGTCCCAGCCGACGTGGCGAAAGCGAAGGGCTTGACGCAGAAAGCCCCACACGGCGTGATCCTGCGCAATGTCGCCACGAACATCTGCGGTTCCGACCAGCACATGGTCCGCGGGCGCACCACCGCCCCGCCCGGTCAGACACTCGGCCACGAGATCATGGGCGAGATCATCGAAAAGGGAGACGACGTCCAGTTCCTCGAAGTCGGTGACATCTGCTCCGTGCCGTTCAACATCGCCTGCGGGCGCTGTCGCAACTGCAAGGAGGGCCAGACCGGCGTCTGCCTGAACGTCAACCCCGCCCGGGCCGGGTCGGCCTACGGGTACGTCGACATGGGCGGCTGGGAGGGCGGCCAGGCGCAGTACGTCATGGTGCCGTTCGCCGACTTCAACCTGCTGAAGATTCCCGACCGGGAGCAGGCGCTGGAGAAGGTCCTCGACCTCACGATGCTGTCGGACATCTTCCCCACCGGGTACCACGGGGCCTACACCGCGGGCGTGACGACCGGGTCGACGGTCTACGTCGCGGGTGCCGGACCCGTCGGGCTCGCCGCGGCGTACTCGGCGCAGCTGCTCGGTGCGGCCGCCGTCATCGTCGGTGACCGCAACGCCGACCGGCTCGCGCAGGCGCGCTCGTTCGGCTGCGAGACGGTGGACATCACGGAGGACGCCTCGCTGGAGGACCAGATCGCCGAGATCCTCGGCATACCCGAGGTGGACTCCGCCGTCGACGCCGTGGGCTTCGAGGCCAGCGCACCCGGGAAGAACGCGGGGGAAGCCCCGGCCACCGTGCTGAACTCGATCATGTCGATCACGCGGGCGGGCGGCAAGCTCGGCATCCCCGGCCTCTACGTCACCGGCGATCCCGGTGCACCGGACGAGGACGCGAAGACGGGCACGCTCAAGGTGCGGCTGGGGCTCGGCTGGGCGAAGAGCCACTCCTTCACGACCGGGCAGTGCCCGGTGATGAAGTACAACCGCCAGCTGATGATGAGCATCCTGCACGACAAGGCCCACATCGCCGACGCGGTCAACGCGACGGTGATCCCGCTGGACGACGCGCCCCGCGGCTACGAGGAGTTCGACCGGGGCGCGGCGCGCAAGTACGTGCTCGACCCGAACGGGATGATCCCGAAGGCGTCCTAGCGCCTGCACCGCTGCGGGCTACACCGGAACGGTCACCCCCGCGGCGGCCAGCAGTTCACGGCGGTCGGGGCCGGGCACCGCATACTGCGGTGCTCCTGCCCCGGCCGCCAGCACGCGCTCGACCATCCCCGGCCTGCCGAGCACCTCCTGCGGCAGCGCCTGCATCGAGGCGATGTCGAGCATCCCGCGCAGGACGTCGGGGTCGCGGCGGGAGCCCGCGGCCAGAGCCTTGGAGGTCGTCCACCCGCGGTCCGCGGGCGCGTACGGCACGCCGCAACGATCGGCGTCGATCTCGGCGAGGCGGTGGCGGTCGCTGCCGATGGTGGTGCGGTACCACGGCTCGAGCACCGCCGCCGTCGCCTCGGCCCAGCGCCGGGACAGCTCTGCGGGACCCTCGCCGTCCGCGGCCCGCACCACGTCACGCAGCACGACCGCATGCGTCAGCGCCATCGACATCCCGCGTCCGACCGACGGGTTGGTGCAGGCCCACGCGTCGCCCACGGGAAGCACCCCGGTGACGACCGGCCGCCCGCCGGCCACGTAGTGCCGGATGCGGTCCTCGATACCGGCCATCACCCGCACGTCGCCCACCGGTTCGGCATCGAGCCACGCCGCGTTCGCCGGGAAGCACCGGGCCACCGCGTCCCACCGGTCGGCGTCCCGCAGGACACGCAGCTCCTTGTCCCGGGCACTGGCCGCGAACGTGACGCTCCAGGTCCCGCGGTCCGACGGCAGGGTCAGGATCGACACCGAGCTGTAGGCCTGGTTGACCGTGGCCTGCAGGGCGGGGAACGGGCCGTCGGCGCGGAAGAAGCGGGCGAAGTACACGAATCCGCTGTCCTCGCGCTCCTCGGCGGGCGCGACGCCGCCCGACACGTCGAGGAGCGCGGGCATCGTGGACCGCCGCCCGCCGGCGTCGACCACCAGGTCGGCGCGCACCTGCTCGCCGTCCGAGGTGGCCACCCCGACGACGCGAGGCACGCCCGTACGGTCCGGCGTGTCCGTCAGCACGCCCCGCACGACCACGCCGCGGCGGACCGTCACCCCCGACTGCGTCTCCGCGGACCGGGCCACGACGGCCTCGAGCACCGGGCGCCGCACGGCGAGCGCGACGTAGCGGTCGTCGCCGTCGCGGCGGCCCCCGGTGACCGACTCCGGCAGCTCGTCCACGAGGTCGTACTCCTCGGCACCCCCGGCGAGGAGGGCGGCGGAGACGGCGGGCAGCTCGGTCTCCAGCAGATCCCGGAACCGCGGGAGTGCGAAGTGCGGCAGGTGGAACTGCGCGATGCCGCGCCGGTCCCACTCCTCCCACGCGACCGCCGGCTCCGGGGGCGCCACCGGGTCACGTTCCAGGACGGTCACGCGGTGGCCGTCCTGTGCCAGGAGCATGGCCGTGGACAGACCGGCCACCCCGGCACCGACGACGAGGACGTGCAGGGACGCGGGCACCGATTACCTCCAGGGACAGCGGCCACGGGCGAACCGCCCGACAGAGGTCGAATGTCACGACGACCTCGTGCCAGAGGCTACGGCCGCTCGTGCGGTTCCCGGCCATGCGAAACCGAGAGATCGATCACCGATTCGGTGACCTGATCGGTCAGAAATGCAGTACCGGCAAACCCACGGCAGCATCCACCGCGATTGCGGCGAAGAGCACACACAGATACATGTTGGACAGATGGAAGAGCTTCATCGGGGACACGTCTCGCCCCGCGGCGACCCCGGCGTGGAGCCGGTGGGCCCGGTAGACGAACCACGCACCCCCGAGCACCGCCACACCCGCGTAGATCCAGGACGTGGCCGGCAGCAGCAGCAGCGTCCAGGCCGCCATCACCCACGAGTACGCGACGATGCGACGCGAGACCTGCACCGGTGTGGCCACCACCGGGAGCATCGGCACCCCGGCGGCCGCATAGTCGTCGCGGTAGCGCATGGCGAGTGCCCAGAAGTGCGGTGGGGTCCAGAAGAAGATCACACCGAACATCACCAGCGCAGGCCACTGCACGGACCCGGTGACCGCGGCCCATCCGATCACCACGGGCATGCAGCCCGCCGCGCCGCCCCACACGATGTTCTGGGACGTGCGGCGCTTGAGCAGCAGGGTGTAGACCAGCACGTAGAACGCGATGGCGGCCACCGACAGCCCGGCGGCCAGCCAGTTCGTGGTGAGCCCGAGCCACACCGCACTGAGCGCCCCGAGCGCGAGCCCGAAGATCAGCGCGTTGCGCGGGGGCACCTGGCCCTTCGCGAGCGGGCGCCGAGCGGTCCGCTTCATCACCGCGTCGATGTCGGCGTCGACCACGCAGTTGAGCGCGTGGGCGCTCGCCGCGGCAGCCGCTCCGCCGACGAGCGTGGCGACGATCAGCCACACCGACGGGATGCCGCGCTGGGCGAGGAACATCGCCGGCACGGTGACGACGAGCAGCTGCTCGATGATGCGGGTCTTCGTGAGCCCGAGGTAGGCCAGCACCGTGGCCCGGGCGCGGTACAACGCGGCCCGGAGACCCGGGACAGGCGGCACCTGCGACGCCCCCTGCTGGGACACGGGCACACTCACCGGCAACCTCAATCCGCGTGGTGGGACGATTGGACACACCGAGTTCTACGGCCTGTCGATGATAACCGGGGGCATGCGGGGCCACACTCGCGGGTAGACCGAGCGGGCACCGTAATGACAGTGATCACCCCAGTCGCCGCGCCGTCGGTAGGCTGACGCACAAGCCTGATGCGCTGAGGCGTACCGCGCCTGCGCCCCCATTTCGATACGTAGGGAAGTGCCGTGGCCGACAACGACATCGAGACACTCACCCGAGCCCATCTGCCCGCCGACTGGAGCGATCTGGACCGGCGCACCGTCGACACCATCAGAGTCCTCGCCGCCGACGCGGTGCAGAAGGTGGGCAACGGCCACCCCGGCACCGCGATGAGCCTCGCGCCGCTGGCCTACACGCTGTTCCAGCGGGTGATGCGGCACGACCCGACCGATCCGGACTGGATCGGCCGCGACCGCTTCGTGCTCTCGGCGGGCCACTCCAGCCTCACGCTCTACATCCAGCTCTACCTCGCCGGCTACGGCCTGGAGCTCGACGACCTCAAGGCCCTGCGCACCTGGGGCTCCAAGACCCCTGGTCACCCCGAGCACCGCCACACCGTCGGCGTGGAGATCACCACCGGACCGCTGGGGCAGGGCCTCGCGTCCGCCGTGGGCATGGCCATCGCCGCCCGCCGCGAGCGCGGTCTGTTCGACCCGGAGCCGGCGCAGGGCGAGAGCCCGTTCGACCACCAGATCTACGTGATCGCCTCCGACGGCGACATCGAGGAGGGCATCACCTCCGAGGCGTCGTCGCTCGCCGGGCGCCAGCAGCTGGGCAACCTCACGGTGATCTACGACGACAACAAGATCTCCATCGAGGACGACACCACCATCGCGCTGTCGGAGGACACCGCGAAGCGCTACGAGGCCTACGGCTGGCACGTGCAGGTCGTCGAGGGCGGGGAGAACGTCGCCGACATCGAGGCCGCGCTGGAGAACGCCAGGGCCGAGACGACGCGCCCGTCCTTCATCCTGCTGCGCACCATCATCGGCTTCCCCGCGCCCACCAAGATGAACACCGGCAAGGCGCACGGGTCCGCGCTGGGCGACGAGGAGGTGGCCAAGGTCAAGGAGATCCTCGGCTTCGACCCCGCGCAGACGTTCCAGGTCGAGGACGACGTGCTCGCGCACGCCCGCAAGGTCATCGACCGCGGCCGCGAGGCCCACCAGGCCTGGACCACGAAGTACGACGACTGGGCCGCCCGGGAGCCCGAGCGCAAGGAGCTGCTGGAGCGCATGCTCGGGCGCGACCTGCCGGTGGGCTGGGAGAAGGCACTGCCCAGCTGGGAGCCCGACGCCAACGGGCCGGCCACGCGCAAGGCGTCCGGAGAGGTGCTCAAGTCCCTCGCCGACGTGCTGCCCGAGCTGTGGGGCGGCTCGGCCGACCTCGCCGAGAGCAACAACACCACGATGGAGGGCGCCGACTCCTTCGGCCCCGAGGCCTCCGCCACGAAGATGTGGAACGCCCACCCCTACGGCCGCACGCTGCACTTCGGCGTCCGCGAGCACGCGATGGGCGCCATCCTCAACGGCATCGCCCTGCACGGCCCCACCCGCCCCTACGGCGGCACGTTCCTGACGTTCAGCGACTACATGCGCCCGGCCGTCCGGCTGGCGGCGCTGATGAAGTCGAGCGTCATCTACGTGTGGACGCACGACTCGATCGGTCTCGGCGAGGACGGCCCGACCCACCAGCCCATCGAGCACTACGCGGCGCTGCGCGCGATCCCCGGCCTCGCGTTCCTCCGGCCCGGCGACGCCAACGAGACCGCCTACGCGTGGCGGGCCGCGCTCGAACGGCCCGAGGGCCCGAAGGGCCTCGCACTCACCCGGCAGAACCTGCCGGTGCTGGAGGGCACGTCGTACGAGGGTGTCGCCCGCGGCGGCTACGTGCTGGCCGAGGCATCGTCCGGCGAGCCGCAGCTGATCATCATGGCCACCGGGTCCGAGCTGCAGATCGCCGTCGAGGCCCGCCGGGTGCTCGAGGACGACGGCGTGCCCACCCGGGTCGTGTCGATGCCGTGCGTCGACTGGTTCACCGAGCAGGACGATGAGTACCGCGAGTCGGTGCTGCCCGCCGCGGTCAAGGCCCGGGTCAGCGTCGAGGCGGGAATTGCGCAACCCTGGTACCGGTTCACCGGAGACGCGGGCGAGATCGTCTCCATCGAGCACTACGGGGCGAGTGCCGACTACAAGACACTGTTCCGAGAGTTCGGTTTCACCACCGAGAACGTCGTCGCGGCCGCGCGACGCAGCCTGGCGAAGACCTCCTGAGGAGCAGAACATCATGAGCAACGATCGGCTCGGCGCCCTGGCTGACGTGGGCGTCTCCATCTGGCTCGACGACCTGTCGCGGGAACGCCTGCAGACCGGCAACCTGCGGCAGCTCATCACCGACAAGCACGTCGTCGGTGTCACCACCAACCCCACGATCTTCGCGAGCGCGCTGGCGAACGGGGAGGCCTACGACCAGCAGGTCCGCGAGCTCGCGGCCCGCGGCGCCTCGGTCACCGACGCCATCCGCGAGATCACCGTGGCCGACGTCCAGCAGGCGTGCGACGTCTTCAGCGGCACCTGGGAGACCACCGGCGGCATCGACGGCCGGGTCTCCCTCGAGGTCGACCCCGGCCTGGCCCGCGACACCGAGGGCACCGTCGCGCAGGCGAGCGACCTGTGGAAGGCCGTGGACCGGCCCAACCTGCTGGTCAAGATCCCGGCCACCGAGGCGGGGCTGCCGGCCATCACCCGCGCGCTCGCCGAGGGCATCAGCATCAACGTCACCCTCATCTTCTCGGTGGAGCGCTACCGCGCGGTGATGGGCGCCTACCTCGACGGGCTGGAGCAGGCCGCCGCCAACGGCCACCAGCTCGCCGGTATCGCGTCGGTGGCCAGCTTCTTCGTCTCGCGTGTCGACACGGAGATCGACAAGCGGCTGGAAGCCGTCGGCACCGACGAGGCGCTGGCGCTGCGCGGCAAGGCCGGCATCGCCAACTCCCGGCTCGCCTACGCCGCGTACGAGAAGGTGTTCGCCGGCGAGCGCTGGGAAGCCCTCGCCGCGAAGGGTGCACGGGTGCAGCGGCCGCTCTGGGCGTCCACGGGCGTCAAGAACCCCGACTACCCCGACACGATGTACGTCACCGAGCTCGCCGTCGCCGGCACGGTCAACACGATGCCGGAGAAGACGCTCGACGCCGTCGCCGACCACGCCGAGGTCCACGGCGACCGCGTGAGCGGCACGGCAGGCGAGGCGCAGCAGGTGTTCGACGACCTCGAGCGCGTGGGCCTCGACCTCACCGACGTCTTCCTGACGCTGGAGAACGAGGGCGTCGACAAGTTCGAGAAGTCCTGGACCGAGCTCGGCGAGACCGTCGGCCACCAGCTCGAAGGAGCACGCTGACCACGTGACCGCACGACTGCTGTCGTCCGTTTCGCCGCAGGCCGACGTGGTCGAGCGGCTCGTCGGTGACGCCGTGGCGTCCCGGATCGCCGAGTGCGACCCCACGCTGTGGCCCCGTGCCGCGCGGCCGGGGTGGGTCGTGGCGCCACGGACGTCGCGGCCGCTGGTGGGCCAGATCGAGGCGCTGCGCGAGCAGCTGCGGGTCGCGGGGCAGGTACGGGTCGTGCTGGCCGCCGCGGGAGGGGTCGGGGTCGCCGCCGAGGCGCTCTCCGACGCCGACCCGCGGCTGATCGTGCTCGACACCACCGACCCGGCCCAGGTCGCCGACGCACTCGCCGGCGACCTGGCGGCCACGGTGCTCGTCGTGTCCGTGCCGCCGGGAGAGGATCCGGCGCCGGTGCAGCTGGTGCGCGACACCGTGCACCGCGCGTTCCGGGCCGACGGGCTCGACCCGGACGAGCACACCGTCGTCGTCACCGCCCCCGGGGGCCCGCTGCAGGAGCAGGCCGGCGCAGCCACCGTCGTGCTCGGCCCGTCCGACGTGGACGGGCTGTGGGCGGCGCTCACCGCGTTCGCTCTGGTTCCGGCCGGGCTCGCCGGCACAGACGTCGGCGCGGTGCTCGCCGACGCCGTCGCGGCCCGCGCCGCGCTGGCCGCCGACGACCCCGCCAACCCCTGCCTGACCCTCGGCGCACTGCTCGCCGCCGCACCGGTCGTGGCGCTCGCCGAGGACGGTGCGCCCGGTCTCGCCGAGTGGGCCGCCCAGCTCCTCGGGGGTGGCCTGGGCAAGGACGGGCGCGGGCCGCTGCCGGTGGTGGTCGAGGGCCCCGACGCCCCGGAGTGGGCCGACCCCGAGTCGGTCCGGCCCGGCACCCTCACCGCGGGCCTGGGCGAGGTGCCCGGAGCCGCGGTCACCACCGTGGGACCACCCGCCGCCCAGCTGGTGCTGTGGCAGCACGCCACCGCCGTGGCGGCGCATCTGATGGGCGTCGACCCGACCGACCGGCCCGACTCCGACCGCGGCCCGGCCGGGCAGAACGGCGGCAGCACCCCCGGCGCCGGTGCCCACTTCACCGACGGGGACGTCGACGTCCACGCCGGGGCGTGGCTGCCCACGGGCACCAGCACCGTCGCCGAGGCGCTGCGGGCCCTCGTGGGCACCGCGGAGGCGGGTGCGCACCTCACCGTCCACGCCTACCTCGACCGGCTCGACGACGCCTCGGCCGCGGTGCTGCGGCCCGAGCTCACCCGCCGCACCGGACTCCCCACCACCTTCGGCTGGGCGCCCCGCTGCCTGCCGGGCGGCGGGCAGCGGGACAAGGGCGGCCCCGCCGACGCCGTCGTCTGCCAGCTCACCGGCGACGCGGAGCCCGACCTGCCCGGGGAGCTCGCCGAGCTCCAGCAGGCGCAGGCCCGCGCCGACGCCGAGGCGCTGGCCGAGCGGGGCCTGCCGGTGCTGCGACTGCACTTCACCGATCGGGTGGCGGGCCTCGTCACACTGGCCAGGGCGGTGCAACAGCTGTAGACCAGGCTGGCACACGGCGTGAGCCGGCGTCGGCCGACGGCGCGTTCCACCGACACTTCCACCCGGAACCACCGAATACCGAACTGCCAACATCGAGAACTGGGAGACACCGATGGGAACCCGCACGATCGGGGGCGGCCAGTGGACCAACCCGCTCCGGGATCCGCGCGACAAGCGGCTCCCGCGGATCGCCGGACCGTGCAGCCTGGTGATCTTCGGGGTCACCGGCGACCTCTCCCGCAAGAAGCTCATGCCCGCCATCTATGACCTCGCCAACCGCGGTCTGCTTCCGCCGGGCTTCGCCCTCACGGGTTTCGCGCGCCGTGACTGGGACACGCAGGACTTCGGCCAGATCGTCTACGACGCGGTACGCGAGCACGCCCGCACGCCCTTCCGGCAGACGGTCTGGGACCGGCTCTCCGAGGGCTTCCGGTTCGTCCCGGGCAGCTTCGACGACGACGACGCCTTCGACCAGCTCGAGAAGACCGTCCGCGACCTGGACCGGGTGCGCGGCACGGGCGGCAACCACGCCTTCTACCTGTCGATCCCGCCGGGCGCCTTCCCTGTGGTGCTCAAGCAGCTGTCCCGCTCCGGGCTCTCCGCCCAGGACGGAGACCAGTGGCGGCGCGTGGTGATCGAGAAGCCCTTCGGGCACGACCTCAAGTCGGCCATCGAGCTGAACGAGATCGTCAACGACGTCTTCCCCGAGGACTCGGTGTTCCGCATCGACCACTACCTCGGCAAGGAGACGGTGCAGAACATCCTGGCGATGCGCTTCGCCAACCAGCTGTTCGAGCCGGTCTGGAACGCCCACTACGTCGACCACGTGCAGATCACGATGGCCGAGGACATCGGCCTGGGTGGCCGCGCCGGCTACTACGACGGGATAGGAGCCGCCCGCGACGTCATCCAGAACCACCTCCTCCAGCTCCTCGCGTTCACCGCGATGGAGGAGCCGACGTCGTTCTCCTCCGACGAGCTGCGCAGCGAGAAGATCAAGGTCCTCAACGCCACGAAGCTCGTCGGCCCGCTCGACGAGACCACCGCACACGGGCAGTACACCGGCGGCTGGCAGGGCGGCGAGCTCGTCAAGGGGCTCAAGGAGGAGGAGGGCTTCGACCCGAACTCCAACACCGAGACCTACGCGGCCATCACCTGCGAGATCGACACCCGGCGCTGGGCGGGCGTCCCGTTCTACCTGCGTACCGGCAAGCGGCTCGGGCGCCGCGTCACCGAGATCGCGGTGATCTTCAAGCGCGCCCCTCACCTGCCCTTCGACGCGACGATGACCGAGGAGCTCGGGCAGAACGCGTTCGTGATCCGCGTGCAGCCCGACGAGGGCGTCACGATGCGGTTCGGGTCGAAGGTGCCGGGCAGCCAGATGGAGGTCCGCGACGTCACGATGGACTTCGGCTACGGCACCGCGTTCACCGAGGCCTCCCCCGAGGCCTACGAGCGGCTGATCCTCGACGTCCTGCTCGGCGAGCCGTCCCTCTTCCCGGTGAACGAGGAGGTCGAGCGGTCCTGGGAGATCCTCGACCCGGTGATGGAGCACTGGGCCGCCGACGCCAAGGGGCCCGACCCGTATGCCGCGGGCAGCTGGGGCCCGGAGTCGGCCAACGCGATGCTGGCACGCACCGGGCGCACCTGGCGCAGGCCGTGAACTCCGAACGATCCGTACCCGGGAGCTGGACATGATCGTCGACCTGCCGTCGAGCACCACCTCGGCGGTCAACAAGAAGCTCGTCGAGCTGCGCGAGAGCAACGGCGTGCTGGCGCTGGGCCGCGTGCTCACCCTCGTGATACTCACCGACGACGGCAGCTCCATCGAGGGCGCCATCGAGGCCGCGAACGCCGCGAGCCGCGAGCACCCCTGCAGGGTGATCGTGCTCGCCCGTGGTCAGCGCAAGGCCGCGCCGCGGCTCGACGCGCAGATCCGGGTGGGCGGTGACGCGGGCGCCAGCGAGGTCATCGTGCTGCGCGGCTACGGCCCGCTGGCATCCGAGGAAGCCGGCGCGGGCATGGTGATGCCGCTCCTGCTCCCCGACGCGCCGGTCGTGGCGTGGTGGCCGGGCGAGGCCCCGGCCATCCCGTCGCAGGACGCGGTCGGGCGCCTCGCCCAGCGCCGGATCACCGACGCGCTGTCGTCCAAGAACCCGCTCAAGGCCTTCGAGCAGCGGCGGGCCCACCACGTGGCGGGCGACACCGACCTCACGTGGACGCGGCTCACGTCGTGGCGCGCGTTGCTCGCCACCGCGCTCGACGCGCCTCCGCACGAGGACGTCACCGGCGCCACCGTCGCGGGGGAGGCCGTGTCACCCTCCACCGACCTGCTGGCCGGCTGGCTGGCGGTCCGGCTCGACGCGCGGGTCAAGAGGTCCCCCGCCGAGGCCGGCCCCGGCCTGGTGTCGGTGCGGCTGGACCGGCGGTCCGGTCCGGTCGAGCTGCTCCGCCCGGACGGGAAGATCGGGAGCCTGCGCCAGCCCGGCCAGCCTGACCGGCTCGTCGCCCTCGCGCGCCGCGAGGTGCGGGACTGCCTCGCCGAGGAGCTGCGCAGGCTCGATCCCGACGAGATCTACGGCGCCGCGCTCGCGGGGGTCGGGCGGGTCACCCGGGGCCGGGCGCCGGTCAAGATTCCCGCCGTGACGGCCGGTTCCTGATGACCACCCCGGACATCGCGGTCCACTCGCACCCCAACGTGCTCGCCGCGGCCGCCGCGGCGCGGCTGGTGACCAGGCTGGTCGACCTGCAGGCGGCAGGCAACACCCCGAAGATCGTGCTCACCGGCGGCACCACCGGTGTCGCGGTGCTGGGGCAGATCCGGGCCAGCGTGGCACGCGACGCGGTCGACTGGAGCCGCGTCGAGTTCTACTGGGGCGACGAGCGGTTCGTGGCCCCCGACGACCCGGAACGCAACGAGAAGCAGGCCCGCGACGCGCTGCTCGACCACATCCCGGTCGACCCGGCGAAGGTCTTCCCGATGGGTGCCGACACGGGCAGCGGCCCGAGTGGCGCCGAGGCCGCCGCGCAGGAGTACGCCGAGGTGCTGGCCCGCGCGGCCCGGCCGGAGGACCACGGTCCGGTCCCGTCGTTCGACGTGCTGATGCTCGGCATGGGCGAGGAGGGCCACACGGCGTCGGTGTTCCCGCACTCCCCCGCCGTGTACGAGACCGAGCGTTCGGTGGTGGCCGTGCACGGTTGCCCCAAGCCCCCGCCC
>NZ_JAAXKY010000155.1 GCF_012911925.1 Pseudonocardia xinjiangensis | reverse complement strand
CCCCCACCCGCGACGCCGATCCGCGCACGACCGCGCGCCCGACGAGCGAGCACCGCTCAACCGCCCTGACCGCGATATGGACACATGTCGCGGCCGGAACCCCGCTCTCGACAGCGACATGTGTCCATGTCGCGCGGAGTCGCACGACAACACGGCGCACGAGCCACCCGCGCCCGTCCGCGAGCCGAGACGACTCTGGACGCGACCCCGGCCCAGAGACGCGAGCCGCCGAGATCCCGCGCGCACACCGCATCCGCGGCCGCCAGATACCGGGACCGACCTCCGCGCCCACGTGCGAGCCGCGCGTCAGCCGCACTCGCCGTGTCGCAGGTGTGAGTCGCCGAGTTCCTGCACGGACTGCCCGCATCCCCGTCCGCGAGGCGCCAGAACGCCTCGAGTCGCCGAGATCCGGGAGGGGGGGGAGACTCGCGGACCACCACCCGAGGTGCCTGCATCCAGTTCCCGCATGACCGACGCTCGGCAGCGAATGGCGAGTTCCCTGGGTGGGTGGCTCGCGCGAGTCCCCCGCGCCGGGGGTCGCTTCGGTGGGGCAAGTCTCGTGACTCCATCTGTCGGCCATCCGCACCCACGGCTCGTCCCGCCTGCTCGCTGGGTCGCACGCCCGCCCGACGCACGTCTCCCGTTGCCGCCCGGTTCCGTAGGTCCACGAGTCGCTCCTGGCGCAGCACCCGCTCCTGCGTGGCGAGCCCCCGATCCGATGCGAGGCACGCGTGCCGCGGGCAGAACTCTCCCGCTGTTCCACGTGAAACAACGCGCCCGTCCGCGGACCGGTGCCGGACGGGCCGCGGCGGCGAGGGTCCGGTGGCTCCCGCGAGAGTGCCTGGAGGTCTCCGTGCAGGGAGCGCCGAGTTCGGACACCGACCGCCGACTCCCACGTGGATCGTTGGCGCAACTCATGTCCGCGACACGCATCCTGTCGCCGCTGAGGCGCGGGGCGGGTTGGGCGCCGCGTTCACCTGAGGACGGGCGAGCGCACCTCGACGCTCGGCCCCCGGCTCACCTCGGAGCGGCGTCGAGCCGGGACCGCATCACAGATCGCCGTGCCGGAGAATGCGGCGGTGACCGAGAGAACTGTGGCCGTGCTGGCTGGGGGCCTGTCCCACGAGCGCGAGGTGTCCCTGCGATCCGGACGGCGGCTCGCCGCCGCCCTGTCCGACGCTGGGGCATCCGTACGCGAGTGGGACGTCGACGCCGCGCTCGTCGAGCGGCTCCGGAGCGACCCGCCCGACGCCGTCGCGATCGCGCTGCACGGGGGCGAGGGGGAGAACGGCTCGGTCCAGGCGGTGCTCGAGCTACTCGGGGTGCCGTTCGTCGGGACGCCCGCGCAGGCCTGCCGGCGCGCCTGGGACAAGCCGACGGCGAAGGCGGAGTTGGCCCGCGCCGGACTCGACACGCCGGACTGGGTCGCGCTGCCGCACACGACGTTCCGCGCGCTCGGCGCGCAGGCGGTCCTGGACGCGATGGTCGACCGCCTGGGTCTGCCGCTGATGCTGAAGCCCGACCAGGGCGGCTCAGCGCTCGGCTCCCAGGTGGTGACCGAGCGAGCGGAGCTTCCCGCCGCGATGGTCAGCTGCCTCGCCTACGCCGACACGGTGCTCGCCGAGCGCTTCGTCGCCGGCACGGAGGTCGCCGTCACGGTCGTCCACGACGGTGACGAGCCGCGGGCGCTGCCTCCCGTCGAGGTCGACGCCGTGGGCGGTGTCTACGACTACACCGCCCGCTACACGCCGGGCGCCGCGACGTTCCACTGCCCGGCGCGCCTCGACGAGGCCACGCTGGGGACTCTGGCGGAGACCGCGCTCGCCGCGCACCAGCTACTCGGGCTGCGGGACGTCTCGCGCATGGACGCGGTGGTCGACACCGAAGGACGGGTGCAGATCCTCGAGGTGAACGTCTCGCCGGGGCTCACCGAGACCTCGCTGCTGCCCACCGCCGTCCGGGCGGCCGGGATGAAGCTGGGTGACCTCTATGCGGCTCTCGTCGAGCGAGCGGTCGCCCGCGGCTGAGCTGTTTCACGTGAAACAGCGGGCGGCCCGGCGGGCGGTGGGCCCGCTCCGGGACGGCCGTGGCCCTGTTTCACGTGAAACAGGGCCGGGGGGTCACTCCGTGCCGGGGCGGTCCATCAGCTTCGCGATCCGTTCCAGATCCTCGACCGACCCGAACTCCACGACGATCCGACCCTTGCGCTGACCCAGCTCGACCTTCACGCGCGTGTCGAACGTGTCGGACAGCCGGTTCGCCAGGTCCTCGACGCCGGGCGCCAGCATCGGCTTGCGGCGAGTCGGTTTCGCGGACGCAGGGGACTCGCGCCGAAGAAGGACGACTGCCTCTTCGGTGGCCCGGACGGACATGCCCTCGGCGATGATGCGAGCCGCGAGCTCCTCCTGCCGGCCCGCGTCATCCAGCCCGAGCAGCGCGCGGGCGTGGCCGGCGGACAGCACGCCCGCCGCCACCCGGCGCTGCACCGATACCGGCAGCTTCAGCAAGCGGATCGTGTTGGTGACGACCGGTCGACTCCGGCCCAGCCGGTCGGCGAGCTCGGTGTGCGTGACACCGAACTCCGCGAGCAGCTGCTCGTAGGCAGCCGCCTCGTCGAGCGGGTTGAGCTGGACGCGGTGGATGTTCTCCAGCAACGCGTCGCGCAGCATCGCGTCGTCGCCGGTGCGACGGACGATCGCCGGCAGCTGCGCCAGCCCCGCCCGCTGCGCGGCGCGCCAGCGGCGCTCGCCCATCACGAGCTCATAGGTACCGGGGGAGGTCGCCTCGCGGACCACGATCGGCTGCAGGAGCCCGAACTCGCGGATCGAGTGCTCCAGCTCGGCGAGGCTCTCATCGTCGAAGTTGGTGCGCGGCTGCTGAGGGTTGGGACGGATCGCGGCGAGGTCGATCTCGCGGTAGACCGCACCGCCCACCGACGAAGTGGTCGGGTACGTGGGCAGGTCGACGGGG
Organism: Pseudonocardia xinjiangensis; assembly: GCF_012911925.1. Classification (GTDB taxonomy): domain Bacteria; phylum Actinomycetota; class Actinomycetes; order Mycobacteriales; family Pseudonocardiaceae; genus Pseudonocardia; species Pseudonocardia xinjiangensis. The sequence continues at coordinate 13,740 of NZ_JAAXKY010000155.1, read as the reverse complement.
TGGGATCCGCGCCCCTCCGACGAGGATCCGGTCGGCGCGGCCGGGGTGACGGTGAGGACCGCGGTCGGCGCCGGAGCTGCCGGTGCAGTCGGGATGAGCGCGGCCAGACCGCGTCCCAGCCCGCCCTTGCGCTGAGTGGCCACGCGCTCCACAGGCGTCCCCCGCTCGGTCATCTGACTACCGCCCGTCCGGATCGGCAGGAAGGTCCATCCGGGCTCCACGCTCGGAGATCTCACGCGCCGCGTCGACGTAGCTCATCGCTCCACGCGAACCGGGGTCGTAGGCCAGCACGGTCTGGCTGTACCCGGGCGCCTCGGAGACCTTGACGCTGCGGGGGATCACCGTGCGCAGGACGGTGGGGCCGAAGTGGCTGCGGACCTCGTTGGTGACCTGGTCGGCCAGCTTGGTGCGGCCGTCGTACATCGTCAACAGGATCGTCGAGACGTGCAGGGCGGTGTTGAGGTGCGACCGCACGAGGTCGATGTTGCTCAGCAGCTGCCCGAGCCCTTCCAGGGCGTAGTACTCGCACTGGATGGGGATCAGGACCTCACTGGCGGCCACGAGGGCGTTGACGGTGAGGAGCCCGAGCGAGGGGGGACAGTCGATGAACACGTAGTCGACCCCGAGCTCGTCGAGCGAGCCGTCGTACAGCGCCTGCTTGAGCCGGTTCTCCCTGGCGACCATGCTGACGAGCTCGATCTCCGCGCCGGCCAGGTCGATCGTGGCGGGGACGCACAGGAGGTCGGGAGAGGCGGAGCTCCTGACCGCCGCATCGGCGATGCGGATCTCGCCGAGCAACGCCTCGTAGACCGACGGCGTGCCGAGCCGGTGCTCGACGGCGAGCGCGGTGCTCGCGTTGCCTTGCGGGTCGAGGTCGATGACGAGCACCCGGACCCCGTGCATCGCGAGCGCGGCAGCGAGGTTGACGGTGCTCGTGGTCTTGCCGACGCCGCCCTTCTGGTTGGCGACGGTCATCACCCGCCGATGCGACGGACGGGGCATCCGGTGGCGGTCAGGGTGCAGCACCCTGGCCGCGCGTTCGGCCTCCTCGGCAATGGGTGTCCATCCCGGTGTTTCACGTGAAACGGGAGGGAGCATCTCGCGCTGGGACATCTGGTGTGGGGACATCTCGTGCTGGGACACTCTGAACGTCACGCCTGCCCTCTCCTGCGGCGCGGTCGGTCGGGCTTCCCGGCCTCCCGCACTCGCTCGATGACGACCACCGTGCTCGGGGGATCGATGACTCCGACGCCGGCTCGCTCGATCCGTGGGACCCCACCGCCGAACCTGCGGACGGCAGCAGCGTCCCGCTCGATCTCCGCCTGGGCAGTGGCACCCTTCATGGCGAGTAGAATCCCGCCGGGTCGCAGCAACGGAAGGCTCCAACCGGCAAGCCGCGCCAAGGGCGCGACCGCGCGAGCGGTCACCACGTCGGCACCCTCCCATCGCCGCCGGACCACAGTCTCCTCGGCCCGACCCCGCTCCACTGTCACCGACAGGCCGAGATCGGCGATCACCTCGCGGAGCCACTCCACGCGACGCGCGAGGGGTTCGATGAGGACGATGCCGAGATCGGGCCGAGCCAGCGCCAACGGTATCCCGGGGAGGCCCGCTCCCGAACCCACATCCACAAGACGCGCGCCATCCGGCACGAGTTCCGCGACGAGGGCGCAGTTGAGGACGTGCCGATCCCAGACGCGGGGGGCTTCGCGGGGTCCGATCAGACCACGCTCCACACCGGAGGTGACGAGATGCTCGGCGAAACGCCGAGCGAGGGGTAGCCGGTCACCGAAGACGGAGCCGGCCAACCCGTCGATCGGAACAGAGGTGGCCGGGAGGTCAGGCACCGCGGAAGACGACGACCTGCCGCCGCGGCTCCTCGCCCTCGCTCTCGCTCGACACGCCCTTGATGCGAGCGACGGCGTCGTGCACGACCTTGCGCTCGAAGGGGGTCATGGGGCGCAGCCGCACGGACTCCCCGGACGCCAACACGTCCTTCGCGGTACGGGTCCCGAGCTTGGTGAGCTCCTCGCGCCGCGCCTCCCGCCACCCGGCGATGTCGAGCATCAGCCGGCTCCGATTGCCGGACGACTGCTGGACGGCGAGCCGGGTGAGCTCCTGTAGTGCCTCGAGCACCGCGCCCCGCTCGCCCACCAGCTTGTCGAGGTCTTCGCCACCGTCGATGCTGACGATCGCCCGCCCGGCCTCGACGTCGAGGTCGATGTCGCCGTCGTAGTCGAGCACGTCGAGTAGCCGCTCGAGGTAGTCACCGGCGATGTCGCCCTCGCGCACCAGCTGGTCCTCGGCGGTGCTCGCGGCGACGCTCTCGGTGGCCCCGTCCTGCGCAGTCTTCGGCACGATGCGTCTCCTCTCCGAAACGGTTGCGATGACGCCGGTCACCCGGCACACCGCTGCGGCCGCCGGCGAGGGCGGACCGCGGATGGCTCGTGGTCAGCGGCGCTTGCGCGGGCGCCGCGCGGGCGAGCGGGTCACGCCGCCGCTGCGTGGGCTCTTCGCGGAGTCGCCTGCTGTGCTGTTCGCGCTCGTCGCACCGTTGGGGACGGAGCCGTCCCCGTTGGCGACCGACCCGTCCCCGCCGGCTGCCGCCGTCGGCGTAGCAGCGGGGGTCGTGCCGTTGGAGGCGCCGTTCGTGGAGGCTGCGGTGGGCTTGGAAGGCGTGGTGGGCTTGCGGGCGACCGGCTTCGCGCCGGGCCGCTTCGCCGTGGGCTCCTCGACGGCCGGCTCGGGGCGGACCGGCTTCTGGCCGGGGCGAGGTGCCAGCGCCTGCCGGGTGGTGGCCGCCTGCTCGCGCTTCGTCGACTCCTCGGCGTCGATGCGCCGGTACACGACGTACTGCTGGCCGAGGGTCCACAGGTTGTTGGATACCCAGTAGAGAAGCACAGCGAGCGGCAGGAACGGCGCACCGACGACGACGCCGATCGGGAAGACGTACAGCATCAGCTTGTTCATGATCGCGGTCTGCGGGTTCTCGCCCTGCGCCGCCGTCTGGCGGGCGACCGAGTGTCGCGCCGTGATGTGGGTGAAGATGCCCGCCATGATCATCAGGGGGATCATGGGGATCAGCTGATGCGCCACGGTGGTCCCGAGGACATCGAGCGGCGGCTTGGGGTTGACGATCCAGGCGCCCAGCTTCGCGCCGAAGAAGCTCGCGTCGTTGAACGACTCGACGCCCTTCGCGTCGAAGAAGTAGTTCTCGGTGCGCGGTGCGCCGTTGGGGAGGACCGGGCCGAACTCGCGCAGCACGTGGAAGAGGCCGATGAAGACCGGTACCTGGACGAGAACGGGGAGACAGCCGGCTACCGGGTTGACGCCGTGCTCCTTCTGGAGCTTCTGCATCTCCTCGGCCTGCTTCTGCCGGTCGTTCGCATACTTCTTGCGGAGCTTCGCGATCTCCGGCTGGAACTCCTGCATCTTGCGCATGGAGCGCACCTGGCCGACGAACGGCTTGTACAGGATCGCGCGCAGCGTGAAGACCAGGAAAATGACGGCGAGGGCCCAGGTGATGCCGCTGGCCTCACCGAAGAGGTAGCCGAACGCCTTGTGCCATACCCAGAGGATGAACGAGACCGGGTAGTAGATGAAGTTCAGCACGGCGCTTGCTCCTCGATGTGGTTCCGGGCCGGGCGGGGACGGCGCGGTGGCACCGGGTCGATACCGCCAGGGTGCCACGGCGCGCACCGCAGCAACCGACAGAGCGTGAGCCACGAGCCCCGCAGCACGCCGTGCACCTGCAGCGCCTCGACCGCATAGGCACTACAGGTGGGGTAGAAGCGGCACGTCGGGGGCAGCGCGGGCGAGACCCAGCGCTGGTACCCGTGCAGCAGACCGATCAGGACCCGCGCCACGACGGAACGGCCCGCGGGGTCACTCACCGCGTGCTCCGGAGAGCTTTCGCAGCGCGCCCCGCAGGCCGGCGTCGAGGTCCTCGCCCAGCTCGGCCGACGAGGCGGCTGCAGCGGGCGGGAGTGCCCGGACCACGAGGAGGGTGTCCAGCGGTAGCTGCCGGAGCCGTGGCACGACGAGATGCCGGAGCCGACGCGTCACCCGGTGACGGACGACGGCGTTTCCGACTGCTTTGCTCACGACGAACCCCGCTCGTGGCTCGCTCCCACCGTCGGCGCGACGGAGGTGGACGACGAGCCGTGATCGGCCGCTGCGTCGACCCCGCCGGACGACGGAAGCGAACTCGTCCCGGCGCGTGAGCCGGGATCCGGCCGGCAACACCGGGACGGCCGAATCAGGCCGAGAGCCGCTCGCGGCCCTTGCCGCGGCGGGCGGCGACGATGGCCCGGCCGGCGCGGGTACGCATCCGCAACCGGAAGCCGTGGGTACGGGCCCGGCGGCGGTTGTTCGGCTGGAAGGTGCGCTTGCCCTTGCTCACGGTCGGCTCTCCTGGGGTCGACGGCGGCAGAGCAGCCGTCGATGATCATCGTGCTTCGGGTTCGGACGGTGGTGCTGCGACACCCGCACGAGCCGAGACCATCCATGGACAGCACTGGGCTCACCTGCGCGGGCGCGGTTCAGTCCAGGGTACGCAGCCGCCGCACAGAGGGTCAAACCAGGCCGGTCCTCGTCATCCCGTTGCAGCCTTGCGCGACCAGGCGGCTTGTGGCAAGCCGTCACTGTTGTTAGCGTCCCCCCTCCACAGTTCGATCCGGGGGGATCGCCGACACCGGCCACCATCACCTGCACGGGCCCGCACGCATTCAGCGCTGCGTGCCCGCGTAGCGTCTTGCGCACAGGTGTGGACAAGCCTGGGGATGATCGACCGATCGGGCGCAAGAACGTCCGGGGTGAACGACCGGAGGGGAGCGCGGACCGGTGCCCGACCAACCAGGAGACCTGGGTCAGGTCTGGAACCGTGTGATCGCGGACCTCTCGGGGGCCTCGTCGGGCTCCGGAGCCCACACTCTTTCCCAGCAGCAGCGCGCATTCCTCCGTCTCACCCGCCCACTCGGGCTGATCGACGGCACTGCGCTCCTCGCCGCTCCGAGCGAGTTCGCCAAGGACGCGATCGAGCGGATCCTGCGTCGTCCCATCAGTGATGCGCTGGGCAGGCACCTCGGGGTGGCGGTGAACCTCGCGGTCGTCGTCGACGCCTCGGCGGCGGGCGGTGGCACCGAGGTGCCCGACCCGCCCGGCGCGAGCACGCGCCCCAACGCCGCCGTCACCGGCGGGGGGCACGGGCCCATGCACGGCGGCGGGCAGGGCCACGGCGGACAGGGCAGTGCCGACCCGCCCCAACGCGACGACTTCACCGGCTCGAACGGGTCGGCGTTGCCGATCACCGGTCCGCTGGCGCTGGGCGAGCCTGCCGGTGCGCACCTCGGCGGCGGCAACGGCGGACACCTGGGCGGCGGCAACGGCGGCTCCGGCATCGACGGGCGCACGCCGGAGGTGTGGCCCACCTACTCCGGGCCGCCTGCGGGTGAGCAGGTCACTCCACGCTCGCAGACGCGGCTGAACGAGAAGTACACCTTCGACACGTTCGTCATCGGTGCGTCCAACCGGTTCAGCCACGCGGCCGCGGTCGCTGTGGCCGAGGCGCCGGCGCGCGCGTACAACCCGCTGTTCATCTGGGGCGACTCCGGGCTGGGCAAGACCCACCTGTTGCACGCGGTCGGGCACTACGCCCAACGGCTGTTCCCCGGCATGCGGGTGCGGTACGTGTCCACCGAGGAGTTCACGAACGACTTCATCAACTCGCTGCGCGACGACCGGAAGGTGGCCTTCCAGCGCCGCTACCGGGACGTCGACGTGCTGCTGGTGGACGACATCCAGTTCCTGGAGGGCAAGGAAGGCACCCAGGAGGAGTTCTTCCACACCTTCAACACGTTGCACAACGCCAACAAGCAGATCGTCGTGTCCTCGGACCGCCCGCCCAAGCGGCTGGAGACGCTCGAGGACCGGATGCGCACCCGCTTCGAGTGGGGCCTGATCACCGACATCCAGCCGCCCGAGCTGGAGACGCGGATCGCCATCCTGAGGAAGAAGGCCGCCCAGGATCGGCTCGCGGTACCCGGTGACGTCCTGGAGTTCATCGCCGAGCGCATCGAGCGCAACATCCGGGAGCTCGAGGGTGCGCTCATCCGCGTCACGGCGTTCGCGTCGCTGAACCGGCAGCCGGTCGACACCCAGCTCGCCGAGATCGTGCTGCGGGACCTGATCCCCGACTCGGCTGCGTCCGAGATCACGGCGCCCACGATCATGGCGGTCACCGCCGAGTTCTTCGGCGTCACGATGGACGAGCTGTGCGGGCCGGGTAAGACGAAGGCGCTCGCGCAGTCCCGGCAGATCGCCATGTATCTGTGCCGGGAGCTGACGGACCTGTCGTTGCCGCGGATCGGCCAGACCTTCGGCGGTCGCGACCACACCACCGTCATGCACGCGGACAAGAAGATCCGCAACGAGATCGCACAACGTCGCAAGACCTTCGAACAGGTCCAGGAGCTGACGGCGCGCATCAAGCAGCGCGCCCGGCACTGAGCGCTGCGTTCACCGCCTCCAGCGCACCCGTAGTAATAAGGCCATCCGCCCCACTCCGCCCGTATCGCGTGCTGTGCGCTCGGTACGGAGGCGTTGATGCCCCTCACCGAGCCGGTCTGCGGCGGGTTGCGGCGGCGCGCCGGCTCTGTGGATCCCGGTCGCGCCCTCTTCCCGGCGCCCCGCCGTGCGCTTGTGTACCGCCGTTCGGCGCACACCGGGGGTCCGTCGGCGTTCCATCTCATGACGCGCCGTGTTCAATACGGCCAAACCGGTGACTCAGCGTCCTCAACCCTGTGTCGGGAGGGAACTCTGTGAGTTCAGCACCGCGCCGCGACCCGTGTGGAACCAGGGAAACCAGTCGCACAGCGTTCTCACACGACCACTCTTCACCCACATCTGGGGACAACTCTGTGGATGGACGAGTTGGGGCCCGTGGACGGATCGGGTCGAAACGGTGGACAACCGGTGTTCAGCCGGGGGACAGATCGGGTCCCACCGCCGCCATCCACCGGGCGGGCTCGCAGACCACCCTGTGACCCCCAGCTCGATCCACAGGACGCCGCACCGCGTGACCTGCGGAAACGCTGTCCATCCACACTACCCACAGGCCCTAGTACTACTGCTGTTGTTCCCTTCCTGGAGAACTACACAAGAACAAGCGACGTGGATGGATTCGGAGCGGAAGCCGGATCGGGTCGCACCCTGGCCGGGATGACACCTGCGGTCCGGAGGCTCTACGGTGGGCTTCCGGCTCAGGCCGTGCCGGGCGGACCCAGCGGGTGCCCGGCGCCTCGACCGGCAACGACCACTCGGCCTCCCGCCGATGGGTCCACCCGAGCTCGTCCCCCACACCGCCAGTGCGAGAGGTCCCCCATGAAGTTTCGGGTCGAACGCGACGTCCTGGCCGACGCGGCCGCCTGGGTGGCTCGCAGCCTTCCGGCGCGGCCACCGGTCCCGGTGCTGGGTGGCGTCCTCATCGAGGCGTCCGGCGGTGCGGACGGTGATCGGCTGACAGTCTCGGGGTTCGACTACGAGACCTCGGCCCGCGTCGAGTTGGACGCCACCATCGGCGACCCGGGCCGCGTACTGGTGTCCGGCCGGCTGCTCGCCGACATCACCCGCGCGCTGCCGTCCAAGCCGGTCGACCTGGTGGTCGACGGGTCACGCGCCACGATCAACTGCGGCAACAGCCGGTTCAGCCTGCCGACGATGCCGGTCGAGGACTATCCCCAGCTGCCGGCCATGCCGCAGCTCGCGGGCACCGTGGCCGCGAGCGAGCTCGCACAGGCGGTCGCCCAGGTCGCGGTCGCCGCCGGCCGCGACGACACGCTTCCGATGCTCACCGGCATCCGGCTGGAGATCGAGGGGGCGCGGCTCACCCTCGCCGCCACCGACCGGTTCCGGCTGGCGGTCCGCGAGCTGGACTGGACCCCGGAGGACGCCGCGCAGTCCAGCGCGGTCCTGATCCCGGCCCGCACGCTCGCCGAGGTCGCCAAGACGCTCGCCGGTGCCGGCACCGTCGAGCTCGCACTCTCGGCGGGCGACGGGATGCTCGGCATCACCGGCGCGGGCAGGCGCGCCACCACCCGGCTGCTCGACGCGGAGTTCCCGCGTTTCCGTCAGCTCATCCCGGCAGAGCACACCAGCGCCGCCGTCATCGAGGTCGCGCCGCTGGTCGAGGCGATCAAGCGGGTGGCACTCGTCACCGACCGCGTGGCTCAGGTGCGTATGGAGTTCGGCGAGGACGGTCTCCGGCTCGCCGCGGGCGGCGACGACGTGGGCAGCGCGGAGGAAGAACTCCCGTGTGAGCTCGACGGCGGCCCGCTCACCATCGCGTTCAACCCCGGTTATCTGCTCGACTCGCTCGGCGCGCTGCACACCGCCCGCGCCCAGCTGACCTTCACCACGCCGAACCGCCCGGCCCTCGTCCGGCCGGTGCCGGCCGCGCCTGCGGAGGACAATGGCGGCGAGGAGACTGCAGAGCCGGTGCCCGGCTACCTGCACCTGCTGATGCCCGTTCGCCTCCCCGGCTGATCGGTACGAGCGCGGGCGAGCTCCCCCCGACGAGACACACCAGGAGTGGAACCGTGCAACTCGGACTGATCGGTCTGGGCCGGATGGGTGGCAACATGCGCGACCGGCTTCGTGCCTCGGGGCACGAGGTGGTCGGGTACGACCCCCGCCCGGACGTGACCGATGTCGACTCGCTCGCCTCGCTGGCGGCGGCCCTCACCGCGCCGCGCGTGGTGTGGGTGATGGTGCCATCGGGCGAGCCCACCCGGAGCACCGTGCGCGCGCTCGCCGACGTGCTCGAGCCGGGTGACCTCGTGATCGACGGCGGCAACTCCCGCTACACCGACGATGGTCCGAACGCCGCGCTGCTCGACGAGAAGGGGATCGGCTACCTCGACGTCGGCGTGTCCGGCGGGATCTGGGGCAAGGACAACGGCTACGGGCTGATGGCCGGCGGGTCGGCGGAGCACGTCGAGCGCGCGCTCCCGATCTTCGACGCGCTCCGCCCCGAGGGGCCGCGCGAGGAGGGCTTCGTGCATGCGGGCCCGGTCGGCGCCGGCCATTTCTCCAAGATGGTCCACAACGGCATCGAGTACGGCCTGATGCAGGCCTACGCCGAGGGCTTCGAGCTGCTGTCGGCGGTCGACCTGATCACCGATGTACCGGGTGTCCTGCAGGCCTGGTCCCGTGGCACGGTCGTGCGCTCGTGGCTGCTCGACCTGCTGGTCGCGGCGCTGAAGGACGACCCGGGCCTCGCCTCCCTCGACGACTACGTCGAGGACTCCGGCGAAGGTCGGTGGACGATCGAGGAGGCGATCAAGCACGCGGTGCCGCTTCCGGTGATCTCCGCGGCGCTGTTCGCCCGGTTCGGCTCGCGCCAGGAGGTCTCGCCCTCGATGAAGGCCGTGGCCGCACTGCGCCACCAGTTCGGTGGGCACGCGGTGAAGTCGGCCGCCGGACCGTCGGGCACGCCCGGCGAGCACGCGGGGCCGAGCTCGGGCACGGGCTCGACCCAGAGCTGATGCACCTGCGGCGTCTCGCCGTCGCCGACTTCCGGTCGTGGGAGCAGGCCGAGCTCGAGCTGGAGCCCGGCGTCACGGTCCTCGTCGGCCCGAACGGAGTGGGCAAGACCAACCTCGTCGAGGCCGTCGGGTACCTGGCCACGCTGGGTTCGCACCGGGTCGCCACCGATGCTCCGCTGATCCGGCGGGGCGCCGAGCGGGCCGTGGTGCGCGGGCTGGTCGTGCACCACGGGCGTGAGCTGGGCATCGAGCTGGAGATCACGGCCGGCCGGGCCAACCGCGCGCGGGTGAACCGGGCACCGGTCGCGAAGACGCGTGACGTGCTGGGGATCCTGCGGACGGTGCTGTTCGCGCCGGAGGACCTCGCGCTGGTTCGGGGCGATCCCGGCGAGCGCCGCCGGTTCCTCGACGACCTGTTGGTGTCGCGGTTTCCGCGGTACGCCGCGGTGCGGGCCGATTACGACCGGGTGCTCCGGCAGCGGTCGGCGCTGCTCAAGACCGCGCGCAACAGCCGCTACTCCGGCCGCTCGGCCGACGCCTCCGGTGGCGACCTGAGCACGCTCGACGTGTGGGACGGCCACCTCGCCCGGCACGGGGCGGAGTTGCTGGCCGGCCGCCTGGAGCTGGTGGCGGCCATCGGCCCGTTCGCCGTCGAGGCGTTCGCCGAGGTCGCGCCCACCTCCGACCCCATCGCGCTGGTGTATCGCTCGAGCCTCGAGGGGGAGCTGCCGACCTCGGTTGCCGAGCTCGAGGTCCTCCTCATCGAGGCGCTGGCCGCGGTGCGCCGTCAGGAGGTGGAGCGGGGCGTGTGCCTGGTCGGGCCGCACCGTGACGACCTCGAACTGCGGCTGGGCGACGGGCCGGCGAAGGGGTACGCCAGCCACGGGGAGTCGTGGGCGCTCGCGCTCGCGCTCCGGCTCGGCTCCTACCGGCTGCTGCGTGACGACGACGTCGAGCCGGTCCTCGTGCTCGACGACGTGTTCGCCGAGCTGGACTCCCGGCGGCGCAGCGCGCTGGCCGCGGTCGCCCGTCGCGCCGAGCAGGTGCTGATCACCGCCGCGGTGCCCGAGGACGTACCCGACGGCCTGTCCGGCGTCCGGTTTGCGGTGGGCGGCGGTACTGTCGAGCGACTTCCGCAAGAGGCCACGTCAGCGCAGTCCGTGTGATCTCTGACACCTGTGTACAAGGTTGTGGATACTGTGGATAACTTCCGCTCCCCTGGTGATGACGAGCAGAAACGACCGCCCGCCGTGCGTCGAGAACCGCCCAACGCGCCTCCTTCGAGTCCTGCTGTCCCCAGGCCTGGGGATGAATCGAGCGGAACCGCTGGGCGCTCGGCCGCCGCGGGGAGGGGCGCCGACATCGCCCGCGAGGCGCTCCGGGCCGCCCGCGAGGCGTCGGCGGAACGCACCGCGCAGCGGTCCGCGGAACGGCAGGGGCGCAAGCCGGCGGCGGGCCGGAGCAGGCGACGGCGGTGGTCCGGTCCCGGACCGGACGACCGTGACCCGCAGCCGTTCGGCAGGCTCGTGTCCCGGGTGTCGCTGGACCGCGGCTGGTCGCCGCGCCTCACGGACGCCACCGTGCTCGGGCGGTGGCCGAACCTGGTGGGCTCGGAGATCGCCGACCACTGCACCCCGCTGTCGCTGCGTGACGGTGAGCTGGTGCTGCAGGCCGAGTCGACGGCGTGGGCCACGCAGCTGCGCACGTTGCAGCGTCAGCTGCTGGTCCGGCTCGCGGCCGCGGTGGGCAAGGACGTGGTGCGCAGGATCCGCGTGGTGGCGCCGTCGGGGCCGAGCTGGCGCCACGGTCCACGGCACGTGCGGGGCCGCGGACCGCGCGACACCTACGGCTGACCTGGGCGGAGGCCGCCGTTCGGGCGGCCGGGGCGGCAGACGGCGACTCAGCGCCGCGTGACTGCCCCACAGCCCGTTCGCAACCCCCGCGCGGCCGTCGTGACCCGCCGAAGTCCACGATCGGCTGTCTGAGACGATTTGAGGGGTCTCCTAGGCGCGTTTCTGTCGTAGCGCACCGGTATGATGGGAGACGTGTTCCGGGCGCTCCCCGATCGCCCGGTCGAAAGGCCCCGACGTCGGACGGCGCTTACCCGCGCGTTCCCGGCCGACGGGCCCTCGTGGCGAGGAGACAGGCAGCCCGTGCCGGAGAAGAAGAACGCCTACAGCGCGTCGTCCATCACTGTGCTCGAGGGGCTGGAGGCGGTTCGCAAGCGCCCCGGCATGTACATCGGGTCCACCGGTGAGCGCGGCCTGCACCACCTGATCTGGGAGGTCGTGGACAACGCCGTCGACGAGGCGATGGCCGGCTACGCCACGCGCGTCGAGGTCACGCTGCAGGACGACGGCGGGGTGCGCGTGGTCGACGACGGCCGTGGCATCCCCGTCGGCATGCACCCGGTGGAGAAGCGCCCCGCCGTCGAGATGGTGCTCACCATGCTGCACGCGGGCGGGAAGTTCGACAGCGACTCCTACGCGGTGTCCGGCGGCCTGCACGGCGTCGGGGTGTCCGTGGTCAACGCGCTGTCCACAGCGCTCGACGTCGAGATCCACACCGACGGCTTCGTCTGGCGGCAGCACTACGCGCGCTCGGTGCCCGGGCCGCTCCGCAAGGGCGAGCCCACGAAGAAGACGGGCAGCACGGTCACGTACTGGGCCGACGGCGACATCTTCGAGACGCTGACCTACAACATCGAGACGATCCGCCGCCGCCTGCAGGAGATGGCCTTCCTCAACAAGGGCCTCACGATCACGCTGCGCGATGAGCGCAACGGCGACAACGGCGAGGCGGAGGAGCCCGACGCCGAGGGCTACGTGGCGAAGGTCAAGGAGTACACGTTCTGCTACCCGAACGGGCTCGAGGACTTCGTCGCGCACCTGAACAAGAGCAAGGACCCGATCCACAAGAAGCTCGTCTCGTTCACGGGTGAGGGCACGGGCCACCAGGTCGAGGTGGCGATGCAGTGGAACTCCGGCTACACGGAGTCGGTCTACACGTTCGCCAACACGATCAACACGCACGAGGGCGGCACCCACGAGGAGGGCTTCCGCTCCGCGCTCACCACCACGGTCAACCGCTACGCGCGCGACAAGAAGCTGCTCAAGGAGAAGGACCCCGCGCTGTCGGGCGACGACATCCGCGAGGGGCTCGCCGCCATCGTCTCCGTGAAGGTCAAGGAACCCCAGTTCGAGGGGCAGACCAAGACGAAGCTGGGCAACACCGAGGTGAAGTCGTTCGTGCAGCGCGTCAGCAACGAGTGGCTGGCCGACTGGTTCGAGCGCAACCCCACCGAGGCCCGCACCATCGTCAACAAGGCGGTGCAGTCGGCGCAGGCTCGCGCCGCTGCGCGCAAGGCCAGGGAGCTCGTGCGGCGCAAGAGCGCTGGCGACATCGGCGGCCTGCCGGGCAAGCTGGCCGACTGCCGGTCCACCGACCCGTCGAAGTCCGAGGTCTACATCGTGGAGGGCGACTCCGCGGGGGGCTCGGCCAAGTCGGGTCGCGACTCGATGTTCCAGGCGATCCTGCCGATCCGCGGCAAGATCATCAACGTCGAGAAGGCGCGTATCGACCGCGTCCTCAAGAACACCGAGGTCCAGGCCATCATCACGGCGCTGGGCACCGGCATCCACGACGAGTTCGACGTGGCGAAGCTGCGCTACCACAAGGTCGTCCTGATGGCCGACGCCGACGTCGACGGCCAGCACATCCGCACGCTGCTGCTCACCCTGCTGTTCCGCTTCATGCGGCCACTCGTGGAGCACGGGCACGTGTTCCTCGCCCAGCCACCGCTCTACAAGATCAAGTGGGGTGGCCGCGGCTCCGAGCCGGAGTTCGCCTACACCGACCGCGAGCTGCAGGGCCTCCTCGAGGCCGGCCGGGCGGCGGGCAAGAAGCTGCCGAAGGACGAGGGCATCCAGCGCTACAAGGGCCTCGGCGAGATGAACGCCAAGGAACTGTGGGAGACCACGATGGACCCGGCAAACCGGTTGCTGCTGCAGGTCACCCTCGACGACGCCGCTACGGCCGACGAGCTGTTCTCGATCCTCATGGGCGAGGACGTCGAGTCGCGCCGCTCGTTCATCACCCGCAATGCCAAGGACGTGCGGTTCCTGGACGTGTAGTCCCCGCGCCCACCGCCCGAGCCGTACGAGCAGAGAAGGACCATGACCGACACCCTCGACCCCAC
>NZ_JAAXKY010000154.1 GCF_012911925.1 Pseudonocardia xinjiangensis | reverse complement strand
GGGTGGGCGGTGTCAGACCGGGGCCACGTCCTGCTTCCCCGTGGCGGAACGGACGGCCTCGGCCACCGCGGGGGCGACCGCGGCGTCGAAGACGCTCGGCACGATGAACGACGGGTTCGGCTCGGCGACGACGTCGGCGATCGCGGCCGCGGCGGCGAGCAGCATGGCGTCGGTGATGTCGCGGGCCTGGGCGTCCAGCAGGCCCCGGAACACCCCGGGGAACGCGAGCACGTTGTTGATCTGGTTGGGGTAGTCCGAGCGGCCGGTGGCCACCACGGCGGCGTGGGCCGTGGCGATCGCCGGGTCGATCTCGGGGTCGGGGTTGGCCAGCGCGAACACGATCGAGTCGGGAGCCATGGTGGCGAGCTCCTCGGCGCCGAACAGGTTGGGCGCGGACACCCCGATGAACACGTCGGCGTCGACGAGGGCGTCGGCCAGCGTGCCGGACACCCGCGCCTCGTTGGTGTGCTCGGCGATCCAGCGCAGGTTGTCGTCGAGACCGTCGCGCCCCGGGTGGACGATGCCGTCGATGTCGACGGCCAGCACGTCGCCGGGCGCGCTCGAACGCAGCAACCGGATCACGGCCGAACCGGCGGCGCCGACCCCGCACACCACGATCTTGCAGTCGGAGATCTTCTTGCCCACCACGCGCAGGGCGTTGCGCAGGGCGCCGAGCACGACCACCGCCGTGCCGTGCTGGTCGTCGTGGAAGACCGGGATGTCGAGCAGCTCGCGCAGGCGCGCCTCGATCTCGAAGCAGCGCGGCGCGGCGATGTCCTCGAGGTTGATGCCGCCGTAGGCCGGGGCGAGGATCTGGACGGTGCGGATGATCTCCTCGGTGTCCTGGGTGTCCAGGCACACCGGCCAGGCGTCCACGCCGGCGAACCGCTTGAACAGCGCCGCCTTGCCCTCCATCACCGGCATCGCGGCCGCGGCACCGAGGTTGCCGAGCCCGAGCACCGCGGAGCCGTCGGTGACGACCGCGACCGTGTTGCGCTTGATCGTCAGGCGCCTCGCGTCGGCGGGGTTGGCCGCGATGGCCTGGCAGACGCGGGCGACGCCGGGCGTGTAGGCCCGCGAGAGGTCGTCGCGGTTGCGCAGGCTGACCTTGGACTCGACGCTCAGCTTGCCCCCGAGGTGCAGCAGGAACGTGCGGTCGGAGACCTTGCGCACCCGCACGCCCGGCAGCGCCTCGAGCGCCGCGGTGATCTCGCTGGCGTGGGCCTCGTTGAGGGCGTTGCAGCTGATGTCGACGATGAGCGTCCGGGTGTGCGACTCGACCACGTCGAACGCGGTGACGACGCCGCCGACGCGGCCGACCGCCATCGTGATGTCGCCTGCGGCACTGGCGGAGGCGGGCGCCTCGACGCGCGCGGTGATGGCGTATCCGGGACCGGGAACTGGCACCCCAGAACACTACCGCCGGTGCACTCGGGGCCGGTCCGGGCCGGGGTCCCGTCGCGCCGATCTCCGCCCGATGCGCCGCGAGGGGTTGTGACCGCCCGGGGTCGGGTGTGAGATGACGCACACGTCAGCTTCGGACGTCGACGCAGTGCCGCGGAGGTGGTCCCCCATGGCCGTCAGAGCAGAAGCCGGGCAGCGGAGCGGAAACCGGACACCGGTTCCCACCGTCAGCGATCCGTCCCGGGTACGGAACGTGGTCCTCGTCGGACCGTCGGGGTCGGGGAAGACGACGCTGGTGGAGGCGCTGCTCGCCCACACCGCCGCGATACCGCGGCCCGGCGCAGTGGTGGAAGGCACAACGGTCTGCGACCACGACCCGGCGGCGGTCCGGCAGCAGCGGTCCGTCGCGCTCTCCGTGGCTCCCCTGCTGCACGAGGACACCAAGATCAACCTGATCGACACCCCCGGCTACGGGGACTTCGTCGGCGAGCTGCGCGCGGGGTTGCGCGCCGCCGACGCCGCGCTGTTCGTCGTGCCGGCCAACGAGGGACGCGAGGGCGCGATCGACCCTGCCGCCGTCGCGCAGTGGGAGGAATGTGCCGCCGTCGGCATGCCCCGTGCCGTGGTGGTCGCCCGCTGCGACCACGCCCGCGCCGACCTCGAAGCCACGATCGCCGCCTGCCAGGAGGCGTTCGGCAGCGGCGTCGCCCCGCTCTACCTGCCCATCCGCGACGGGGACCGGCTCACCGGCCTCTACGGCCTGCTCTCGCAGACTCCGCCGGGACAGGCCCCACCCGGCGCCGAGGACGCCCGCAGCGAACTGGTCGAGGGCATCATCGAACAGTCCGAGGACGAGTCGCTCATGGAGCGCTACCTCGGTGGCGAGGAACTGGACGTCACCACCCTCGTCGACGACCTCGAGACCGCCGTCTCCCGCGGGTCGTTCCACCCGGTGATCCCGGTCTGCGCGAGCAGCGGGACGGGGCTCGACGCGCTCCTCGAGGTGCTCACCGGCGGCTTCCCCTCACCGCTGGAGCGCCCGCTCCCGCCGGTCAGCGGCGTCGAGGGCGCGGCGCACCCGCCGCTCACGGCCGATCCCGACGGACCGCTGGCCGCCGAGATCGTGCGGACCTCCGCCGACCCCTACGTGGGGCGCGTCTCCCTGGTGCGGGTCTTCTCCGGGACGCTGCGCCCGGAGTCGACGGTGCACGTGAGCGGGCACCACGTGAGCATCCCGACCCAGCGCGACGGGGAGTCGAACGGCGCAGGCTCCGACGGGCACGACGCCGACGAGCGCCTCGCGCACGTCTACGCCCCGCTCGGGGCAACGCTGCGCGAGGTGGAGGCGTGCGTGGCGGGCGACATCTGCGCCCTCACCAAGCTCGGGACCGCCGAGACCGGGGACACGGTGTCGGCCGCCGAGCACCCGCTGCTGCTCTCCTGCTGGGACCTGCCCCGCCCGCTGCTGCCCGTCGCGGTGGCGGCCCGGACGCGGGGGGACGAGGACGCGCTGGTCAAGACGCTCGGGAAGATCGTCGCGGCCGACCCGACGCTGCACCTGGAACGCAACCAGGAGACCCACCAGACCGTGCTGTGGTGCATGGGCGAGGCCCACGCCGACGTCGTGCTGTCGCGGCTGCGCGCCGGCGGGGCCGACGTCGACACCGAACCGGTGCGCATCCCGCTGCGGACCACCCTGGCCGCGCCTGCGCGGGTGACCGGACGCCACGTCAAGCAGTCCGGTGGGCACGGCCAGTACGCCGTCTGCCACATCGAGTTCGAGCCGCTGCCGCGTGGGGCGGGCATCGAGTTCGTCGACAAGATCTTCGGCGGGTCGGTCCCCCACCAGTTCATCCCGAGCGTCGAGAAGGGGGTGCGGGCCCAGGCCGCGCGCGGGCTGACCGAGGACCACCACCCGGTCGTCGACTTCCGCGCCACCCTCGTGGACGGCAAGGCCCACAGCGTCGACTCCTCGGACGCCGCGTTCCAGACCGCGGGCGCGATCGCCCTGCGGGAGGCGGCGGAGGCGTGCGGCGTGCAGGTCCTCGAGCCGTATGACGAGGTGACGGTGCGGGTACCGGACGAGCACCTCGGAGCCGTGCTCGGGGATCTCTCCGGACGGCGCGGGCGGGTGCTCGGCACCGACCTCGCCGGTCCGGGCAGGTCACTGGTGCGGGCCGAGGTGCCCTGCACGGAGCTGTGCCGCTACGCCGTCGACCTGCGTGCGATGACGAGCGGCGCGGCGACGTTCACCCGGCGGTCCGCCCGTTACGACGTGGCCCCGGGCTGACCCGGCGCCGGCAGGGACTGCAGGAAGCCCAGTAGCTCAGCAGTGACCTCGTCGGGGCGCTCCTGCTGTGTCCAGTGGCCGCAGCCGGGAAGGATCACCGGCTCGCGGAGGCCGGGATGCACGCGACCGAGTGCGTCGAGCGCCTCGATCGTGTGGGCGAACGCCAGAACGGGATCGCGGTCCCCGACGACGTACAGGGCGGGCATGCGGAGCGCCGCTCCCTCGAAGGGCGCGGTCAGCTCCCAGTTGCGGTCGAGGTTGCGGTACCAGTCGAGGGCGCCGGTGAACCCGAGGGCGTCGAACTGCCCGGCGAAGACGTCGAGGTCCGCCTCGCTCAGCCACTCCGGGCTCTCGCGGGGGTCAGGCATGCCGTCCAGGAGGCCGCCCCCGTGCGGTACGAGCAGCGGCTGTGGGTTCTCGGTGTTGTCGCCGCTGAGCGCATGGAAGAACCGGCGCAGGGTCGCCCGCACGTCGCGGCCGAACTCACGGTCGGCGACATCCGGCTGCTCGACTGCTCGGGCGCGACGACCCGGTACCCGGCCGCCACCAGCGGTGCGATCTGGTGCCGCCACGAGTACGCGCTCTCGGGAAACCCGTGCAGCAGCAGGAGGAGCGGACCCTCGCCCTCGTCCAGCACCCGCAGCCGGACGCCGTTGACGTCCGCAGGTCGTCGTTCTCCCCCGGTGTTCGCCACGATCGCCACGGTACGGCTCCGACATGCCGTCCGATGACGTGTCAGGGCACGCCGAGATACCGCAGCCCCGCGGTGGTGGCCGCGGCCAGGACGACGACCAGCACGAACGGCACCTTGCGCCAGGCGGCGAGCGCACCCACGGCGACGCCGGCGGGCCGGGCCCAGCCGGCGAACCCGCTGCCGTCGGTGAACGCGGCCGTGGCCACCAGCGCCACGAGCAGCGCAGTGGCCCCGAGGTCGACGTAACGCTCCACCCGCGCGGGGACGCGCACCCGGTCGCGCAGGACGACCCCGGCCAGCCGCAGCGCGTAGGTGCCCGCGGCGAGGGCCACGACGACCGGCCAGTTCACGCCGCCTCCCGCCGGTCACCGGGCAGCCGCGCGACGACCAGGCCGAGCAGGCCGACCAGCACCGGCACCCCCGGCGGCAGCAGCGGCGTCGCCAGCAGCGCCAGCGCGGCCGCGGCCAGCCCCACCCGGCGCGCGTCGGCCCGGTGCAGTGACGGCAGCAGCAGAGCCAGCAGCGCCGCGGGGAAGGCGGCGTCCACCCCGAAGGTGTCCGGGTCGGGGACGGCGCCACCCGCCAGCACCCCGACCACCGTCCCCACGTTCCAGAAGACGAACAGCAGCGAGCCGCAGAGCCAGTACGCGGTGCGGGCCCGCCGGCCACTACCCCGGGCCCGGGAGAACGCCACGCTCTCGTCGACCATGAGGTGCGTTCCGAGCAGCCGCAACGGCCAGCGATCGGCGATGTTGCCCCCGACCGTTAGCCCGAACGGCACGTGCCGCACGTTGAGCAGCAGCCCGGCGGCCAGTGCGGCGATCGCGCCGCCCCCCGCGGCCACCACGGCGACGACGAGGAACTGGGCACCGCCCGCGAACACCAGCAGCGACAGGGTCATGGCGAGCAGGACCGGCACCCCCGCCGCGGCAGCGAGAGCACCGAACGAGGCCCCCACCACCCCGACGGCGGCCGCCAGGGCCAGGGCGTCCCGGAGGTCATCGCGGTCTATTGTTCGGCGTAGCGAACGCATGACCGATAGAGTGAACGGTTACCAAACCGTTCGTCAAGCCGAACGAGGATACTGATGGATCGAACGGCACCGCTGGCGACGATCGCCGCCGCGCTCCGCCGGGAGCGGGAGCGGCACGGCCTCTCCTCGGCCGAGCTCGCCCGCAGGGCCGGCATCGCGAAGTCGACGGTCTCCCAGCTCGAGGCGGGCGCCGGCAACCCCAGCGTCGAGACCCTCTGGGCGCTCGCCGTGGTGCTCGAGGTCCCGTTCAGCCGCCTGGTGGACCCACCGGCGGCCCCCGTCCACGTGTTGCGGGCGGGTGAGGGCCTGGCCATCCCGTCCGAGCACTCCCCGTTCACGGGCACCCTGCTCGCCGCCTGCCCACCGGGGGCACGGCGCGACCTCCACGTCATCGCGGCCGAGCCCGGCCCGGCCCGCGAGGCCCGGGCGCACATCCCCGGCACCACCGAGCACCTGCTCGTCATGGCCGGGCGCTGGCGGGCCGGTCCGGTCGAGGCGCAGGTCGAGCTCGCTCCGGGTGACTACGCCCGCTTCCCGGGCGACCGCCCGCACCTCTACCAGGCCCTCGAGCCCGGGTGTGCCGCGGTGCTGGTGATGGAGTACGTGTAGCACTCCCCCACCGCGCACCGCGGCCGGCCCTTCGCCCTCCGGTCAGCCGCCCCCGGTGCTCCCGGCCGGGTCACGACGGGCCGGGGGCGCGTCCGGGGCGCCCTCGGTGAGCGCGCGGACCGGGTCCCGGACGAGACCCGGCCTCCCGGACTGGTCCCTGGTCGAGCTGGTCAACCGGCCCCCCGTCAACCCGACCCCCCGGGCCACGTCCTTCACCTGGCCCGGACCGCGCACCTTCTCGGGTGTCCGTTTGGGGTCCTGGACGAGGCTGTTCGTCAGCTCACCGGGGGGCAGCGGGTACTGCTTCACCCAGTCCACCTCCATGGAGGACTCCTGGACGGGGCCGGAACCGCTGTCCGGGAACCAGTCGAGCTGGATGCACAGGTGCATGGGCCCCGGCGGGAGGATGCTCCGGTCCGTGGTCCGGTACCACTCCCGGCCGTCGACGAAGGCGGCGACGTGGGTGGGTGTCCACTCCACGGCCCAGTTGTGCCACTGGGTCCCGTCGATCCGCACCTCGCCGTGCACCTGGTCGTTGTTCGGGCCGTAGTGCAGGAAGAAGTCCGTGGTCTGGCGGCTCGGGTCCATCATCTCCATGAAGTCGATCTCCCCGCCCACCGGGAAGTTCTCCGCGTCCGGCCAGAGCAGCATCAGCGCGTTGTACGTCTCGTCCGAGGCCGGGGCGCGCACCCTGCCCTCCCAGCGGCCGTACATCTGGCCCGGGTTCCACGCCATGCCCTCGGTGTTGCCCTGGGAGTCGCCGGTGATGGTCAGCACCCCGTTCCGGACGGTCACCGCCGATGGCGTGCGCCGTCCGTTGCCCCCGTGGCCCGGGCCGTCGTAGAGCTCCCAGTTGGGGCCGAGACCCGAGGTGAACTCGTCCACCCGGTTCGGCGTACCCCACCCCCGCACCGCGGCGGCGGTGGTGCCGACCGGGTCACAGTCGACACCCGGTGGCGGCACCGGTGGGGCCGGCGCCAGCGCAGGGGGCGGGGCCGGCAACGGTGGCAACGGCACAGTCGGCACCGGCGGGACAGGCGGCACCGGCGGGACGGTCGGCAGCGGCGGCACGGGCGGCACTGTCGGCACCGGCGGCACCGGCGGCACGCTGGGGACCACCGGAACCTGCCCCGGAGCCAGCGGCGTCAGCACCATCGGCACGGGGAACGGGACCGGGAAGGGCACCGGCATGGGGTAGGGCACCGGATACGGCACCATCACCACGTTCGCCGCCGACAGCGGAGCCGGGGCCACTGTCGGGAGCGCCGCCGGCGGCTGCTGGACCGGTGCCGGCAGCTGCGGCGCGGGCAGCGGGCCGGGATGCGGCGGCGCCGGTACGGGCACCGGCGGCACCAGCGGTGCCGGCAGGACCGACGTCGGCACCGCGGGCGGCACCGGGTTCGGCACCACGGGGCGCGGCACCACCGAGGTCGGTGACACGGGCGCCACCGGACCTGGCAGCGCGGGGAGCGGCAGCGCCGATGTCGGTGTCACGGGACGGGGCAGTGCAGGGAGCGGCACCACCGAGGTCGGCGGGACCGGCGGTGACACCGGGCCCGGGACGGGCACGGGGAGCGCGGAGGTCGGCAGCACCTGCGGGGGTGACACAGGGGCCGGCGCAGGAGCGGGGAGCACCGTCGTGGGCAGTACCGGGCCCGGCGGCAGCGGCAGGATCGAGGGCGGCGGCAGGACCGGCGCCGGGGTCGGGGTCACCGGGATCTGCGCGAGCCTGCTCGCATCCGCCTGCTGCGGTCGGTCCTGCTCCGTGCGGCCCAGCAACGGCACGCCGACGGAGCCCGTCACCGCTCCGCTCGGTGCCGGCCGGGGAGCGGCCAGCACCCCGGGTGGCGCAGCGGTGGGCCCCGGCGGGTTGGGCGCCGCCGTCGGGCCGGGCCCGGCCGGCACGCAGCCCGGCGGCGGAGGCGGAGTGGGTTGCGCGATCGCCGCCATCGAGCCGCTGAGCATCGTGGTGATGACGATGCACCCGATGGTCGCGTATCGCCTCATCTACCTCACCTACCCCTCACGTCACAGATCAGACACGAGGGACCCTAGGCGCGGGCGATTACTCAGTCGGCCCCATTCACCGGACCGTGTGGGGGGGACAACCGCTTCGGGGAGCAGCGGGCGGCACAGAACGAAGTCGCCGCCGTGTCCCGGTTACGGTGACCGGTGACACGGCGGCGACGAACGGAGCAATCCGCGCTACGGGGTGGCGCGTGAACCCCGAGCGGGTGAGGGGCCTACCAGCCCCGGGTGGCGTAGCGCTGGTCGGCGGGCAGCTCGGCGACGTTGATGCCGACCATGGCCTCACCCAGCCCGCGGGAGACCTTCGCGACGACGTCGGGGTCGTCGAAGAACGTGGTGGCCTTGACGATGGCCTCGGCACGCTGCGCAGGGTCGCCCGACTTGAAGATGCCCGAGCCCACGAACACACCCTCGGCCCCGAGCTGCCGCATCATGGCCGCGTCGGCCGGGGTGGCGATGCCGCCCGCGGTGAAGAGCACCACCGGCAGCTTGCCCGCGCGGGCGACCTCCGCCACCAGCTCCACCGGAGCCCGCAGCTCCTTCGCGGCGACGTAGAGCTCGGCCTCGTCGAGCGTGGTCAACCGGCGGATCTCCGACCGGATGGACCGCATGTGGCGCGTGGCCTCGACGACGTTGCCCGTGCCCGCCTCGCCCTTCGAGCGGATCATGGCCGCGCCCTCGGAGATGCGGCGCAGGGCCTCCCCGAGGTTGGTGGCACCACAGACGAAGGGGACGGTGAACGCCCACTTGTCGATGTGGTGCGCCTCGTCGGCCGGGGTGAGCACCTCGGACTCGTCGACGTAGTCGACGCCGAGCGACTGCAGCACCTGCGCCTCGACGAAGTGGCCGATCCGCGCCTTGGCCATCACCGGGATCGAGACGGCGTCGATGATGCCCTGGATCATGTCGGGGTCGCTCATCCGCGCCACCCCGCCCTGGGCGCGGATGTCGGCCGGCACGCGCTCGAGCGCCATCACTGCGACGGCGCCCGCGTCCTCGGCGATCTTGGCCTGGTCGGCGTCGACCACGTCCATGATCACGCCGCCCTTGAGCATCTCCGCCATCCCGCGCTTGACGCGTGCGGTGCCCAGCGCTGGGCCGGCGGTGGTCTTGGACGTTTCCGACGACACGGTTCTACCCCTCGGTTCTACGATCTGCGGACACCCGATCGTACTTCAGAGCAACGACCTGCAAGTCCGGATTGGTGGCCGGCGCGACAGTCGTCACTCCGGCCTCGGCGTCGGCGATCTCGAAGTACGCCGGCAGCGGCGCGGTGCCGGCGAGATGCAGCCAGCGCACCAGCCGGCGCGACCGCAGCCCGAGGGTGTCGCGCACGGCGTCGTTGTACACCCGCCGCGCCAGGATGAGCAGCTGTTCGGCGTCGACGAGCTCCTCCAGCACCGCCGGGGGCAGCACCGCCCGGTCGACGGCCGCGAGCGCTCGGCCGAGCACGTTCTCCGCGGCCTCCCGGTCGCCGGTGGGCGCACGGGCCGCCGCCACCGCCGCCCGCAGCCGGTCGGTCTGGTTCCCGGGGGTGACCGCCGCGGCCGCCAGCGCCGCCGCGGCCCGCCGCTCCAGCGCGGACTCCAGGCCCGCCCGGGCGGCGTCGGTGCGCGCATGCAGGCGGTCCAGCCGCCGCACCCTGACGATGGTCTGCAGGACCACCCAGGCCAGCACGAGAGCGGCGACGACGGCCGCCGTCCAGAGCGCACCGGTCACGACGCCCCCCGACCGACGGCGACCCCGCGGGGATCGGCCGCCACCGCGGCGCGGTAGACCCGCACCACGGATGCGGCGACGGCGGGCCAGCCGAAGTCGGCGGCCCGCAGCCGGCCGGCCGCGGACATCGCCGCCCGCAGCGGTGGGTCGTCCAGCAGGGTGGGGAGCGCCGCCGCGAGTGCGGCGGCATCCCCCGTCGGGAACAGGGCTCCTGCCTGCGAGTCGCCCAGCACGGCCCGGAAGGCGTCGAGGTCGCTCGCCAGCACCGGCGCTCCGGCGGCCATCGCCTCCGCCAGCACGATGCCGAAGCTCTCGCCGCCGAGGTTCGGCGCGCAGAACACGTCGACCGACCGCAGTGCCGCGGCCTTGGTGGCGTCGTCGACGGCTCCGAGGACGTCGAGCCGGTCGGCCACCGGGCCCGCCGCGCGCCGCAGCGCACCGACGTCGCCCCGGCCCACGACCAGCACGCGCAGGTCGGGCCGCGTGGGCGCCAGTGCCCGCAGCGCGTCGAGCAGCACGGGCATCCCCTTGCGCGACTCGTCGAACCGGCCGAGGAAACCGACGGTGCCCGGCCGGGGATGGCCGGGTAGGAGTGGCCCGTCGGCGAAGGCGGGGATGTCGACGCCGTTGGGGATCTCCACGGCGTCGCCACCCAGGTGCTGGACCTGCACCCGGCGGGCCAGTGGCGACACCGCGATGCGGGCCGTGACCTTCTCCATCAGCGGTCGCAGCATCCCCCCGAACGCGCTCAGCGCCCGCGACCGGTCGGTGGAGGTGTGGAACGTGGCCACGATGGGGCCCTCGGCGGCGAAGAGGGTCAGCACCGACAGGCTGAACGTCGTGGGCTCGTGCAGGTGCAGCACGTCGAAGGAGTTGCCGGCGAGCCAGCGCCGGGCCCGCGCGTAGGTGACGGGCCCGAACGACACTCGCGCCACCGAGCCGTTGTAGGGCACCCCCATCGCCCGCCCGGTCGGGGTGACGAACGTGGGCACGGGCGTGTCGTCGCCCGCGGGGGCGAGCACGCTCACGCTGTGGCCGAGGTCCTCCAGCGCGCCCGCGAGGCCGACCACATGGGCCTGCACCCCGCCCGGGACGTCGAGCGAGTACGGGCAGACGATGCCGATCCGCAGCGGGGGTCCTCGGCGTGACGACGCCGGGTGCACGATCTCGGTCATCCCGCCTCCGCCCGGGCGACGTGGTCGGCCGTCCAGATCGGCTGCAGCGCGTGCCAGTCCGCCGGGGCCTGCGCGATCAGCCTGCCGAACGCGTCGGCGATCGCCTGCGTCGCCTCGGCGACCGCGGCCCGCGTCCCGCCCGTGCCGCGCAGGGGTGAGCCGTCGCCGACCGGCACCGGCTCCCCGATCGGCACCACCCAGCCCCCCGGCCGGAAGTGCGGGTAGGCCGGCATCAGGACGGCGCCGGTGAGGGCCGCGAGCCGGGCCGGGCCGGTGGGGAAGCGCGCCGGTTCGCCGAGGAACTGCACCTCCACGCCGGTGCCGGTGATGTCCCGTTCCGCCACCAGGCAGACGACGCCCCCGGCGCGCAGCCGCCGGGTGAGGGCACGGTGGGCGGCGACGGCGTCCTCGGCGGCCACGACCTCGAACCCGAGCAGCTCCCGGTAGGCGACGAACCGCCGGTAGAGCGACTCCGGACGCAACCGCTGCGCCACGGTCGTGAACCCGGCGGGCAGGCCCCGCCGGCGCAGCTCCTCCACCAGCCACACGCCGGCAGCGTCCCAGTTGCCGCTGTGCGGCACCGCGAAGACCACCCCGCGCCCGGCGTCCAGCGCCTCGAAGAACGGGCCGGTGCCCGTGAAGAACGGGTCCATCCGGGCGTGGACGTCCGCCGGGTCCATCGACGGCAGCCGGAAGGCCTCGCACCAGTAGCGCGCGTAGCTGCGCATGGCCTCGCGCACCAGCGCGTCGACCTCGGCCGGGGTCGCGGCCGGGACCACCCGCGCCAGGTTGGCCCGCAGCTGCGCGACCCCGGCCCCGCCGCGGCGGGTGGCGAGGTCGGCACCGAACCGGAAGAGCCCGGACGCCGCCCCGGCCGGGAGCGCGCGCACGAGCCGCCAGGCCGCCGCGAACTCGGCATCGGCCACGCGCTCCGCGAAGCGGGGCCCAGCCGCCGTCCCGGGGACCGGATCGACCTGCGCTCGCCCGCCGCGCCACGGCGTCCCGGCCTGCGGCGGTGGCCCGGCGTGGGGCGGATCGAGCCGGGCGGTCACGGGCCCGGCGCGGGGTCGGCGGAGTCGCTCGCCACGGCCTGCGCGCTCCGGTACACGGCGAGGATCCGCTGCCCGACGGTCCACACCGACGCCACGGCCAGCACGCACAGCGCGACGGGCAGGGCGTAGGGCACCCCGAGGCCGTGCAGCCCGGTGCCGACCAGCGCGACGATCAGCCGCTCGGCCCTCTCGACGAGGCCGCCGTCGGCGGACAGCCCGGCGCCCTCGGCCCGCGCCTTGATGTAGGAGACGAGCTGGCCGGCGACCAGGCAGACCAGCGCCGCGACGCCCAGGAGGCGCTGGTCCCCCACGCCGAGGCACCACCAGGTGATCGCGGCGAACACCGCGCCGTCGGCCACCCGGTCGCACGTGGAGTCGAGCACCGCGCCGAACGGCGTGCCGTGGCCCCTGGCCCGGGCCATGGCGCCGTCGATGAGGTCGAACAGCACGAAGACGGTGACCACCACCGTGCCGACGAACAGCTGGTCCCGCGGCAGGAACCAGAGCGCCGCGGCGACGGTGCCGACAGTGCCGACGACGGTGACCACGTCGGGTGCGACGCCGTGCCCGACGAGCCACCGGCCGATCGGGTCGGTCACGCGGTTGATGCGCACGCGGGCAAGGACGTTGAGCATGGACTCCTGCTTGTCGACCGGGGCCCTGCGCCGGCCGGCCGCAGCGCGCCGGCACCCGCCTGGACCGTCTGCAGCCTAGCCCGGGTCGGTCGACGCCCCTCCCTGCGGCTCTCCGACCGGCGCCCAGGCCTGCGCGAGCAGCGCCCGGGTCTCCGACAACAGCTGCGGGATCACCTTCGTCTGCCCGACGACCGCGATGAAGTTGGCGTCGCCTCCCCAGCGCGGCACGACGTGCTGGTGCAGGTGCTCGGCCAGCGAGCCGCCCGCAACGGTGCCGAGGTTGATCCCGACGTTGAACGCGTGCGGCGCCGCGACCTGCTTCAACGCCCGCACGGCCGCCTGTGTGAACGTCATGAGCTCGACCCCCTCCTCGGGGGTGAGATCCTCCAGCTCGGCCACGTGCCGGTAAGGCAGCACCATGAGGTGGCCCGGGTTGTACGGGTGCAGGTTCAGCACCGCGTACACCGTGCGCCCGCGGGCGACGACGAGGCCCTCCTCGTCGGACAGGCTGGGGATGCGGCAGAACGGGCAGCCGTCGCCCCCGGCGTCCTTGATGTAGGCCATGCGGTGCGGCGTCCACAGCCTGCGGAAGCCGTCGGGCGTTCCGACGCCGTCCCGCAGCTCGACCACCGGCTCGGCCGGGCCGTCGGTCTCGCCCGGCTGGGCCGCGTCGCTCATGCTCCGATCCTAATGTCACCGCCGGGAACGTCGGCGGAGTGATCACCGAGGACCCGGGGACGTCACGTCCACCGCGCTGATCTCGGCACCGGTCGCCCCTCGGGCCGGGTGTTTGCACCGGCGCCCCACCCGCTGCACAGTAGCGCCGGTGAGACTCGAGAACATCATCTGGGACGCCCGTGATCCCCACCGGCTCGGCCGGTTCTGGGCGGCCGCCCTCGGCGCGGAGCCGATCACGAACGAGCCGGACCTCGTCGAAGCTCGGCTGCGCCTCGCCGACGACGCCTTCCTCGATCTGTGCTTCCAGCGGGTGGCCTCGCCCTCTGCCTCACCGGCCCGCCTGCATCCCGACCTCTCCGGCGGAGCGCGGCAGCAGGAGATCGTGCAGAGGCTGCTCGACCTCGGCGCCGAGCACGCCGACATCGGCCAGGGCGCGGTGCCCTGGGTGGTCCTCACCGACCCCGAAGGCAACGCCTTCTGCGTGATGGAGGACCGCGACGTCTACCGCGACACCGGACCCATCGCAGCGCTGCCGCTCGACAGCGCTGATCCGGACAGGGACGCCGCGTTCTGGGCGGAGATCACCGGCTGGGTGCCCCGAGCCGGGACGTCCGGGGCGACGACACTGCGTCACCCCTCGGGCGTCGGCCCCCTGCTCGAGCTCTGTCCCGAGCCCGAGCCCAAACGCGGGAAGAACCGGCTGCACCTCGACGTGCGCCCCGACGCCCGGGACCACGACATCGTCGAACGCATCGCGGCGTGGGGAGCCACCCCACGCACCGACCCGTCCGACCATCCGTGGCTCGTGTGCGCCGATCCCTCCGGCAACGAGTTCTGCATCCTGGCCCAGCAGTCCTGAGCCAGCAGCCAGCCGGACCACCGGCGAGGTGAGCCGGAAGCCGGTACAGGCCGCTACGGGGCCGCCGCGAAGACGTCGCCCGTCGGCGAGGTGTTGTTCCGGCTCGCAATCCAGTCGACGACCGTGGCCACGGCGTCGGCCACCGGGATCCCGTTGAGCTGGGACCCGTCGCGGAACCGGAAGCTGACCGCGCCCGCCTCGACGTCACGGCCGCCCACCAGCATCAGGAACGGCACCTTCTGCAGCGTGTGGGTGCGGATCTTCTTCTGCATCCGGTCGTCGCTCGCGTCGACCTCGACCCGCACGCCCTGCTTGCGCAGCTGCACGGCGACGTCCTCCACGTAGCCGACCTGGTCGTC
The DNA here is from genome assembly GCF_012911925.1 of Pseudonocardia xinjiangensis. Taxonomy (GTDB): domain Bacteria; phylum Actinomycetota; class Actinomycetes; order Mycobacteriales; family Pseudonocardiaceae; genus Pseudonocardia; species Pseudonocardia xinjiangensis. The sequence continues at coordinate 2,231 of NZ_JAAXKY010000154.1, read as the reverse complement.
GGTGACCGGGATCGCGACGACCTGCACGGGAGCGAGCCACGCGGGGAACGCGCCGGCGTAGTGCTCGGTGAGCACGCCGAAGAACCGCTCGATGGAGCCGAACAGGGCGCGGTGGATCATCACCGGCCGCTGGCGCGAGCCGTCGGCCGCCGTGTACTCCAGGCCGAACCGCTCGGGCAGGTTGAGGTCGAGCTGGATGGTCGACATCTGCCAGGTGCGGCCGATCGCGTCGCGCGCCTGCACCGAGATCTTCGGCCCGTAGAACGCCGCGCCGCCGGGGTCGGCGACGAGATCGAGGCCCGAGTGCTCGGCGGCCTCGCGCAGCGCCTCGGTGGACCGCTCCCACATCTCGTCGGTGCCGACGGACTTGTCGGGGTTGCGGGTGGACAGCTCGAGGTAGAAGTCGTCGAGGCCGTAGTCGCGCAGCAGGTCGAGCACGAACTTCAGAAGCGACTTGAGCTCGTCCTGCACCTGCTCCGGGGTGCAGAAGATGTGGGCGTCGTCCTGGGTCATGCCGCGCACGCGGGTGAGCCCGTGGATCACGCCCGACTTCTCGTAGCGGTACACGGAGCCGAACTCGAACTCGCGCAGCGGCAGCTCCCGGTACGACCGGCCCCGCGAGTCGAAGATCAGGATGTGCATGGGGCAGTTCATCGGCTTGAGGTAGTAGTCCTGCCCCGGCTTGCGCACCTCGCCGTCCGGGCCGCGCTCCTCGTCGAGGTGCATCGCCGGGAACATCCCGTCGGCGTACCAGTCGAGGTGGCCGGAGATCTCGTAGAGCCGGCCCTTTGTGATGTGCGGGGTGTAGACGAACTCGTAGCCCGCCTCCTCGTGCCGGCGGCGGGAGTAGTCCTCCAGCTCGCGCCGGATGATCCCGCCCTTCGGGTGGAACACCGGCAGGCCAGAGCCCAGCTCGTCGGGGAAGGAGAACAGGTCGAGCTCCGCACCGAGGCGGCGGTGGTCGCGGCGCTCGGCCTCGGCCAGCCGCTCCAGGTGCGCGTCGAGGGCCTCCTGGCTCTCCCACGCGGTGCCGTAGATGCGCTGCAGCTGCGGGTTCTTCTCACTCCCCCGCCAGTACGCCGCGGCGGTCCGGGTGAGCGTGAAGGCGGGGATGAAGCGGGTGGTGGGGATGTGCGGCCCACGGCACAGGTCGGACCACACGGTCGCGCCGGTGTGGGCGTGCACGTTGTCGTAGATGGTCAGCTCGCCGGAGGCGTCGACCTCCATGACCTCGCCGTCCTCGGCCGCCTCGGACTCCGGGCCGCCCTTGAGCTCGATCAGCTCGAGCTTGTACGGCTCGTCGGCGAGCTCCTCGCGGGCGTCCTCGAGCGAGTCGAAGCGGCGCCGGGAGAACCGCTGCCCGGCCTTGATGATCTTCTTCATCGCCGACTCGATCTTGGTGAGATCGTCGGGCGTGAAGGGCTTGTCCACGTCGAAGTCGTAGTAGAAGCCGTCGGTGATCGGCGGTCCGATCCCGAGCTTCGCGTCGGGGTACAGCTGCTGCACGGCCTGGGCGAGCACGTGCGCCGCCGAGTGCCGGATGACGCTGCGGCCGTCCTCGGTGTCGGCGCCGACGGGCTGCACCTCGACGTCGCCCTCGGGCATCCACGCGAGGTCGCGCAGCCGCCCCTCGGGATCGCGGACGACGACGACGGTGCTCGGGCCGCTGGTGGGCAGACCCGCCTCACGCACGGCGGAGCCCGCCGTCGTCCCGGCCGGCACCCGGACGGGGGCGGACGCGACGGGAGATACGGGCGCGGACACGGGAGGCCTCCAGCAGTCAGACGATGTACCTGTCGATGGTAGAGGTGTCGCGCGACGTGGTTTCCGGCAGCGTGGCGGGCCGCCCCACGGCCGGCCGGATCCCTCAGGCCAGCTTCCGCAACCCGGCGAGTACCCGCTGCAACGCGCCGACGTCCTGGGCCCACGCCTGGGGCAGGACGGCCTCACCGGCCGGGACCAGGGGCACCGGCCGAGGCGACGGACGGCGCCGCGGAAGCGGCACCTCGACGGCCACCCGGGGCTCGACGTGCTGCAGCGCCAGCACCGCCAGCGCTCCGGCCCGGGCGGGCGGGCGCAGCCCGGTGAGGGTGACCAGCGCGGGCTGCTGGCCGGCCGGGCCCGGTGCGGACGAGCGCCGCGGGTGGGGCACCGGCAGCGGTGGTGCGACCGGCGCCGGCCGGGGCCGGGGGACGGGCACCGGCGGGACCGCCGGCACCGCCACCGGGGGG
>NZ_JAAXKY010000153.1 GCF_012911925.1 Pseudonocardia xinjiangensis | reverse complement strand
CACCCACCCGACGCTACCGGCCCTGGGCAGGGGGCGTCGCCCTACAAGCTGTGGGTGGCGGCCACGGTTGCGCCGCACCGGCGCGCACCGGTTCAGCCGCCGGCGTGCACCGGGCGGCCGCGCAGCATCACGAGGGCGGGTTCGCGCAGGACCGCGAGGTCGGCGCGCGGGTCGGACCGGTAGACCACGAGGTCGGCGCGCGCCCCCGGGTGCAGTGCCGGGCGGCCGAGCCAGCGCCGGGCCGACCAGCTCGCCGCGCCGAGCGCGTCGACGGCGGACATGCCGGCGCCGTGCAGGGCGGCGATCTCGTCGGCGAGGCGTCCGTGCTCGATCCCGCCACCCGCGTCGGTGCCGGCGTAGACGGGCACCCCGGCCTCGACGGCCCGCTGCACGACCCCCACGGCTCCGGCGTGCAGCTTCCGCATGTGCGCCGCGTAGGTCGGGTACCTGCCGGCCATGTCGGCGATGCCGGGGAACGTGTCGATGTTGATCATCGTGGGGACCAGCGCAGTGCCGCGTGCCGCCATCTCCGCGATGAGGTCGTCGGTGAGCCCGGGACCGTGCTCGATGCAGTCGATGCCGGACCGGATCAGGCCCGGGAGGGCGTCGGCCCCGAACACGTGGGCCGTGACCCTGGCCCCCGCGGCGTGGGCCGCCTCGACCGCGGCGACCAGCACGTCGTCGGGCCACACCGGCGCGAGGTCGCCGACGGACCGGTCGATCCAGTCGCCCACCAGCTTCACCCAGCCGTCCCCGGCCGCAGCCTGCTCGGCGACCACGTCCGGCAGCAGCGCAGGGTCGTCGAGCTCGGCGGCGACACCGGGGATGTAGCGCTTCGGACGGGCGATGTGCACCCCGGCGCGGATGATCTCCGGCAGGTCGTCGCGGACCTGTAACGGGGTGGTGTCGAGCGGTGAGCCGCAGTCGCGGATCAGCAGCGTGCCGGCGTCGCGGTCGGTGCGGGCCTGGGCGTCGGCCTCCTCGAGCCCGACGGCGCCTGCCGAGCCGAGCCCGATGTGGCAGTGCGCGTCGACGAGCCCCGGCACGATGTACCCGCCGTCGATCAGCGTCTCCGCGCCGGGGATGTGCTCCACGAGCACACCCGCCGCGTCGACGAACAGCTCGACGGACTGCTCGTCGCCGGCCCCTCCCGGACCCAGGAGCACCCCCCGCAGCCGGTACACGTGCTACTTCCCCTTCGGGAACTTCAGCTTGCTCGGGTCGAAGCCGGGCGGGAGCTGGTCGAGCCCCGGCGGGAGCTGGCGCAACGACGGCGGCAGACCCGAGAGGTCGGGGGCGGCGCCGCCGAAACCGGCGGGCAGGGCCGGGCGGGGCGACGACGGACCACGCCCCTTGCCCTTCTTTCCCTTGCGCCCCTTGGCCTGCTTGCGGGTGGCGCTGCGGCCACCGCCGAAGCCGAACTGCCCGGCCATCTGCTTCATCATCTTGCGCGCTTCGAAGAACCGGTTGACCAGCTCGTTCACGTCGGTGACGGACACCCCGGAACCGTTGGCGATGCGCAGCCGCCGCGACCCGTTGATGATCTTCGGGTCGGCCCGCTCCCCCGGGGTCATGCCGCGGATGATGGCCTGCAGCTTGTCGAGGTGCTTGTCGTCGACCTGGGCGAGCGCGTCCTTCATCTGCCCGGCGTTGGCCCCGGGGAGCATGCCGAGGATGTTGCCGATCGGCCCCATCTTGCGCACGGCGAGCATCTGCTCGAGGAAGTCCTCGAGGGTGAGCTCCCCCGTGCTGATCTTGGCGGCGGCCTTGGCCGTCTGCTCCTCGTCGAACGCCGACTCGGCCTGCTCGATCAGCGTGAGCAGGTCGCCCATCCCCAGGATGCGGCTGGCCATCCGGTCGGGGTGGAAGACGTCGAAGTCGGCCAGCTTCTCACCGCTGGACGCGAAGAGGATGGGCTCGCCGGTGACCTCGCGCACCGACAGCGCCGCGCCACCGCGGGCGTCGCCGTCGAGCTTGGTGAGCACCACGCCGCTGAAGCCCACGCCGTCGCGGAACGCCTCCGCGGTGGCCACGGCGTCCTGACCGATCATGGCGTCGACGACGAACAGCGTCTCGTCGGGCCGCGTGGCGTCACGGATGTCGGCGGCCTGCCGCATCAGCTCCTCGTCGACGCCGAGGCGGCCCGCGGTGTCGACGATGACGACGTCGAACATCTTCTCGCGGGCGTGGGCGACGCCGCGGCGGGCGACGTCCACCGGGTCGCCGACGCCGTTGCCCGGCTCGGGGGCGAACGTGGTGACGCCCGCCCGCTCGCCGACGATCTGCAGCTGGGTGACCGCGTTGGGCCGCTGGAGGTCACACGCGACGAGGAGCGGGGTGTGCCCCTGCCCCTTGAGCCAGTGGGCCAGCTTGCCGGCCAGCGTGGTCTTGCCGGAGCCCTGGAGACCGGCGAGCATGATCACGCTCGGCGGCTCCTTGGCCAGCCGCAGGCGCCGGGTCTCGCCGCCGAGGATCGTCACGAGCTCGTCGTTGACGATCTTGACTACCTGCTGGGCGGGGTTCAGCGCGCCGGAGACCTCCGCGCCCTTGGCCCGCTCCTTGACCCGCGCGATGAAGCCGCGGACCACCGGCAGCGCGACGTCGGCCTCCAGCAGCGCGATGCGGATCTCGCGCGCGGTGGCATCGATGTCGGCGTCGGAGAGCCGCCCCTTGCCACGCAGGTTGGCCAGGGTGCCGCTGAGGCGCTCGGAGAGGGTGTCGAACACCCGGCCCAGCCTACTGGGGCGATGGTCACCCGCGCTGCACCGGAGCGCCGTGGAGACGCCTCGGTGGGGCGGGGCGCCTCGCCCGTCCCGTGCGCCGCGCGCCGCGGCGGCGGACACTCCAGGTGATGACCGCTCGAACCGGCCGCCGGGAGCGGCTGCGCAGCGCCGTGCAGCGCGACGGCCCCCGCTGCGTGTGGTGCCGCCGCGAGTGCACCGGCCTCGTCCGCGCCACCACCGACCACCTCGTCCCGAAGGTCAAGGGCGGCCCGTCCTGGCTCGAGAACGAGGTGGTCGCGTGCGCGCGCTGCAACCGGGAACGCGGGCACCGCAGCCCCACCGACTGGGTCGCGGAGTGCGAGCGTCGCGGCTGGCGGCCCGATGCCGACGCCGTCGCCCGGGCTCTGCGCTCCCTGGACCGAGCCATCGTCGAGCGCGGTGGTCAGCGCCGCGCCCGCCCCTACCTCGCGGCCCAGCTGCGCCGGGTGGCCCGGGCGGCCTGAGCCCCGCACGGCCACGGGGCGTCAGCGAGCCTCGGGTGCCTCCGCCCCGGCGAGCACGGCCCGGGCCGCGGCCCGGCACCGACGGGGATCGGACAGCACGTCGGTGCTGTCGACGTACTGGTCGATCGCACCCACCACGGGCAGGGACCGGATCTCCGCAGCGCTGATGCCGGCGACGAGAGCGGCGGCGAAGCGCTCGGCGCGCAGCACCCGGAACGGCCGTTCGTGATAGGGCCGGGTGGCCGGGTCCACCGGTTCGGTGAGCCCCAGCCGGTTGTGCATGCCGGCGATGTCCTCGTAGGCGCGGGCGAGGTGCTGCTCCCGGTCCCGCCATCCGGTGGCGGCCAGTGCCGCGATGAGCGTGGGCGTGAGGCCCGGCGCACAGCCGAGCCGGGCGAAGGCGCTGCCCAGCCATTTGCTGTAGGGCGGGTAGCTGCGACCCATCAGGAGACACAGGCGCATCAGGTCACGGACCAGGCGGGCGCCGACGACGGCCGAGCCGAGCTCGTCGCCGACCTCGCCGCACCGCCCGACGAAGGCCTCCTCCTGGGAGATGCGCTGCCACTGGCAGGCCAGGACGTGGCGCCACACGTCCGGCGGGTACCACGCCAGCCGGGAGCGGGCCGCGACGAGCTGGGCGAGTCCGTCGTGGAACACCACCCCTGCGCTCGCCTCGGCCAGTGCCTGCGTGGGGGTGGCCAGCCAGTCGGCCACGGTGACGGCACGACGTGGGTCGAACCCCAGGTGCCGGGAGAACCAGGTGCCGAGATCGGTGACCTCGACCCGGTGGTGGACCGGCCCTTCGGTGGCCGCCATGCGCCGGACCTGCTCGTTCTCCGTCGGCACGAAGTGGGTGGGGTAGCCGAGGAAGGTCGCGGGCAGGCGGTCGGCCAGCGTCTCGACGATCTTCTCCGCGTACCGGTCCGCGTCGGCCGGATGCAGGAACACCTGTAGCCGCGGCCCCCACTCGTGGTCGGCAGAGCGCGGGGTGTCGAAGCCGAGCACCTCCGAGCCGCCCCCGATGCGGGCGGCGGTGTGCGGAACGTGGCCGACGTACCTGCCGAGCAACGGCTCCACCACGTCGTCGTAGTACCGCTGCGACAGCTGCAGGCCGGGAACGAACGCGGGATCCACGGCCCGAATGGTGGTGGACACCCGCGGCCGGGGCGATCGGTTTCGACGACGATCCGGGTCTTGCCCTCCCCCGTGATCTCTCGCTACCGTCACGCCGCTGTCGATGCGTATCGACACCACTGGGGGGCGACGCCGCGATGGTGACCAGCAGGGACGTCGCCCGGGCCGCCGGGGTCTCCCAGAGCACGGTCTCCTACGTGATGAGCGGCCGGCGGCCGATCTCGGCCGAGACGCGCCGGCGGGTCGAGGCGGCGATCGAGCAGCTCACCTACCAGCCGAACGCGGGCGCCAGGGCGCTCGCGAGCCAGCGCACGCAGGTGATCGGCCTCGTCGTGCCGTTCGCGCCGGGTGTCGACACCACGGGGCTGCTGCCCTTCATCGAGACGATCGCCTCCTGCGCGCGGGCGGCCGACCACGACGTCCTCCTCGTCACCGCGGACGAGGGGTCGGCAGGCCTCGAACGGCTGGCCGGACGGTCGTTGTGCGACGCCATCGTGATGATGGACATCGAGGCCGACGACGCCCGGATCCCGGTGGCCTCGGCGCTGCGCGTGCCGGTGATCCTCATCGGCGTTCCCGACGACAGTGCCGGGCTGCATTGCGTCGACCTGGACTTCCCGCTGGCCGGGCGCATGGCGGTGGACGAGCTGGCCGGGATCGGGCACGACCGGATCGTGGTCGTCGGCCACCCGGCCGAGGTGGTGAAGCGCGACGTCAACTTCGTCCGGCGGTTCCACCGCGGGGCGGCCGACGCCGCCGATGCCCGCCGGGTGGCGCTGCACGTGGTGGCACCGGTGCCGCCGGACCGGGCCGGCATCGAAGCGGTCGTGGAGCAGGTGCTCGCCGTGGGCGGCGACCGGCCGGGCGTGGTCGTGCCGAACTCGCAGGCGGTCCAACCGGTGCTGCAGGCCCTGCTCGACCGCGGGCTCGTCCCGGGTCGCGACCTGTCCCTCGTCGCGCTGTGGCCCGACGTCGCCGCCGAGGCCGTCACGCCCGCCGTCACCAACGTGTCGCTCGAACCACGGGACGTGTCGCGCCGGGCCATGCAGACCCTGTTCCAGCTCCTCGACCCGGAGCAGGAACCGCCGTCCGAGCTCGTGCAGCTCATCGCCCCACGCCTGACCCGCCGAAGAACCACCCTGCCCCCTTCCTGACCACCCACCGCGGCCACACCGGTTCCGATGGGCGCAATCGATACGTATCGACAGCAGCACCGCAGGTCGACAACTGAACCGAAGGATGTACGCCGCCCCCGCGGACGGCATCGACGAGAGGACCAGACATGGCTCGACGAGGAGCACGACTGGGCAGGACCGCGCTGGCGACCGCCACCGCACTGGCGACCGCGGCGACCCTCGCCGCCTGCGGCGGAGGCGGGGCCGGCGACTCCGGTGGCCCCGTGACCAGCCTCCGCGTTCTCGACTACTACAACAACGAGCCGGAGAACACGGTGTACGCCGATCTCCTCAACGCCTGTGGGCAGCAGGCAGGCGTGACGATCCAGCGCGAGGCCGTGCCCGGCGCCTCGCTGATCGCCAAGGTCCTGCAGCAGGCGTCGTCCCGGACGCTCCCCGACGTCCTGATGCTCGACAACCCCGACCTCCAGCAGATCGCGGCGACCGGAGCGCTCTCCCCGATCACCGACTTCGGCCTCTCCACGGACGGCTACGCCAACGGCATCGTCAGCGCCTCGACCTACGAGGGCAAGGTCTACGGGATGCAGCCGGTGACCAACACCATCGGCCTGTTCTACAACGAGGACATGCTGGCCGCGGCCGGTGTGACACCTCCGAAGACCTGGGACGAGCTGAAGGCGGCAGCCGCGAAGCTCACCTCCGGCGACCGGTACGGGCTCGCGTTCAGCGCGCCGGCCAACTACGAGGGCACCTGGCAGTTCCTGCCGTTCATGTGGTCCAACGGCGGGGACGAGACGAACATCGCGAGCCCGCAGGTGGCCCAGGCCCTGCAGCTGTGGGTCGACCTCGTGACGTCGGGGTCCGCGTCGAGGTCGGTGGTCAACTGGACGCAGGCCGACGTCAACGAGCAGTTCGGCGCGGGCAAGGCGGCCATGATGATCAACGGTCCGTGGCAGTTCCCCGCGCTGGCCCAGAAGGCCCCCGACCTGAAGTACGGGGTCGTGCCGATCCCGGTGCCCCAGGCCGGCGCCACCGAGGTCGCCCCGCTCGGCGGCGAGACCTGGACCCTCCCCCGCACCGGAGACGAGGCACGCCAGAAGAAGGCCGCGGAGATCGTCGCGTGCCTGAACTCCGACGCCACGCAGATGAACCTCGCCACGGAGCGCAGCTCCGTGCCGACGAAGACCGCGCTGCTCGACGGCTTCGTCGCGCAGGCCCCGACGATGGCCGCGTTCACCGAGCAGGTGAAGACCGCGCGGGCGCGCACCGGCAAGCTCGGGGCGGACTGGCCCGCCGCCGCCACCAAGATCTACACGGCCGTCCAGAGCGCCATCACCGGCGGCGCCACCCCGGACGCCGCTCTGCGACAGGCCCAGAATGGCTGAGGAGGGCCGGGCGGGCGGCACGACCGCCCGCCCGCCGCTCCTGACGGTGGTGGCCCCGGATCCGCCGGCACCGGGCGCCGCGGCCGGCACCGACCGGCCCGGTCGCGCGGGGTGGTGGTCGCCGCGGGGGCGGGAGCGGTTGCTCCAGCTGGGGTTCCTGCTCCCCGCCGTGGCCTACCTGCTGCTCTTCTTCGGCTACCCCGTGGTGCAGAACGTCGTGATGGCGTTCCAGGAGTACACGACGGCCACCTTCTACACGGGCGAGGCGCCCTGGGTGGGGCTCGACAACTACGTGGCGGTGCTGACGTCCGCGGTGTTCAACCAGGCGCTGGTCAACACGGTGCTGTTCACCGTCGGGTCGATCGCGGGGCAGTTCGTGATCGGGCTGGCGATCGCGGTGTTCTTCCAGCGCCGCTTCCCGCTCAGCGGGGTGCTGCGCTCCCTGCTGCTCCTGCCGTGGCTGATGCCGCTGATCGTGTCCGGCGCCGTCTGGCGCTGGATCCTCGACCAGGACAACGGCGCGCTCAACCGGTTCCTCGGCGGGGTGGGCCTCATCGGGGAGAACCCTGGCTGGCTCACGAGCACGTCGCTGGCGCTGATCGCGGTGATCGTCGTGAACATCTGGGTGGGGATCCCGTTCAACACCACGATCCTCTACGGGGGTCTGCAGGACGTCCCCCGGGAGCTCTACGAGGCGGCGGCCCTGGACGGAGCCACCGGCTGGCGGGCCTTCCGGCACGTCACCTGGCCGCTGCTGCGGCCGGTGGTGAACGTCGTGCTGGTGCTCGGCGTCGTCTACACGATCAAGGTGCTCGACATCATCCTCGGGCTCACCGGCGGCGGCCCCGCCAACGCCACCCAGACGATCGCCACCCAGTCCTACCACCTGTCCTTCCAGGAGTTCCGGTTCGGCCAGGGCGCCGCGCTCGGCAACGTCCTGATCGTCATCTCGCTGGTGTTCGCGCTCTTCTACCTGCGTGCCAACCGGCGCGCCGGACAGGGGTGAGGCCGTCATGGCAGTGATCGCAGGCCGGCGCGCCCGGCGCTCGTGGGGGAACACGGTGGTCGGGATCCTGATCCTCGCCGTGATGCTGTTCCCCGTCTACTGGATGGTCAACGTCTCGCTGCAGCCCAGCGGCTCCGCGGTCGGCACCCCGTGGCTCCCCCTCCATCTGAGCTTCGACGGGTACGCCACCGCGGTGCGCGAGCAGGGCGGCCACCTGGCGACCAGCCTCGTCGTCGCGGTGGGCAGCGTGGTGTTCAGCCTGCTCGTCGCCACCCCGGCGGCCTACGCACTCGCGCAGTTCAAGGTGCGCGGGGCAGGCGTGGTGCTGTTCGCGATCCTGATCAGCCAGATGATCCCGGGGATCGTCGTGGCGAACGCCCTCTACAGCGCCTACAACGACCTCGGCCTGCTGAACTCGATCCCCGGGCTGATCCTCGCCGACTCCACGCTCGGCATCCCGTTCGCGATCCTGATCATGCGGGCGTTCCTCGGCAGCATCCCGGCCGAGGTGATCGAGGCCGCGCGGGTGGACGGCGCAGGTCAGATCCGCGCGTTCGTCTCGGTGGTGCTGCCGATGAGCCGCAACGCCCTGATCACGGCCGCGCTCTTCACCTTCCTGTTCACCTGGAGCGACTTCCTGTTCGCACTGACGCTCACCACCACCGAGGACGTCCGGCCCGTGACGCTGGGGCTCTACCAGTACATCGGGACCTACGTGAACGACTGGAGCGCGGTGATGGCCACGGCCGTCCTCGCGTCCCTCCCCGCCGTGGTGCTGCTGGTGGTGGCGCAGCGCTTCGTCGCCGCCGGCGTGACCAGCGGCGCCGTCAAATGACCCGCATGCCCGAGTGTTCCGACGACGAAAGGCAGAACCGGCTGTGACCGACCCGTCCTCCGCCCCCATCCGCGTGACCGTGTGGGGGGAGAACCGCCACGAGCAGATCGAGGAGCACGTCGCGAAGATCTACCCGCAGGGGATGCACACGACGATCGCCGAGGGCATCACCGAGAACCTGGGAGACGGCTGCGCCGTCCGCACCGCCACCCTCGACGACCCCGAGCACGGCCTCACCGAGGAGGTGCTGGCGGAGACCGACGTGCTCACCTGGTGGGGGCACGCCGCCCACTCCGAGGTGGCCGACGAGGTGGTGGAGCGCGTGCACCGGCACGTCCTGTCGGGCATGGGTCTCGTGGTGCTGCACTCCGGGCACTGGTCGAAGATCTTCATGAAGCTGATGGGCACCAGCTGCACCCTGCGGTGGCGCAGCGAGCACGACCGCGAGCTGATCTGGACGGTCGACCCCACGCACCCGATCGCCCAGGGCGTGCCCCACCCGTTGATCATCGACGAGGACGAGATGTACGGGGAGTTCTTCGACATCCCGGCCCCCGACGAGCTGGTCTTCGTCAGCTCGTTCAGCGGTGGCGAGGTGTTCCGCAGCGGCTGCACGTTCCGCCGCGGCCACGGGAAGATCTTCTACTTCCGCCCCGGCGACCAGGACTTCCCCACCTACCACCACCGCGACGTCCGCCGGGTGATCGCCAACGGCGTGCAGTGGGCGCGCACCGACCGGGCCGAGCGGGCCCAGCCGGAGCTGCTGCGCTACGAGACCGGCGAGTTCTTCACCGGCCGGTCCTACGCGGGGCCGATCGAATGACCCACCGCACGATCCCGGGCGACGAGCCGCTGCGGGTGGTGCTGGCCGGGGCGGGCAGCATGGGCCGGGCGTGGCTCTCGACCATCGTCGCCGCGCCCGACGTCGAGCTGGTGGCCGTCGCGGACATCGACCCGGATACCGCCCGGTCGGCCACCGCCGCCGCGGGGTGGCCCGACCTCCCGGTCGGCGCCGACGCGGTCGCCCTCGCCGCCACCACGGGCGCCCACGCCGTGGTCGACGCGACGGTCCCGGAGGCGCACCACCCCGTCACCACCGCGGCGCTCTTCGCCGGCCTGGCCGTGCTCGGGGAGAAGCCCGTGGCCGCGACGCTGGCGCAGGCGCTGTCGCTGGCCGCGGCGGCCGAGGTGACCGGCGAGCTGTTCATGGTGAGCCAGTCGCGGCGGTGGAACCCGCAGCTGTTCGCGCTGCGGGCCATGGCGGCGGACCTCGGCGCGCTCGGGACACTCACCACCGAGTTCTTCCGGGCGCCGCGGTTCGGCGGGTTCCGCGAGGAGATGGCGCACCCGCTGCTCGTCGACATGGCGATCCACCCCTTCGACTCGGCCCGGTTCGTCCTCGGCGCCGAGCCGGTCGCGGCCTACTGCGAGGCGTACAACCCGTCGTGGAGCTGGTACGACGGGGCGGCCGCCGCCACGGCCGTGTTCGAGATGGAGGGCGGCATCCGCTACGTCTACACCGGAAGCTGGTGCAGCCCCGGCGCCGAGACCTCCTGGAACGGCGTGTGGCGGGTGAGCGGGGAGAAGGGCTCGGCCCGGTGGGACGGCGACACCGGACCGGTGCTCGACGCCGACGTGCTGCCCGCGGAACGGTCACCGTCGCCGTACTCGGGCATCGCGGGGGCGCTCCAGGTGTTCGCCGAGGCACTGCGCACCGGCAGCACCCCGATGGGCGAGGTGCACGAGAACGTGCTGAGCCTCGCCATGGTGGAGGCGGCCGTGCGGTCGGCCGAGAGCGGCAGGCGGGTGCTGATCGACGACGTGCTCGACCAGGCCCACGAGCAGGCGCTGCGCGAGGAGACCCACGCGGACGTCCGCGCGGCGCTCGCCGGTTGGACGTCGGTGCGCAGCGCTCTCACCGCCTGACCCGGTGCCGGGCCGGACCCAGCGGCCCGGCACCAGGCCGTGTTGAGAAAGCCCCTGATCGCGGTCTTCGCGCCCAGATCGTCCCTGGCGGCGTTGCCGCCCCGACCGGGTACCAAGTACGACGGCTCGGGGCGGCGCCTTGCCAGGAACGATCTGGATCACGAAGCCCATCGATCAGTACTTCCTCAACACGGCCTAACTCTGTTGGGCTCGCCCGGTGTCCAGCCGCAGGCCGCCGGCGGCCGCTGCCCGGTCGAGCACCGTGACGCTCTCCCAGCCGGCGGGCACGCCCGCGAGGAGCTCGGCGGTGGCGGACGAGGCCCGGTGCGCGTGCCCGGCGAAGGAGCGCTCGGGCACCATCCGGCCCCGTTCGCACTGCCCCCGCCGGGCCTCGTCCGGGTCGACGTGCATCCAGAGCAGGTGCGCGCTGCGTCCGGTGGCTGCCGCGAGCCGGGCGAGTACCGCGCGGGTGCGCTGGTCGGTGGCGGGCAGGTGGACGACCACCGTGGGCGTGGCCGAGACGGCCGCGGTGAGCACGGCCAACCGGTGCAGCAGGTGCACCAGTGGCCGGTACCAGGCGTAGGGCAGCACGCCCAGGAGGCGCCGCAGCGCCACGCGCTGGGTCTCGGAGTCGAGCACGGCGCGGCCCCGGTCGGCGGGCAGCCCGGCGAGCAGGGTGGACTTCCCCGCTCCCGGGATGCCTGCCACGAGCAGCAGCGTGCGACCGGGCAGGGCGAGGCGCACGGGCGGGGCGGCCGGTGTGGGGGCTGCGGCGGCCGGTGCGGCGGTCGAGCTCGCTCTCGTCACGAGAGGTCAACGTCCGTTCCGGGTGGTTCGTTCCGATCGCCCGCCCCCCGTGGGCCGGACGGCCGTCCCGTTGCAGCAAAGCCACTTTCATGCAACCACGTTGCGGCAACGTGGCTTTGCTGCAACTCGGGGGGCGCTACCCCGCCGCCGCGAGCACCGCCCGCTCGATCTTGCGGCGCTCCGCCGTGCTCAGCGCTCCCCCGGTGCCCGGCCCGGCGAGGCAGAACGAGTCGACGACGGACGCACCCAACGTGGCCACCCTGGCCCATCTCAGGTCGGCCCTGCACTCCTCCAGCGCGGCGGCCACGTGGTGCAGGAGGCCGATCCGGTCGGTGCCACGCAGCTCCAGCACCACGGCCCCGGTGGCCTCGTCGTCGAACCACAGCACCCGGGGCGGGGCCGGCGGTTCCCCGCTCGGGCTGATCGGGGCGTAGTCACGCTCCTTGCGCGCCAGCGCGTCAGCAAGCGCGAGACCGCCGTCGAGCACCCGGATCAGGTCCGACCGCAGGAGCGCCGGGTCGGGCAGCCCGCCGAAGCGCGGGGAGACGGTGAAGGTGACGACGGCCGCCTGCTCGGCGGACGGCAGCTCGGCCGCGTGCACCTCCAGGGAGTGCAGCGCCAGCACACCGGCAGCGGCCGACAGGGCCCTCGGGCCGTCCGGCACCGCCACGATGACGGTGGCCGGGTCGGCGCGGTCGTCGAGCCGGATCTGCGGCTGCCCGTCGTCGGCGACGGCACCGGCGAGCTCCGCGGCGTCGGCGCTCAGTGCGGCGGGCGCGGGCAGCGGCTCCCCGGCCAGCAGGGCGCGGCAGCGGCGTACCAGGTCCTGGATCAGGGTCTGCTTCCACGGGCTCCAGACCCCCGGGCCGGTGGCGAGCGCGTCGGCCTCGGCGAGGGACTGCAGCAGGTCGAGGACGAGCCCGCTGCCCTCCAGCGTCTCGACGACGCGGGTGATCGTGGCCGGGTCGTCGAGGTCGCGCCGGGTGGCCGTGTGCGGCAGCAGCAGGTGGTGTCGCACCACCTGGCCCAGCACGGCCACGTCCGTGTCGGGGAAGCCGAGTCGCCTGCCCACCTGCAGGGCCAGCGACTCCCCGACGACCGAGTGGTCGCCGTTGCGCCCCTTGCCGATGTCGTGGATCAGCGCGCCGACGAGCAACAGGTCCGGGCGCGCCACGCGGGTGGTGAGCCGGGCAGCCTGGGCGCAGGCCTCGACGAGGTGCCGGTCGACGGTCCACACGTGCGCACGGTCGCGCGGCGGCAGGTCGCGCACCGCGCCCCACTCGGGGAACAGCCGCCCCCACAGCCCGGTGCGGTCCAGCGCCTCCACCACGTCCACGAGCTGACGCCCGGTGCCCAGCAGCGAGAGCAGCTCGCCCAGCGCCGACGGTGGCCACGGCTCGCGCAGCTCGGGGGCGGTGTCGGCGAGCCGGTGCAGCGTGCCGGCGGCGATCGGCAGGCCGGTGCGGGCCGCGGTGGCCGCCACCCGCAGCACCAGCCCGGGATCGCGAGGGGCCACGGCGTCGCGGGCGAGCGCCACCTCGCCGCCGTGCTCGACGACGCCACTGTCCAGCGGACGCCGCACGGGAGCGCGCCGCAACGCGGCCAGACCGCGCCGCGGCAGGGCGCTGCGCGCGGAACGCAGCCCCACCTCGGCGGCGAACGCCACCGACCGGGCCGCGCCGGACAGGGCCCGCGCGAGCTCGAACCGGTCGGCGATCTCCAGCGCGGCCGCCACCTCGTCGGCGTCCTGCGCCCGCAGCACGTCTCGGGCCCGGCCGGCGAGCCGGTGCAGTTCGGTGCGGACGTCCAGCAGCAGCCTGCGGGCCTCCCCCACCTCGGCGCCCGGACGGTCGACGAGCTGGGCGGCGGCCAGCGCGTCGAGCAGCTGGATGTCGCGCAGGCCGCCGTGTCCGCTCTTCAGGTCCGGCTCCACCCGGTGCGCGACGTCACCGACCTTCCGCCAGCGCTCCTGCGCGGAGTCGGCGAGCTCGTCGAAGCGGCCGCGGATGCCGGCCCGCCACGCCTGCCGCACCGCGGCGCGCACCTTGTCCGACAGCGCGGTGTCGCCCGCGATGTGCCGGGCCTCCAGCAGCCCGAACGCGGCACGCAGGTCGGTGGCCGCCACCTGGACGGCCTGACCCGGGGTGCGCACCGAGTGGTCGAGGCCGATCCCCGCGTCCCACAGCGGGTACCACAGCTGCTCGGCCAGCCGCTCGACGTCCTTGCGGCCGTCGTGCAGCAGCACCAGGTCGAGGTCCGACCACGGAGCCAGCTCACGGCGGCCCAGCGCGCCGACGGCGATGAGCGCCGCGCGGTCGGTCAGCCCGATGGACGCCGCCCGCGACGACAGCCAGAAGTCGTGCAGGTCCACCAGCGCCGTGCGCAGCGCCTCGGGCCCGAGCCTGCGCTTGCCCACCCCCGGGTCCAGCAGCACGGCTTTCGCCCGGACCAGGTCCCCCGCGTCTCCCGACGCCACAGCCACCGCACTCACAGCGCGTCGGCACCCCGCTCGCCGGTGCGGACCCGCACGACGGTGTCGACAGGTGTGACCCACACCTTGCCGTCACCGATCTTGCCCGTACGGGCGGCGCCCGACACGGCCTCGATCACCTGCTCCACGGCGCCGTCGTCGACGACCACCTCGACGCGCACCTTGGGCACGAGATCGACGTGGTAGTCCGCACCCCGGTAGACCTCGGTATGGCCGCGCTGCCTGCCGTACCCCGACGACTCGCTGACGGTCATCCCGGCGATGTCCAGACGCTCGAGTCCGGCACGGACGTTCTCCAGTGCGAACGGCTTGATGATGGCGGTCACCAGCATCATCACGATCCTCCGATCGGTGACGAACCAGACAGTTCCGGAAAACGCGCCGGAGCCCGCCGCACGATCATGCTGTGCAGCGGGCCCTCGGATCCGACGTCAGATGAAATGATCAGATGGCGTCGGTGCCGCGCTCACCGGTACGGACCCGGATCACGCTCTCGACCGGAGTGACCCACACCTTGCCGTCGCCGATCTTGCCCGTACGGGCCGCCTCGACCACGGCGTCCACCACCTTGTCGGCGAGTGTGTCGTCGGCGACGACCTCCACCCGGACCTTCGGCACGAAGTCCACGGAGTACTCCGCGCCGCGGTAGACCTCGGTGTGGCCCTTCTGGCGCCCGTACCCCTGCACCTCGCTGACCGTCATGCCCAGGACGCCGATCTGCTCCAGCGCCCCCTTGACGTCCTCGAGGACGAACGGCTTGACGATCGCCGTGACCAGCTTCATCGCTCAGCTCTCCTTGCCTGCGTTTGCCGGAACGTGCTCCGCGGCCGCGTTCGTGGCTGCGGACGGCCGAGGCGTCCCGAGACCGCCGATGCCGTGGAGAGTGGAGAAGTCGTAGCCGGTCTCAGCGTGCTCGGTCTCGTCGATGCCGGTGGCCTCCTCCTCCGGGCTGATGCGCAGGCCCATGACCGCCTTGACGATGTAGGCCAGGATCAGGCTCACGACGAAGGAGAACGCCAGCACCGCGACCGCCCCGACCGCCTGCCGCCAGAGCTGGTCGACACCGCCGCCGTAGAAGAGGCCGTCCACCCCGGCCGGCGCGCTGGAGGTGGCGAAGAAGCCGACCAGCAGGGTGCCGGCCAGACCGCCGACGAGGTGGACACCGACCACGTCGAGTGAGTCGTCATAGCCGAAGCGGAACTTGAGACCGACGGCCAGCGCGCACAGGATGCCGGTGATGACCCCGATCGCGATGGCGCCGATCGGCGAGACCGACGAACACGACGGCGTGATGGCGACGAGGCCGGCGACGAGGCCGGACGCCGCGCCGAGGCTGGTGGGCTTGCCGTCGCGGATACGCTCGACCAGCAGCCAGGCCAGCATCGCGGCCGAGGTGGCCACCAGCGTGTTGACGAACGTGAGGCCCGCGACGCCGTTGGCCGCGACGGCCGAACCGGCGTTGAAGCCGAACCAGCCGAACCACAGGAGGCCGGCGCCGAGCATGACCAGCGTGAGGTTGTGCGGGCGCATGGGCTCGCGCGGCCAGCCGCGGCGCTTGCCGAGCACCAGCGCGAGTGCGAGAGCGGCGGCACCGGCGTTGATGTGCACCGCGGTGCCACCGGCGAAGTCGATCGCCTTGAGGTCGTTGGCGATCCAGCCACCGTTCTCGGCGGTGACGCCGTTGAACGAGAAGACCCAGTGCGCGACCGGGAAGTAGACGATGGTGGCCCACAATCCGGCGAACAGCAGCCACGGGCCGAACCGCAGGCGGTCGGCGACGGCACCGGAGATCAGGGCGACGGTGATGATCGCGAACATCGCCTGGAAGGCGACGAAGACCGTGGCGGGAATGGTGCCGACCAGCGGGATGTCGACGGGCGGCCCACCCTCGGTTGCGAGGTAGGTGCCGCCGAACAGGCCCTTGAGCCCGGCGAACTCCGCCGGGTTGCCGAGCAGCCCGCCGCCCACGTCGTTGCCGAACGCGACGGAGTAGCCGTAAAGCACCCACAGCACGCCGACCAGCCCGAGCGACGAGATGCTCATCATCATCATGTTCAGCACGCTCTTCGAGCGGACCATGCCGCCGTAGAACAGTGCCAACCCGGGTGTCATCAGCAGCACCAGCGCTGAGCTTGCCAGCATCCAGGCGGTATCGCCGGTATCGAGCACGTCAACTCCTTCCCGTCAGTCGCCGCTTTGCCTGGAGGTGGCGAGTGGAGCGGCAGATGACGGGAACTATCTGGCCGGTATGTTTCGCGCATCGTCCGCCGCTGTTTCGTAGCGGTGAACGCGCCGGCCCGTGGAGTTACATCCGGATTACACAGCCGGATTCTCAGGCCAACAGTGCATCGACGAATGCCGCGGGCTCGAACGGGGCGAGGTCGTCGGGCCCCTCACCGAGCCCGACGAGCTTGACCGGCACCCCCAGCTCGCGCTGCACCCGGAACACGATGCCGCCCTTCGCGGTGCCGTCGAGCTTGGTGAGCACGATGCCGGTGACGTCGACGACCTCGCCGAACACCCGGGCCTGGGTGAGCCCGTTCTGGCCGGTGGTGGCGTCGAGCACGAGCAGCACCTCGTCCACGGCGGCCTGCCGCGAGACGACCCGCTTGACCTTGCCCAGCTCGTCCATCAGGCCGGTCTTGGTGTGCAGCCGGCCCGCGGTGTCGAGCAGTACGGCGTCGGCGCCCTCGTCGGTGCCCTGCTTCACGGCGTCGAACGCCACGCTGGCCGGGTCGGCGCCCTCCGGGCCGCGCACCACGGTGGCTCCCGCCCGCTCACCCCAGGTGCCCAGCTGCTCGGCGGCGGCGGCGCGGAAGGTGTCGGCCGCACCGAGCACCACGTGGCGCCCACCGGCCACCAGCACCCTGGCCAGCTTGCCGGTGGTGGTGGTCTTTCCGGTGCCGTTGACCCCGACGATCAGCAGCACGGCGGGCCTGCCGTCGTGCGGGAGCGCGCGCAGCGAGCGGTCGAGATCGGTGCGCAGGGCGGCGGTGAGGACCTCGCGCAGCAGCTGCCTCGCCTGCTCCGACGTACGCACGGCTCGGCGAGCCAGCTCGGTGCGCAGGGTCTCCACCAGCTCGGACGTCATCTCGGGGCCGAGGTCGGCCTGCAGCAGCATGGCCTCCACGTCCTCCCACGACTCCTCGTCCAGCTCCCCGGCCCCCAGCAGGCCGAGCAGGCCCTGGCCGAAGCCGGAACGCGACCGGGCCAGCCGGCCGCGCAGCCGCTCGAGCCGGCCCTCGGCGGGGGCGATCTCCGGCGGCGCGGTGGGCGGGG
>NZ_JAAXKY010000152.1 GCF_012911925.1 Pseudonocardia xinjiangensis | reverse complement strand
CTCCCCGCTGGTCCCCGCCCCGCTGGTCGCCCGCCCGCGGCGGCTTCGCGCCCACCTCGTCGTCGAGCCGCAGCGTCAGGGAGATGCGCTTGCGCGCCTCGTCCACCTCCAGCACCTTGACGCGCACGACGTCACCGGACTTGACGACGTCACGCGGGTCGCTCACGAACTGCTTGGACATCGCCGAGACGTGCACGAGGCCGTCCTGGTGGACGCCCACGTCGACGAACGCCCCGAACGCGGCGACGTTGGTGACCTGGCCCTCGAGCAGCATCCCCGGCCGCAGGTCGGAGATCTTGTGGATGCCCTCCGCGAACGTGGCGGTGCGGAACTCCGGGCGCGGGTCCCGGCCCGGCTTCTCGAGCTCGGCGAGGATGTCGGTGACGGTGGGCAGCCCGAAGGTGGCGTCCACGAAGTCGTGCGGCCGCAGTGACTTGATCTTCGGCGCGTTGCCGATCAGCGAGGCGATGTCGGTCTTCGCCCGCTGCAGGATCCGGTGCACGACGGGGTAGGACTCCGGGTGCACGCCGGAGACGTCGAGCGGGTCGTCGCCGCCGCGGATCCGCAGGAAGCCCGCGCACTGCTCGAACGCCTTCGGGCCCAGCCGGGGCACGTCGGCGAGTGCCCGCCGCGTCCGGAACGGGCCGTTCGTGTCACGGTGCGCCACGATCTGGGCCGCGAGGCCCTCCGTGATGCCGGAGACGCGGCGCAGCAGCGGCGCCGACGCGGTGTTGACGTCGACGCCGACGGCGTTCACACAGTCCTCGACCACGGCGTCGAGCGAGCGGGAGAGCGACGACTCGGGCAGGTCGTGCTGGTACTGGCCGACGCCGATCGACTTCGGGTCGATCTTCACCAGCTCGGCGAGCGGGTCCTGCAGCCGCCGCGCGATGGACACCGCCCCGCGCAGGGACACGTCCATCCCGGGGAGCTCCGCCGAGGCGAACGCCGACGCCGAGTACACCGAGGCGCCCGCCTCGCTGACCACGACGGGGGTCAGCTTGAGCGCCGGGTTCTTCGCCGCGAGCTCGCGGGCGAGCTGTTCGGTCTCCCGGGAGGCGGTGCCGTTGCCGATCGCGATGAGCTCGACGTCGTGCGCGGCGGCGAGCTTCGTGAGGGTGGCGAGCGCGCCGTTCCAGTCGCGGCGCGGCTCGTGGGGGTAGATCACGTCGGTGGCCACGACCTTGCCCGTGGCGTCGACGACGGCGACCTTCACCCCGGTGCGCACGCCGGGGTCGAGCCCCATCGTGGCCCGGCTGCCTGCCGGGGCGGCGAGCAGGATGTCGCGCAGGTTCGTGGCGAAGACGCCGATCGCGCCCTCCTCCGCCACGGTGCGCAGCCGCACCCGGATGTCGATGCCCAGGTGCAGCAGGATCCGGGTGCGCCAGGCCCAGCGCACGGCGTCGCCGAGCCACTTGTCGGCCGGCCTGCCCTGGTCGGAGACGCCGAAGGCAGCGGCGATCGTGCGCTCGTAGTCGGTGACGGCGCCCGGCACCGGCTCTTCGGACCCGTCTTCCGGCTCCAGTGCGACGTCGAGCACCTCCTCCTTCTCCCCGCGGAACGCGGCGAGGATGCGGTGGGAGGGGAGCTTGGTGAAGGGCTCGGAGAAGTCGAAGTAGTCGGCGAACTTCGCGCCCTCGGTCTCCTTGCCCTCGCGGACCTTCGTGACGAGCCGCCCGCGTGACCACATCCGCTCGCGCAGGCCGCCGATCAGGTCGGCGTCCTCGGCGAACCGCTCGACGAGGATCGACCGGGCGCCCTCCAGGGCGGCGGCCACGTCGGCGACCTGCTCGTTGACGAAACCGGCGGCCACCGTGGCGGGGTCCTGCGTCGGGTCGGCGAGCAACGTGTCGGCCAGTGGCTCCAGGCCGGCCTCGCGCGCGATCATCGCCTTGGTGCGGCGCTTGGGCTTGTAGGGCAGGTAGATGTCCTCGAGGCGGGCCTTCGACTCGGCCGCCATGATCCGCGCCTCGAGCGCCTCGTCCAGCTTGCCCTGCTTGCGGATCTCGTCCAGGACGACCGTGCGGCGTTCCTCCAGCTCGCGCAGGTAGCGCAGGCGCTCCTCGAGCGTGCGCAGCTGGGTGTCGTCGAGGGCTCCGGTGGCCTCCTTGCGGTACCGGGCGACGAACGGGACGGTCGCGCCGCCGTCGAGCAGGTCGACGGCCGCGGTGACCTGGTGGGGCCGCACGCCGAGCTCGTCGGCGATGCGCTGCTGGATCGAGTGGACCGGGGTTGTCGACGGAGCCTGCGTACCTGTCACCGGAACATGGTCGCGGGCGGCCCCCACGCCCGGGCGCGCGGGGGTCGCCCTGCGGCATCAGCGGGCGCCGGGCACCGGCGGCGGTGAGTCGTCGGTGTACCCGGTGTCGACCACGAGCCCGTAGCTGGTCAGCACGGTGGTACCGGCCGGCTGCACGGCCCGCGTCTCCCGGGAGAGCGGGTCACCGGATGCCGGGTCGATGATCAGCCGGGTCTCGAACGTGCCGTTGGGGCTCTTCTCGGTGATCGCCACGGCCTGGCCGGCGCGGCCGTCGGCGTCCTGCACGGTGCCGAGGTCACGCACGCCCGACAGGTCGGCGAGCATCCGGAACGCCGCCGCCCGCACGCCGGGGCTGACCGGCATGTCGGTGACGATGTTGCTGCCCACCGCGAACAGCCACTGGTCCTGGCCGGCGGGCAGGTCGCCCCCACCCCCGGTGCGGAAGCGCTCCAGCAGGGTGGAGCGCAGCGCAGCGGGCTCGGTGGGGAGAGCGTCGATCTCCTCCTGGGTGACGTTGCGGTCCCCGAGCGCGAACGACTGCGCGCCCGTGCCGATCGGGTTGCCGATGGGCGGACGCGGGGACGCCGTGATCTCCAGGGAGCCCTTGCCGTGTGCTCCGGCGGGAACCTCCCAGCGGCCCGGTTCGCCGTCGCGCTTCCAGGCCGCGGTGTCCTCCGGGGTGAGGGGCTTCGCCCCGAGGGACTCGCTGATCCACCAGCTCGTCCCGTCGGGTGCCTGCGCGACCCAGGTCTCGGCCCGGCCGCGGTTGACCACCCGGTACCGGTTGCCGGCCGGTCCGACCTCACTGATCACGCCCGACTCGGTGCGGCTGACCCAGTACCGGCCGGTGCCGGCCGGGGCATCCTCCGCCCGCTCCGCGGCGACCAGCAGGATGTTCTGCCCAGCCAGCTGGACGGCACCGGCCGGCCCCCCGGCGGGCAGCGCGGGCACGGCCGGCGTGGTGCCCCCGAGGACCACGGCGACCACGAGCCCGGCGGCGGCGAGGCCGCCCGCTCCCGCCAGGGGCCACGTCCACCGCGGCACCGCCCGTCCCGGTGTCCGCGAGGGGCGCCCGCCGTCCGCCGCGGACGCCGTCAGCCGGGCCCGGGCCCTGGCCAGCGAGTCCGGGTCCTCCGGCAGATCCGCCCGTATCCGGGCGAGGAGATCCATCTCGTTCACGGTGTGTCCTTCTCGGTCAGCGGGTTCGGCCCGGAGTTCGACGGGAGTGCGGCACGCAGTCGGGTCCGGCCCCTGCTCAGGCGGGACCGGACGGTGCCGACCGGGATGCTCAGCGCGTCGGCGATCTCGGCGTAGCCGAGGTTCGCCCAGGCGAACAGCAGCAGGACGTCGCGCTCCGGGGCGGGCATGGCGCCCAGGGCCGCGGCCAGCTCCCGGGAGAACCGGACGGCGTCCACCCGTTCGGCGGCCCGCTCGGCCACCCCCTCCACGACGGGATCGCGGCCGGTCCTGGCGAGCGCGCGAAGGCCGCGCTGCTCCTGGCGGTGGAGGCGGTGCAGCAGGTTGGTGGCGATCCCGAACAGCCACGGAGCGACGGCCCGGGCCGGATCGAACCGGGCGCGCTGCTCGAACGCGGTCAGGAAGACCTCGGCCACCAGGTCCTCCGCCGCACTCCCTCCGACCCGGCGGGCGCAGTAGGCCCGGATCGCGGCGGCATGCCGGTCGAAGATGAGTGCGAACTGCTCGGGCCGGGCCATCGACGCGGCGAGCACCGCTCTGTCGTCGACGACGGCCTGTTCCTGGTCGGGCGAGACGTCCTCCTCTGGCGGGACGAGCCGGAGCGGGAGCGGCCCCGGGGGATCGTTTCCTACGAGCCGTGGTGCGGTCACACCTGTCCTTGCCCGATCCGCCGCATCCGGTTCCCGCTGCGCCGCGAGCACGGAATGTCGGAGCCGCCCGGCGACCGCGATTCCGGAGATCCGCGCCGGAGCACGCCATCTCGGGCGCCGGCGGACGTCATGTCACTCCGCTGTGACACAGACGACACGAGCGCTGCGCACGCTCATCCCGGGCTCACGCGTACCGCGTCCGCCGCACCCTCGATCCCGGGAGCCGCCATGACCGCCGCACCCACCACAGACCCCGCCACCGGCCATCCACCCGCCGAGCCGGGCCGCCTCGCCGACGGCGCGCTCGGCCTGCCGTCGGTGCTCTTCTGCATCGTCACGGGAGCCGCCCCGCTGGCCGCGATGCTGTTCAACATCCCCGTGGCCACGCTGGGCGGCGGGTACGCCTCCCCCGCCGCGTTCGCCGTGGCCACCGTCGCACTCACGATCTTCTCGGTCGGCTACATCGCGATGTGCCGCCGCGTCACCTCGGCCGGTGGCTTCTACACGTTCGTCACCCGTGGTCTCGGCCGAGTGCTCGGCCTGGGATCGGGGCTGCTCATCGTGCTCTGCTACATGGTCTTCGCGGCCGCCGTGACCGGGACGATGGGGTACTTCGCGTCCACCACCGTGGCGAGCTTCACCGGGCTGGCGCTACCGGCCTGGATCTACATGATCATCGGCCTCGGGCTGATGAGCGTCTTCGCCGTGTTCCACATCGAGCTGACGGCGAAGGTGCTCGGCGTGGCGCTCATCGCCGAACTGCTGGTGCTGCTGGTGCTGGCCGTCGGCGTGTTCGCCGCAGGCGGCGCCGAGGGCTTCTCGGCGGCCCCGCTGAACCCCGTGAACATCTTCGGCAACTCAGCGGCCGTCCAGGTCTTCGGCGCCGGTGCCGCCGGGGTCGCCCTGTTCGCGGCGTTCTGGTCGTGGGTCGGCTTCGAGATGGCGCCGAACTACGCCGAGGAGACCCGCGACCCGCACCGGATCGCGAAGGCCGCCACCTACGGGTCCGTGATCGGGCTCGGCCTGTTCTACGTCCTGATCTCCTACGTCTTCGTCACCGGCTGGGGCCTGAACGGCTCGGCGGAGGCGGTCAAGGCGCAGTACGCGGGCGAGACCGCGTCGGCCTTCTACCCGCTCACCGACCGCTACGTCGGGTCGTGGGCCACCGCCTTGATGGAGGTCCTCATCGTCACGGGCTCGTTCGCCTGCGCGATGGCCTTCTACAACACCAGTGCCCGGTACCTGTTCGCCCTCGGCCGCGAGGGCGTGCTGCCCAGTGCGCTCGCCCGCACGTCCTCCCGGCGCAGCCCGGTGACCGCCTCGATGACGGTGACCGTCCTCGTCGCGCTCTACTGCCTCGCCTTCGTGATCTACGACCCCAGCAACGAGGGCGCGCTGCTCAAGCTGGGCACGTGGTCACCGCTGCTCGGGGTGCTCGGGATCCTCGCGGTGCAGGCGCTCGTCTCCGTCGCGATCATCCGGTACTTCCTCACCACGGCCCGTACGGGGTTCCGCTGGTGGTCGACGTTCGTCGCCCCGGTGCTCGGGTTCGCGGCCATGGCCGGGGCCTGCGTGCTGCTCGTCGTCAACCGCTACGACCTGGCCGGAGCGGGCGACGCCGCCTACATCCGGCTGCTGCCCTGGGTGGTGCTCGCGGTCTTCGTGGCGGGAATGGCAGTCGCTCTGGTCTTGCGCAACCGCTACCCCACCAGGTACGCCCGAATCGGTCAGTTCGAGGTCGCCGAGATCAGCGACCCCACCGGCACACCGCAGGGAGCCACCCCATGACCGCCGTCGAGGATCCCACCGTCACCACTCCCGGCGCCGTCGCCGGCCATCCGCTGGAGCCGCTCAGCGGAGCGGAGATCGCCACCGCCACGGAGGTGCTGCGAACGTCGAGAGCACTGACGGAGGCCGCGCGGTTCGTCTTCGTCACGCTCCACGAGCCGCCGCGGGACGCCGTGTTCGCCTGGGGGCCCGGCGACGAGCCGCTGCCGCGGGAGGCGCACATCGTGCTCTACCAGCGGGGCGAGGGCCGCACCTACGAGGCGGTCGTCTCGCTGACCGACCGGGCGGTGGTGTCCTTCCACGCGGTCGATGGCGTGCAGGCGCCGATGATGGCGGAGGAGTTCCTGTCCTGCGAGAAGATCGTGCAGGCCGACCCGCGCTGGCAGGAGGCCATGCGCCTGCGCGGCGTCGAGGACTTCTCCCTCACCATGATCGACCCGTGGGCCTCGAGCTGGACGGGCCCGCAGGACCACCCGTCCGTCCGCCGGATCGCGCGTCCCCTGACCTGGGTGCGCTCGGCGCCGGGCGAGCACGGGTACGCCCGGCCCGTCGAGGGTCTGGTCGTGGTGGTGGACCTCGACGCCGGCGAGGTGCTCGAGGTCAACGACCACGGCGTCGTCCCGCTCCCGGAGAAGGCGGGCAACTACGAGGAGCCGTGGATCTTCGAGCCGGACAACGTGCCGGCGGTCGAGGCCTACCGCGACGACGTCAAGCCGATCGAGATCACCCAGCCCGACGGCCCGAGCTTCACGGTGGACGGGCACGCGGTGGAGTGGCAGAAATGGCGGCTGCGGATCGGCTTCACCCCGCGCGAGGGGCTGGTGCTTCACCAGATCGGCTACGCCGGACGGCCGATCGTCTACCGGGCCTCGCTCGCCGAGATGTACGTGCCCTACGGCGACCCGGCGCCGACGCACCGGTTCAAGAACGTGTTCGACCAGGGCGAGTACGGCGTGGGGTGGCTGGCGAACCCACTGACGCTGGGCTGCGACTGCGTGGGGCACATCCGGTACTTCGACGCGGTCGTCAACGACAACGACGGCGCCCCCGTCACGATCGGCAACGCCGTCTGCATGCACGAGGAGGACGCGGGCATCGCCTGGAAGCACACCGACTTCCGCACGAACGCGGTGCAGGTGCGGCGCAGGCGGCGACTGGTGATCTCCACGATCGTCACCGTCGGGAACTACGAGTACGGGTACTTCTGGTACCTCTACAACGACGGGCTGATCGAGTACGAGATCAAGCTCAGCGGCGTCATCTCGACCGGGGCCATCGCGCCGGGCGAGACACCCAAGCACGGCACGCTCGTCGCCCCGGGCCTCTACGGGCCCAACCACCAGCACTTCTTCTGCGTGCGGCTGGACATGAGCGTGGACGGGCGCGCCAACACCGTGGTCGAGGTCGACTCGGCACCGAGCCCGCCGGGCCCGGACAACCCGCACGGCAACGCCTGGGAGGTGCACCGCACGGTGCTCGCCAGCGAGGCGGTGGCGAAGCGCGACACCGACGCGGCGCGGGCGCGGTACTGGCGGATCGAGAGCGCCGAGAGGACCTCCGCCCTCGGAGCACCGACGGCGTACGCCCTCATGCCCGGCTCGACCGTGCCTCCGATGTACTCCCCCGACGCGGTCTACGCGCCGCGGTCCGGGTTCACGGAGCACCAGCTGTGGGTCACCGCCCACGACGAGTCGCAACGCTTCGCCGCGGGCGACTACCCCGCCCAGCACCCCGGCGGCCAGGGTCTGCCGGCGTACGGGGCAGGTGACCGTCCGCTCGAGGGCACGGACGTGGTGGTCTGGTACACGTTCGGCGCCCACCACATCGTGCGGCCGGAGGACTGGCCCGTGATGCCGGTGAGCACGGTGGGCTTCATGCTCAAGCCCACCGGGTTCTTCGACGGCAACCCCGCACTGGACCTCCCGCCGACCACGGCCCACTGCCACGGCTGACCGCAGCGCGTCAGGCCGTGACCGGCCGCTCGAAGAACCGCAGGCGGTTGGACGACGGGTCGATCAGCTCCATCGTCCGGCCGTCTGCGGGGCCGTCCTCGATGCCGGGGTTCAGGAACGGGTAGCCCTTGCCGCCGAGCTCGGCGTGCAGGTCGTCGAGGCCGCGGGTCTCGACGAGCATCGCGGCTCCCGGGGTGCCGTCGCCGTGGTGCGACGACAGGTGCAGGACCAGCGCACCCCGCGACACCTGCAGGTAGACGGGGCGGTCTCCCTCGCCGTACTGCCAGTCCACGGAACACCCCAGGTAGTCGAGGTAGAAGCGCCGTGCGGCGGCGACGTCGTGCATGCGCAGGATCGGAACGGCCGGGGTGAGCGTGATCTCCACGCGCCGAGCCGACCAGCGTCACGCGCGCCTGTCAACGCGTCGCCTGCCGCCGGTCGTTCCGTAGCGGTGTGAGCAGTTGGTGGGTGACCTGCGCAACGCAGGTCACGTTCG
Source organism: Pseudonocardia xinjiangensis (assembly GCF_012911925.1). Lineage (GTDB taxonomy): Bacteria > Actinomycetota > Actinomycetes > Mycobacteriales > Pseudonocardiaceae > Pseudonocardia > Pseudonocardia xinjiangensis. Next base: position 9,274 of record NZ_JAAXKY010000152.1, on the reverse strand, counting down.
GCACCGGCCGCCACGTAATTTCACGCCATGGCTCCCGAGGCTCCCGCACCGATCGAGACCGGTCAGACCACGTCGTCCGACGGCACCACCATCGGCTGGCATCGGCTCGGTACCGGTCCGGCCATCGTCGTGGTCCATGGTGCCCTCGCCACCGGCGAGCAGTTCCTTCCCGTCGCCCACGCCCTTGCCGACGAGTACACGCTGTTCCTCGTCGACCGGCGGGGTCGGCCCCTGAGCGGTGATGCCGAGAAGCACGACCTCGCGACCGAGGTCGCCGACGTCCAGGCCGTGCTCGCTGTGGCCGGCCCCGGGGCCACGCTGTTCGGGCACTCCTACGGCGGGATCGTGTCGGCGGCCACCGCCGCTGCGGGCGCCGACATCTCCGCGCTGGTGCTGTACGAACCCCCACTGCCGGTGGGCGGCCCGCTTCCCGAGACCGCACTGGCGGACATCGCCGCCGCGGTCGACAGCGGGGACAACGACCGGGCGCTGACGATCTTCCTGTCCGACGTCATCCACGCCCCGGACGCCGCCCTCGCAGATCTGCGCCAGACCCCGATGTGGGCCGAGTGGGCCGCCCTCGCCCCGGTCTGGCTGCGCGAGCTGCGCGTCACCACTGCGCTGGTCGGCGACCTGGACCGCTTCACGGCCATCCGCAACCGCACCTTGCTGCTGCTCGGCGGCGCCAGCCCCCAGCACCAGATCGACGCCACCGGGTTCCTCGCCGAGCACGTGCCCGACACCACGCTCGTGGAGTTCCCGGGCCAGGAGCACTTCGCGCACGTCAGCGAGCCCGCGGCGGTCGCCGACGCCATCCGGTCCTTCCTCCGCCGGGGCTGATCGACGGGGTCCGGTTCAGGGACGCCCGGTTCAGGAAAGCCACTTTCAGGTCCGGAGAGGGCAGGAAAGTGGCTTTCCTGAACTTCCGCGGGGCGGTCAGGCGAAGCGGACCGTGCCCTGCACCGACGGCGCCTGCCCCGGCACCCCGGCCACCAGTGGCCCCTCGCCGTCACCGTCGGCGACCACGTCGGTCCCGGCGAACGCCGGGCGCAGCAGCCGGTAGGAGAAGCTGCTGACCTGCCGCTCCGGCGCGAACCGCCGGGGCAGCTCCAGCAGCAGCAGCGCCAGCAGCGGCCCGTGCACCACCAACCCGGGGTAGCCCTCCACGCCCGTGACGTACGGGTGGTCATAGTGGATGCGGTGGCTGTTGTAGGTGAGCGCGCTGAAGCGGAACAGCAGCGCCTCGTCCGGGTGCAGCCGCAGGTGCCACCGCCCGGGCTCGTCCTCTGCCGCAGCGGGTGCTGCCGCCGGCAACCCCCGGTCGGTCCCGGGCGGCTGGCTCCGGTAGGCGAAGTCCTGCTCCTCCACCAGCGCGGGCTCGCCGTCCCGGAGGAACTCGTGGCGCACCGTCACCAGCACCATGGCACCGCTGCGCCCGCTCTTCGGGGTGGCCGCCACCAGCGACGACCGCCGGGTGACCACGTCGTCGACGCGCAGCGGGTCCCGCACCTCCAGCCTGCCCCCGGCGAACATGCGGCGGCGGTGCGGCAGCGGCGGCAGGAACCGGCCGTGGGCGGGGTGCCCGTCGTCGCCGAGGTCGGCCTGGGCGGGGTGGTCGAGCAGGTGGAAGCCGTGCCACATCGGCGGCAGGGGGTCGCCCGCTCCCCGCACCGGGCTCGGCTCGTCCAGCAGGGCGGCGAAAGCGTGGGAGGGCCAGGCGTCGATGCGCGCCGTGGTCTCGACGGGCTCGGGAGCCCATCCGGTCAGATGGTCGGCGAGTTCCACGCCCCGATCATCGCCGACGCGCGCCGCTCCCTGGGTTCCGCAGGGTTCAGGAAAGCCACTTTCCTGCCCGGAGAGGGCGGCAAAGTGGCTTTCCTGAACTTCGGCCGTTTCAGGCCCGCACCAGCAGCGCCACGCACTCGAAGTGGTGGGTCATCGGGAACGCGTCGAACGCGCGCAGCTCCGCCAGGCGGTAGCGCCGCTCGGCGAACAGCGCCACGTCCCGGGCCAGCGCGGCCGGGTCACAGGCCACGTGCACCACGCGGTCGGGAGCATGGCCGCACAGTGCGTCCACCAGTTCCCGGCCGAGCCCGCGGCGGGGCGGGTCCGCGACCACGACGTCCGGGCGGGCCCCGAGACCACCCAGTACGCGCTCCACGCGGCCGACGCGCCAGCCCACCTGCGGCAGGTCGGCGAGAGCTGCCCTCCCGTCCGCGACGGCCTGCCGCGAGGACTCGACCACGGTTACCGCGCCGTCGGGCCCAACCTGTCCGGCGAGCACGGCGGCGAAGAGCCCGACGCCGCCGTAGAGGTCCCACGCCGTGCCGCCCTGCGGCGCGTCGGCCCACTCCCCCACCACGGCGGCGAGGGTGTCCGGGAGCGCCGGGTGGACCTGCCAGAACACGCCAGGCGACAGCAGCCACTCGCGCCCGGCGGCGCGCTGGACGACCGGCCCGTCGTCACCGACGTGGACGCGGCCGTGGGCGTCCACCGCCACCTCGACCTCCGTGTCCGGGTCGAAGCCGTGCTCGAGCACCGGCGGCAGCGTGCCGGGTGGGGTGAGCGGGCAGTCCGCGATGGGCAGCACGTCGTGGCTGCGGTGCGCGCGCAGCCCCGCGCGGCCCTCGTCGTCGACGGCGAGGCGGACCCGGTGGCGCCAGCCCAGCGCCCCACCGGGCAGCTCCTCGACGGGCACGCGCCGTTCGATCCCGGCGAGCCTGCGCAGCTGCTCGGCGAGGACGTCGGACTTGAGGGAGCGCTGCGCGGCCGGGTCGGCGTGCTGGAAGTCGCACCCCCCGCAGCCACCCGCCCGCGCCCAGCTGCACGGCGCCGGCACCCGCCATGGGGACGGCTCCAACACCTCCACGGCGTCGGCCCGGCAGAAGGAGCCGCCGCCGTCCTTGTTCACCACGGCCAGCACGCGCTCACCGGGCAGGGCGTGCCGGACGAACACCACGCGGCCCTCCGAACGCGCGACGCAGTGGCCGCCGTGGGCGACCGGGCCCACCTCGAGCTCGAGGATGCGGTCGGTCCAGTCCGCCCTGGTCGCCGCGGCACTGCTCACGACGGCGTCACCCACGGCGCGTTCCCGGTGCTGCCGGCGCTGCCGGGGCGGCCGGTTTCGAGGGGCTGGGAGCCGGCGCCTGGGTGTCCTCGCGGGGCGTCGGCTCGTAACCCCGCCGCGAGGAGCCGGGGGGCGTCTCCGGACGCCGAGTGACCCGCTCGGACGACTCCAGCTGCCACGGGACGCTCGTCACCATCACGCCGGGCTGGAACAGGAGCCTGCCCTTGAGCCGCAGCGCGCTCTGGTTGTGGAGGATCTGCTCCCACCAGTGCCCCACCACGTACTCGGGGATGAAGACGGTGACCACGTCGCGGGGGTTGTTGCTCCGGATCCGCTTGACGTAGTCGAGCACCGGCTTGGTGATCTCCCGGTAGGGCGACTCGACCACCTTGAGCGGCACCGGCAGCTTGCGCTTCTCCCAGTCCCGCATCAGCCGTTTGGTGTCGCTGTCGTCGACGTTGACGGTGACCGCCTCCAGGACGTCCGGCCGGGTGGCCCTGGCGTACGCCACGGCCCGCAGCGTCGGCTTGTGCAGGGTGGAGACCAGCACGATCGCGTGGTTGCGCGAGGGCAGCACGGCGTCGGTGTCCCCCGCCACCAGCTCGGCCGACACGCGGTCGTAGTGCCGCCGGATGGCCTGCATCAGCACGAAGAAGACGACCATGCCGGCGATCGCGATCCAGGCGCCGCGGGTGAACTTCGTGATGAGCACGATCACGAGGACGATGCCCGTCATCGCGGCGCCGAACCCGTTGATGGCCTGGGAGCGGCGCATGCGGCGGCGGACGGCCTGGTCGGTCTCGGTGGCGAGCAGCCGCTTCCAGTGCCGCAGCATGCCGGTCTGGCTCAGCGTGAACGACGTGAAGACGCCGACGGTGTAGAGCGCGATGAGGCGGGTGACGTCGGCCCGGAACCCCACGACCAGGACGATCGCGACGCCCGCCAGCACCAGGATGCCGTTGGAGTAGGCCAGCCGGTCGCCGCGGGTGTGCAGCTGGCGCGGCAGGTAGCGGTCCTGGGACAGGATCGAGCCCAGCACGGGGAAGCCGTTGTAGGCGGTGTTCGCGGCCAGCACGAGGATCAGGGCCGTGAAGATGACGACGAAGAAGAACCCCGGCCGGAAGTCGCTGAACACCACCTCGGCGAGCTGCGCCACCAACGTCTCCTGGACGTAGCCGGGGGGCGCGTCGACGATCTGGGTGGCCGGGGAGTCGGCGACCTTGGCGTGGGTCAGCAGCGCGAGCGCGATGATCCCGGAGAACATCACCACCGAGATGCTTCCGAGCAGGAGCAGCGTGGAGGCGGCGTTGCGGGACTTCGGCTTCTGGAAGGCGGGCACGCCGTTGCTGATCGCCTCCACGCCGGTCAGCGCCGCGGCGCCCTGGGTGAACGACCGCAGCACGAGCAGCACGAGCGCGAGGCCGGTGTAGGCGTCGCCCTCCGACACCAGGTGCAGGTTGGCGCTCGGCGCCTCGAGGTCCTGGCCGAGCAGCAGGATCCGGGTCAGCCCCCAGACGATCATCGTGCCGATGCCCAGGATGAACGCGTAGGTCGGGATCGCGAACGCGACGCCGGACTCGCGGACTCCCCGCAGGTTGACCGCCGTGAGCACCAGGATCGCCACCACGGCGAACTGCACCTTGTGCTGGGCCACGTACGGCACCAGTGCCCCGATGTTCGCCGCCGCCGAGGAGATCGACACCGCCACGGTGAGGGTGTAGTCCACGAGCAGCGCGCTGGCCACCGTCAGCCCGGCCTTCTGGCCGAGGTTGACCGTGGCCACCTCGTAGTCGCCACCGCCGGACGGGTAGGCGTGCACGTTCTGCCGGTAGGACGTGACGACCGTCAACAGGACGATCACGACGGCGAGGCCGACCCAGGGCGAGAAGGCGTAAGTGGCAAGACCCCCGGCCGAAAGTGTCAGGAAGATTTCCTCGGGGGCGTACGCGACCGACGACATCGCATCGGACGCGAACACGGGCAGCGCGATGCGCTTGGGGAGCAGGGTATGGGCAAGACGGTCGCTACGCTGCGGCCTTCCGACGAGGACGCGCTTGACAGCGACGCCGAGCTTGGACACCACCAAAGCCTATGCGGTGCGCCGGGTGGAGACGCGATAGCGTTCCCACCGCGATCCGGGGAGGCTTTCGTTGTACGTCGTGATCATGGGGTGCGGTCGGGTCGGCTCGTCGCTTTCGGGCGGTCTGGAGCGACTCGGGCACGAGGTCGCCGTGATCGACCGCGACCGGCAGGCGTTCCGCAGGCTCAGCCCGGACTTCCGGGGGAAGCAGGTCGTCGGCGAGGGCTACCACCGTGAGGTGCTCATCGAGGCGGGCGTGGAGCGGGCCCACGCGTTCGCCGCGGTGTCGAGCGGGGACAACTCCAACATCATCTCCGCACGCGTGGCCCGGGAGACGTTCGGGATCGAGCGCGTCGTCGCCCGCATCTACGACGCCAAGCGCGCCGCCGTCTACGAGCGGCTGGGCATCCCGACCGTGGCCACCGTCCCGTGGAGCACCGACCGGCTGATGCGGATGCTGCTGCCCGACGGCGTGGCCTCTGCCTGGCGCGAGCCGACCGGCACCGTCGCGATCCTGCCGCTGCCCGTCCACGAGGACTGGGTGGGCAGGCCGGTGCGTGAGCTCGAGGCCGCTGCCGGCTGCCGGGTGGCCTTCATCGTGCGGTTCGGCACCGGTGTCCTCCCGAAGGGGGACACTGCGGTGCAGGCCGAGGACACGATCTACGTCGCCGCGGTGTCGGGCACCGTCAGCGACGTCACGGCGGCGGCAGCGGCCCCGCCGCAGGAAGGGTGAGCAGGATGCGCGTCGCGATCGCGGGGGCGGGAGCCGTCGGGCGGTCCATCGCCCTGGAACTGGTGGAGAACAAGCACCAGGTGATGCTGATCGAGCGTGAGCTCGCGAACATCGAGCCCGAGTCCGTGGAACGCGCCGAGTGGGTGCACGCCGACGCCTGCGAGCTCGCCTCCCTCGAGGACGCGGGCATGGAGAGCTGCGACGTCGTCATCGCCGCCACCGGCGACGACAAGGTCAACCTGGTCGTGTCGCTCCTCGCGAAGACCGAGTTCGCGGTGCGCCGCGTCGTCGCGAGGGTGAACGACCCGCGCAACGAGTGGCTGTTCAGCGAGAACTGGGGCGTCGATGTCGCGGTGTCCACCCCGCGGCTGCTGGCCGCGCTGGTGGAGGAGGCGGTCGCCGTCGGCGACCTCGTGCGGTTGCTCACGTTCCGCCAGGGTCAGGCCAACCTGGTGGAGGTCACGCTCACCCAGGACACCCCGCTGGCCGGGCAGCCGGTCCGGTCACTGATGCTGCCTGCCGACTGCGCTCTCGTGGTGATCCTGCGCGGGGGCCGGGTGATCGTGCCGCAGCCCGACGACGCGCTGGAGGGCGGCGACGAACTGCTGTTCGTGGCCACCACCGCGGTCGAGGAGGACATTCGCGCGGCGCTGGGGTACTAGCGGCGGAGCGGCGAAGGCCCGGTCAGGGCGTGGAGGGCGCCGGGGCGCGGCGGGCGCGGCGCACCGCCCAGAAGGTGCCGAGCAGCGCCACCCCGACGAGCGGGTAGCCCATCGCCAGCCGCGCGATGCCGAGCCAGGTCTCCTCGTCGGCGTTGTAGAGCAGCCCCTGCACCACCACGCGGGCGGCGAAGACGAGGGTCCAGAGCAGGCTCGCCAGCGTGTAGGCCCGCAGCATCCGGGGGTCCTGGCGCCAGCCCTGGCCGTCGCCGTTGATGCCGTGCCACACCACGCCCGCCAGCGGCCAGCGCACCAGCACCGACACCAGGAACGCGAGGCCGAGCGCGGCGCTGAACAGCAGGCCGGGCAGGTAGAAGGCGCGCGCCTCCCCGGTGCGGTAGGCGAGGAACGCAGCGACCCCCACGGCGAACAGCCCCGACACGGCCGGCTGCAGCGCCTGCTTGCGCGCGATGCGCCACGCCGCGATGGCGACGCCGGCCGCGAGGGCCGCGATCAGCGCGGCCTGCAGGGCGAACAGCACGTTGACGAGCACGAACACGCCGACCGGGATGGTGGACGCGACGATGCCCTGCACGCCCCCCATCTGCTCGAGCAGGGTGGGGAACTCGCGCGGCGGCCTGCCGGTGCCGTCCGGAGAGTCGGGCGGTGGACCTGCGGTCACTGCGCTCCCAGGGTGATCGGGGCCCTACGGTGTCTGGGCCTGACAGATCTCGTAGTACGGGTTGTAGAGCACTTTACGGCCGTCGCGCACGGCGAGCCGCCCGCGTACCCGCATCGTGCGACCGGGCTCGATACCCGCGATGCGCCGGCGACCGAGCCAGATGAGAGTGATGCCCTCGCTACCGTCGAACAGCTCGGCGCGGAGAGAGGCCTCGGCATCCTGCGGGCAGAACTCGACGCTCCGCAACCTACCCAGCACGGTGACTTCCTGACCGCACGCGCACTCCGATGCGCGCTGCGCTCCGGACTTCTCCGCGTCCTCGGACAGATCCACGGCATCGAGTACCTCGACGTCGCTCGTCAGCCTGCGCAACATGCGGCGGAACGCTCCGCCATCGGTGCCGGCCATGTCTCTCCCAGCTAGGTGGCGCCCACCGTCGGGCGCCGTTAACGTCACCAGGGTAACTCGTTGGAAACCTCGGCGACTTGTGACTGCACGCCGCCATGTGAGCGTATCGAGCCCCTCGTCCGGGGCCGTGCGGCGGGGGTGAACGGTGCGGGCCGTGATGCTGCCCGGATCCGGTTCGGACGAGGTGTTCGTCCGATCGGTGTTCGCCGGCCCGCTGGGTGCGCTCGGCATCGAACTGCACGCCGTGGCGCCGCGCCACGGCCGCGATGTGATCGACGGCTATCGGGCCGCGCTCGACGCGGCGCTGGAGCGCCCCGGCCCGGTTCTGGTGGGCGGCATCTCCCTCGGCGCCCACGTGGCCGCGGCGTGGGCCGCGCAGCGCCGGGCCGAAGCCGGACCTGGGCCTGCCGGGCTGCTCCTGGCCTTGCCGGCGTGGACCGGACGGCCCGGCGACGCCCCGGCGACGCTCGCCGCCCGGGCCACTGCGGCGTGCGTGCGCGACAGCGGAGTGGCGGGGGCCGTGGCGGCGGCGGAGGCGGGCTCGCCGCCGTGGCTGGCCGCGGAGCTGGCCAGGGCATGGCAGCGCTACGGCACCGGGCTGGCCGCCGCGCTCGACGCGGCGGCGGCCGAGCCCGCCCCGGACGCGAGCGGACTCCGGGCGCTCGACGTGCCCGTTGGGCTGGCGGCACTCGTCGACGATCCGGTGCACCCGCTCGCGGTGGCGGAGCACTGGCACGCGCTGCTCCCCCGGGCGGTGCTGCGCAGCGCGCCGCTCGCGGTGTTCGGCGCGGACCCGGCCGTGCTCGGCCGCGCCGCCGTGCTCGGCTGGCTGCGCGCGGCGCGGGCGGGTGCCTTGTCGGCTGCGACCAGGACACCCGTCCCGTAGTCACGGCCGTCCGGGTCCTACTCGTCGGGCCTGCGGTGCCGCCCCGAGGGGCGCGTGCCGGAGGGCGCGACGAAGACCTGCAGCGGCGTCGTCTCGGGCGTCCCTTCCCCCGGGTCCGGAGCGGCGTGCCTGCCGCGAGCGGGCCGGGCCAGGGCGTCGGAGGCCTCCCCCGGAAGCGGCTCGGCTCCGGCCGGGGAACCACCGAGCGCGGGGAACACGCTGGTCAGTGCCTCCGGCTCGACGGCTCGGCGCCTCCCGGTGCCGGACACCGCGGCGTCGTCGGCCGTACCCGGGGCCCGGCGCCTGCCGCCGTCCACCGGGGCCGCGTACCCGGACGGCTCGGACGGCGCGTCGAAGTACCCGGACGACGCCGCGTACCCGGACGGTGCCTCGAAGTACCCGGACGATGCCGCCTGGTCGGGCACCGCGTACTCCCCGGTCTCGGGGAGGTACGGCTCGTCGGGGGCGCTCCGGTCGGGATGCGGGGCGACCGGTTCGCCGAGGCGACGGCGGCCGCCCGTGCCCGTGACCGTGCCGGCGTCTCCCTCGGGAGCGCGGTCGTCCGGGTGGGCGTACCCGTTCGTGGGCGCCGCGCCGGGCCACGACTGCTCCGCCGGTGCGGGGGCCGGCTCGACGCGGTAGCGCTCGGCGAGCGGCCACGTTCGACGAGGTGCTGGAACTGCTGCACCTGGGTGGTCGCAGCCTGCCGCACGCGGTGCTGATGATGATCCCCGAGGCGTGGGAGAACCACCACGAGAT
>NZ_JAAXKY010000151.1 GCF_012911925.1 Pseudonocardia xinjiangensis | reverse complement strand
CGACGACTTCGACGACGACGTGGACGTGCCGCCGTTCATGAAGCGTTGACCCGAGCGCGGGCCCGCGTCCGGCGGGTGGTCACCACCCGGGCCGGTGGGCGTTCGACCGGCGGCTTCGGCACGTTCAACCTGTCGACGGGAGTGGGCGACGACCCGGCCGCCGTCGCGGCCAACCGCCGCCGCCTGTCGACCGAGCTGGGCGTTCCGGTCGTGTTCCTCGGACAGGTGCACGGCACCAGGGTCGCCACCGTGGACTCGGTGCCCGAGGTGGGCGCGCCGGACATCCCGGCCACCGACGCCGCCGTGACGGCCCTGCCGGGCGTCGGGCTCGCGGTGCTGGCGGCCGACTGCGTGCCGCTGCTGCTCGCCGACCCGGTGGCCGGCGTCGTGGGCGCCGCCCACGCCGGCCGGGTCGGGGCGGCCGCCGGCGTGCTGCCGGCCACCGTGGCCGCCATGGTGGCCCTCGGCGCGCGGGTGGAGGCGCTGGAGGTACTGCTGGGCCCCGCGGTGTGCGGGGCCTGCTACGAGGTCCCTGCGGCGATGCGGGCCGAGGTGGACGCCCGCCTGCCCGGCAGCGCGGTGCGCACCCGCCGCGGCACCCCGGGACTGGATCTGCGCGCCGGTCTCTACCACCAGCTCACCGCACTCGGGGTGGCGCGGGTCGGCGGCGACCCGCGGTGCACGCTCGAGGAGCGCGACCTCTACAGCCACCGCGGGAGCGCCCCGACCGGCCGCCAGGCCGCGGTCATCTGGCTCGACCCCCGCTGAGCGGTCCACCCGGCCGCCGGGCCCGGTTCCGGGGACGATGGCAGGGGTGATCTTCGGTGCGATAGACAGCCGGGCCTGATCCGGCTGCGGATGGGGTGGGCTGTGGATGCGCAGAGACGCGAGGAGCTGGCCCGTCGGCTGCAGGCCGTGCGGGAACGCATCGACGCCGCCTGTGTCGCCGCCGGGCGGGCGCCCGGTGACGTGGCGCTCGTGGCAGTCACCAAGACCGTGCCGGCCACTGACGTCGCCGTGCTCCTCGATCTCGGTCTCACCGTGTTCGGGGAGAACCGGGTGCAGGAGGCCGGGGCGAAGGTCGCGAAGGTCGCCGAGCTCCGTCCCGACGCGGCGCCGCGCTGGCACTTCATCGGTGGGCTGCAACGGAACAAGGCCAAAGCCGTCGCGCGCTGGGCCGACCAGGTGGAGTCCGTGGACTCGGTGCGGCTGGCCGACGCTCTCGACGCCGCCGTGCGGCGCGAGCAGGACACCGGTGGGCGCCCCGGCCCGCTGCCCGTTCTCCTCCAGTACAGCGTCGACGGCGACCCCGAGCGCGGTGGCGTGCCCCGCGACGGCCTCGGGCCGCTCGCCGAACGTGTCGCAGCCTGCGCCGGGCTGCAGCTCACCGGCCTGATGGCGGTGGCGCCGCTGGGTGCCGATCCCGATGCCGCCTTCGCCGACGTCGCCGAGGCAGCCGCCTGGCTCCGTGTCCGGTTTCCGCAGGCCAGCACCTTGTCGACCGGAATGAGCGGTGACCTGGAGGAGGCGATCAGGCATGGATCGGACGTGGTGCGTGTCGGAACAGCCCTTGTGGGGGAACGCCGGATAACCTCCGGGTGATCGTCGCGCCGTGCTGTCTGCGGCCGACCGTCGGGGGCGTCGATGATGGGAGCGCGAATGGGCGCGATGTACCGGCTCAAGGCCTATTTCGGCATGGTGCCCGCCGAGGAGATGGGCGAGTACGCCGACGAGCCGGTTCACGACCGGTACGACGACCGGTACGCCGAGGGCCGCCGTTCCGACCGGAGCTCCCGCGAGTACGGCGACGACCGATGGGACGACCGCTCCTACGACGACGACTCCCGCCGCGCCCGCTACGAGGACGAGTGGGACCGGCGCCCGCCCCGCCCGGTGGCGGCGGTCGAACGGACCGCGCCACGGACTACCGCAGCGCCGCCCGTCGGCGTGCCGGGGGCGGGACCGTCGGTGGTCCGGGGTGCACTCGCGATCGATCCCGACTCCGTCCGGGAGCCGGTCCGGGCGGTTCCCCCTGCTCCGGCCGCCGTGCCCGAGCAGCGCGACCACGCGACCCGCGGGGCCGCCGCCCTCGCCAGGATCACCACGCTGCAGCCCCGTAGCTACAAGGAGGCGCGCACGATCGGCGAACGCTACCGCGACGGCGTGCCGGTGATCATGAACCTCACCGAGCTGGAGACCGACGACGCCAAGCGCCTCGTCGACTTCGCCGCCGGCTTGGCGTTCGCCCTGCGCGGCTCCATCGACAAGGTGACGAACCGGGTCTTCCTTCTCACTCCGGCCGATGTCGAGGTCTCGGCGGACGACGCGCGCAGGCTCGCAGAACGAGGCATCTTCCGCCAGGATTGAGGGCGTGCCCCTCGCCATCCAGTTCGTCGTGTACTACGTGCTGTTCTTCTTCTGGCTGCTGCTCATCGGGCGCATCGTGGCGGAGCTCGTCAGGAGCTTCGCCCGCCAGTGGGTGCCTGCCGGCCCCAGTGCCGTGGCTCTCGAGCTCATCTTCACGGCCACCGATCCACCGGTGAAGTTGTTGCGCAGAGTGATCCCCGTCGTGCGGATTGGCGGCGTGGGGCTAGACCTGTCGATTATGGTTCTGTTGCTGGTCGTGTTCATACTGATGAACGTTGCCCAGCCGACGCCGTTGTGAGCCCCAGTCACACGGTGCCGCCGCCGAGGACTGCATGAGGTGATCCGATGCCGCTGACGCCCGCCGACGTCCACAACGTCGCGTTCAGCAAACCCCCCATTGGCAAGAGGGGGTACAACGAGGACGAGGTCGACGCGTTCCTCGACCTGGTCGAGGCCGAGCTGGCTCGCCTGATCGAGGAGAACGAGGACCTGCGCGAGCAGGTCTCGCAGCTCGAACAGCGCCTCGGGAACGCACAGGCCGACTTGGAGGACGCGCGTTCGCGTCCGCCTGCTCAGATGGGGGCGCCTGTTTCGCCCCCCACTCAGCAGATCCAGCGGCAGGTAGACCCCCCGTCGATGCGGCAGATGGAGCCACCGCGCTCCATGGGCGGCCCGCAGTCGCTGATGGACGGGGAGGGCGGCGACCACCATGTCCAGGTGGCCAAGGTCCTGAGCATGGCCCAGGAGATGGCAGAGCGGCTCACCGCCGAGGCCAAGTCCGAGGCCGACGCGATGCTCACCGACGCCCGCACCAAGTCCGAGCAGCTGCTGTCGGATGCGCGCACCAAGTCCGACGGTCTCGTCAATGACGCCCGCTCGCGGGCCGAGACGATGCTGAACGACGCCCGTACCAGGGCCGAGACGCTGGAGCGGCAGTCGCGCGACAAGGCGGCCACGCTGGTCGGTGACGCCGAGCGCAAGCAGGCGGAGATCATCGGCACGATCACGCGCGACAAGTCGGTCCTCGAGAAGAAGATCGACGAGCTGCGCACGTTCGAGCGTGAGTACCGCACCCGCCTCAAGACCTACCTGGAGTCCCAGCTCAGGGACCTCGGTGAGCGCGGTTCGGCGGCTCCGTCCGACAGTCGGTCCAGCTCCAACGGCGGGTACGCCTCCACCGGCTACGGCCAGCGTGCCGACGCCGGTAGCTGACCGAGACCTACACGGGCGGTGTGGCGGACTCCCGCCGCACCGCCGCACACGGAGAGAATCGTGCTGCTCCTGGTCCTGATCCTGGTCCTCATCGCCTTCGGCCTGCTGGTGGTGGCGCTGCTGTCCGGCAGCGTCCTGTGGGCGTGGGTATCCGTGGGGGTCAGTGTCGCTGCGGCGGCGGTCCTGCTGGTCGACTGGCTGCAGCGCCGCAACGCGGTGAAGGCCGGTGCCGCTGCGGCGGCCACAGGCAACGGCGCCTCGGGCGCGGCCACGCTGGACGTCGATCCGGTCACCGAGGTCCTGCCGGTCATTCCCCGGCCCGGATCCGCCGCGCCTGCGGGGGTCAACGGAGCCCCTCAGGACGCCGCCGATCACCGGTTCGACGAGCTGCTGGACGGCACGCAGACCGTTGTGATGCCCACGGTGAAGCCGTCCGGCTCTGCCGATCGACCGCCCGGCGCTACTGCTGGAATCAGCCCATCGGGCAGTGATTTATCACGCAGCGTAACCAAGAGCGATTCGGATCACGCCGCTCCGGTGCCGCCGGCGAGCGACGCCGAGGGCACCGCCGACTTCGGTGCCGGATCCGCCGGCGCCGCGCCGTCGGGCTCCGCCGTGCCGTCCCCGCCCTCGGCTGCGCAGGCCCCCACGGAGCCGGCGCGCGACGCGCCCGCCGCGGCCCGGGCCGACTCCGGCCCGGCGGCCCGCGAGAAGAGCGACCCCGCCGACGGGTCGGCCGCGTCCACCCCGAAGGGCGCGACCGCCGCGGGCACCTCGGCCGTCGAGAGCACTGTGGTCATGAGCGCGCGCAAGCCCGCCACCCCCGCGGGTTCGGCTCCGGACGCCGGCCCTTCCGGCCGCGAGGCAACCGCGGGCTCCGGAACCGCAGCGGCTGCGGCGGCCGACGGCGCGAAAGCCGACGGCGCGAAAACCGACAGCGCGAAAACCGACAGCGCGAAGCCTGACGGCACCAAGGGCGGTGGCTCGGCAGCCGGCGGTGCAGTGGCCGGCAGCACCACGACGAGCGCCACCTCCGTGGACGGCACCACTGCCGGTGGTGCGCCGACTGCCGACACGGCGACGAGCGGCATGACCCCCGGCGGCACGCCGCCGAGCGGGACCGCGGGTGCCGGCGGGACCCCCGGTGGCACGAGTCCCGGTGGTACGACGGCCGGTGGCCCGGCCGCGGGCGGCACCACCACGGGCGGCTCGACGGCAGACGGGTCGGCAACGAGCGCCTCGGCGACCACGGCAACGAGCACCACGTCGACCGGCGGCACGACCGCGAGCGGTTCTTCCACGGGTGGCTCGGCAACGAGCGGTGCGTCGACGGACGGCACGACCGCCGGTGGCACGACCGCCGGTGGCACGACGGCCGGGGGTTCGGTGCCGACCGAGCCGGCCCACAGCCCGGCAGGCGCCGGAGCCGCTGGTTCGCCGGCCGCGGCCGGCGGCGAGGCGCCCGCCGGTGAGGTCGCGGGCGACGGCACGCCTGCGGCGGCGGTCACCGGTGGCTCGGCCGAGAGCGCCGCCGCCGACACCGCCGCTCCCGCGGACGCCGCGCAGCCGCAGGCGGACACCGACGCCGAGCCGCCGGAGGAGCCGCCGGACACCGCCGTCTTCGCGCTGGTCGCGGCGCTCGCCGACGAGGTGCTGGTGATCGACGAGCAGCCGCGCTACCACGTGAAGAGCTGCCGGGCGCTGGTCGGCAAGCCGCCGATCCCGCTCGCGGTGCGCGAGGCCATCGAGCTCGGGTTCTCTCCGTGCGGCTGGTGCGCGCCCGACCGCACGCTGGCGAGCAGGCACGGCGCCGCCACCCGGTAGGGCGGCCGGTCGGTAGGGCCGCCACCCCGGTAGCAGGCCCGCGGGAATATCGGCTCGCGCCGTGGCGCTACCCTTGCACGCACAGGCACCGATCCGGCCATCACCGGGGAGCCTCCGGAAGAACAGGCGTTCGGCAGCGGCCGGGTCGCCCCAGTAGAACCGGACGGGAGCGGCCCGTCACAGCCGTCCGATGAGAGGCCGCCCTCCGGGGCGGCAAGCGGGGTGGTACCGCGGCGCCCGCAAGGGCCGTCGTCCCCGTGCAGGCAGCAGCACCAGCCACGCACGAGGAGCACACCAGCGATGAGCGCCCACGCCGAGCAGCCGCGTTATCCCACCGTCCCCGCGCACCCGTCCTTCCCCGCCCTGGAGCGCGAGGTCCTGGACGCCTGGGAGGCCGACGGCACGTTCGTCGCCTCGGTCGAGGCTCGCCCCGCGGGGGAGAACGGCAGCAACGAGTTCGTCTTCTACGACGGCCCCCCCTTCGCCAACGGGCTGCCGCACTACGGGCACCTGCTCACCGGCTACGTCAAGGACGTGGTGCCGCGGTACCAGACGATGCGCGGCAAGCACGTCGAACGCCGGTTCGGGTGGGACACCCACGGCATGCCCGCGGAGATCGAGGCGGAGCGCGAGCTCGGGATCAAGGACAAGACCGAGATCGAGGAGATGGGCGTCGCGGCCTTCAACGAGGCCTGCCGCACGTCGGTGCTGCGCTTCACCGACGAGTGGCGTGACTACGTCACACGGCAGGCCCGCTGGGTCGACTTCGACAACGACTACAAGACGCTCGACCTGGACTACATGGAAAGCGTCATGTGGGCGTTCAAGACCCTGTGGGACAAGGGTCTGATCTACTCCGGGTTCCGCGTGCTCTGGTACTGCTGGCACGACGGCACGCCGCTGTCGGCCACCGAGACCAGGATGGACGACGTCTACCTGGACCGGCAGGACCCGGCCGTCACGGTGGGCCTGCGGCTGCGCGCACCCGGCACCGACCTGGACGACGCGCTCGCGCTCGTCTGGACCACCACGCCGTGGACGCTGCCGTCCAACCTCGCGATGGCCGTCAACCCGGCCGTGGACTACGTGCTCGTGGCGGCCAACGGAGAGCGGTACGTGCTCGCCGCGGCCCGCGTCGCCCACTACGCCCGCGAGCTCGGCGAGGAGCCGGAGGTGCTGCGGCACCTGCCCGGTACCGAGCTGCTGGGGCTGTCCTACGTCCCGCCGTTCGACTTCTTCGCCGGCTGGGAGAACGCCCACCGCATCCTGGGCGCCGACTACGTCACCACCGACGACGGCACGGGGCTCGTGCACATCGCGCCCGCCTTCGGTGAGGAGGACAAGGTCGTCACCGACGCGGCGGGCATCGAGACCGTTGTGCCGGTGGACTCCCGCGGTGAGTTCGACTCCCGGGTGCCCCCCTACGCGGGCATGCAGGTGTTCGACGCCAACCCGCAGATCATCCGCGACCTGCGCGACGGCGCGCCGCACGTGCAGGGGGTGCTGCTGCGCCACGAGACCTACGACCACCCGTACCCGCACTGCTGGCGCTGCGGCAACCCGCTCATCCAGCGTGCGGTGGACTCGTGGTTCGTGCAGGTCACGGCGTTCCGCGACCGCATGGTGGAGCTGAACCAGGAGATCACCTGGGTGCCGGAGCACGTCCGCGACGGGCAGTTCGGCAAGTGGCTCGAGGGCGCCCGCGACTGGTCGATCTCCCGCAACCGGTACTGGGGCTCGCCGATCCCGGTCTGGGTGTCGGACGACCCGCAGTACCCGCGCGTCGACGTGTACGGCTCGCTCGACGAGCTGGAGCGTGACTTCGGCGTGCGCCCGACCGACCTGCACCGCCCGTACGTCGACGAGCTCACCAGGCCGAACCCGGACGACCCCACCGGGCGCTCGACGATGCGCCGGGTGCCGGAGGTGCTCGACTGCTGGTTCGACTCCGGCTCGATGCCGTTCGCCCAGGTGCACTACCCGTTCGAGAACCGCGACTGGTTCGACCACCACTACCCGGGCGACTTCATCGTCGAGTACAACGGGCAGACCCGCGGCTGGTTCTACCTGCTGCACGTGCTGGCCACGGCGCTGTTCGACCGGCCGGCGTTCCGCTCGTGCCTGGCCCACGGCATCGTGCTGGGTGACGACGGGCAGAAGATGTCGAAGTCGCGGCGCAACTTCCCGGACGTCAACGAGGTCTTCGAGCGCGACGGCTCCGACGCCATGCGCTGGTTCCTCATGGCCTCGCCGATCCTGCGCGGGGGCAACCTGGTCGTCACCGAGCAGGGCATCCGCGAGGGCGTGCGGCAGGCACTCCTGCCGCTGTGGAACACGTGGTACTTCCTGTCGCTCTACGCGGGTGCGGCCGGGCGCCGCGGCGTGTTCCGCACCGACTCGGAGCACGTCCTCGACCGGTACGTACTGGCCCGCACGGCGGCGCTCGTCGACGACGTCACCGCGGCGATGGACGTCTACGACGTGGCAGGGGCGTGTGAGCACGTCCGCGACCACGCCGAGGCGCTCACCAACTGGTACGTGCGCCGCTCGCGGGAGCGGTTCTGGGACGGCGACGCCGACGCGATCGACACGCTGCACACCGTGCTCGAGGTGACCGCCCGCGTCGCCGCGCCGCTGCTGCCCCTGACCCTGGAGAAGGTCTGGCAGGGGCTCACGGGCGGCCGGTCGGTGCACCTCGCGGACTGGCCCACCGCCGACGAGCTCCCGCACAACGCCGCACTGGTGACCGCGATGGAGCGCGTGCGTCAGGTGGCCTCGTCGGCGCTGTCGCTGCGCAAGGCCCGCGGGCTGCGGGTGCGGCTGCCGCTGGCCACCCTCACGGTGGCGGCCGCCGACGTCGCGGCACTGGAGCCGTTCACCGACATCCTGCGCGACGAGGTCAACGTGAAGGACGTCGTGCTCACCACGGCCGTTGCCGAGTTCGGGCGGTTCGAGATCGCGGTCAACGCCCGGGCCTGCGGTCCTCGGCTGGGCGGCGACACCCAGAAGGTGATCCGCGCCGTGAAGGCGGGGGAGTGGACGGCGAGCGACGACGGCACCGTCACCGCTGCGGGCATCGAGCTGCTGCCCGGCGAGTTCACCGAGAAGCTGGTGGCCGCAGGCGGGGAGGGCGCGGGCACGGCGATCGCGGCCCTGCCCGGTTCCACCGGACTGGTCGTACTGGACACCGCGGTCACGCCGGAGCTGGCGGCGGAGGGGACGGCCCGCGACGTCGTGCGCGTCGTGCAGCAGGCCCGCCGCGATGCCGGTTTCGACGTGTCCGACCGCGTGGCGCTCACGCTCGACGGGCCCGGTCCGGTGCTCGACGCCGTGCGCGCGCACGAGTCGTTCGTGTCCGGCGAGGTGCTGGCGGTCTCCGTGGCCTACGCCGAGGTGGCCGAGCCCACCCTCGCCGGGGCCGTGGCCGCCCCGGACGGGAGCTCCACCCAGGTGCGCGTCCTCGTCAGCCGCACCGCCTGACGAGCGGCAGCCGGGTGCGGATCTCCGTCCGGGTCCGGCCCGGCTCCCGTGCCGACTCGGTCGGCGGGAGCCGGCCGGGCCCGCACGGGCCGGTACTGCTGGTGTCGGTGCGGGCCCGGCCGGTGGACGGTGCCGCGAACGCCGCGGTCCGCGAGGTGCTCGCCGAGGCGTTCGGGCTCCGGCCCGGGAAGGTCGAGATCGTGTCCGGGCTGTGGGCCCGCGACAAGGTAGTGGCGTTGGAGGGCGACGAGACGGTGCTGGCGACGCGGTACGCCGAGCTGCTCGGCTGACCGGGAGGATGGCCGGATCGGCCGCCGCGCGGGCTCGTTTCGCGATCTCCGCGTAGGTCGAAGCGGGCGACGACCAGGGACGTGCTCAGTTCCCGAGCAGAAGAAGCAGGCCGGTGATCACCACGGCCACCGCAGTGCCTCCGTGCATGGCGTACCCGAGGGTCTTGCTCCCCTTGTTCCTGAGGACCACGAGTGCGTCACCGAACGGGGTGATCGACGCGGCCAGGACGAGCCAGCCGAGCACCTGGAACTGCCCGAGTACGAGAGGCACGAGGATCACGAGCCCCGACGCGATGTCACGGATGCCCTTCAGGTACAGCCACGCGCCGGCGTCGCCGCGGGGCCAGTCCGGTAGGCCGAAGGTCGCTGCGCTCGCCTGCGAGGCCAGGAGGTAGCGCGTTCCGACCGCGATGATCCCGACGCCGGTGAGACCGGCGAGGGCGGCGCCGATGTAGGTCACGAACATGTGGTGCTCCTTCAGGAGAATCTAGCGTTGCTAGGATCTGGAGCGACGCTAACACAAGCGCTGCTCGAAGAGCTAGCAGTGCTAGGATCTGACGATGCCGAACCAGAACCGCCGCGAGCGGGAGCGCGCTGCACGCCACGAGCTGATCGTCCGGACGGCACGTGAGCTCGCCGAGACCGAGGGCTGGGACGCGGTCACGACGAGGCGGCTCTCGCAGCGGATCGAGTACAGCCAGCCGGTGCTCTACAGCCACTTCGCCGGCAAGGACGCCATCGTCGGGGCGGTCGCGCTGCAGGGCTTCACCGAGCTCGCCGACGCGCTCGCGGCCGCCCGGGTGGGGGCGGGGACGACGGACGAGGCCGTGCCGGCCGTCATCCGGGCGTACCTCGCGTTCGCCGAGACCAACCCCGCCCTCTACGACGCCATGTTCACCCTCTCCACCGACCTGCCGTTCGCGCAGGACACCACGCCCGCTCCGATGCAAGCAGGGTTCGCGCAGCTCCATGACGTGTTCGCACCGCTGGCAGGTGAGCGGGACACCGGCGTGTTCACCGAGGTCTGGTGGGCCACGATGCACGGGCTCGTCACCCTCGCCCGCGGCGGGCGCCTCCCGGCGGGTGCGCAGGAGCAGCGCGTGGCGATGCTCGTCGAGCAGCTCACCGCGCGGTGACGACGGACCCGGAGCGGGCGACCGGAGATCCACACCCGCGATCCGCGCGCATACTCGGACCCATGGATGCGGCGACCGTGTGGGCCGAGCGCCAGGAGGGCCGGGGCATCCCCCCGGAGATCCTCGCCAAGGCCCCGAACAACCCGTTTCACCACGACGTCGACTACTTCGCGGCGCCGTCACAGCCCGTGGACACACCGTCGCGGCGGGCGGCTCTGGAGCTGCTCGCCGACGGTGGCACCGTGCTCGACGTCGGCTGCGGGGGAGGGGCGGCCGCCTTCGCGCTGGTGGGCCGGATCACCCACGCCACGGGCGTGGACCAGCAGCAGGACATGCTCGACTCCTTCGCCGCGGCGGCGCGGGCCCGTGACCTCCCGTACCGGACGGTCGCGGGGCGCTGGCCCGACGTGGCCGCCGAGGCCGGCACCGCCGACGTGGTCGTCTCCCACCACGTGCTGCACAACGTCGTCGACCTGCCGCCGTTCGTGCGCGCGCTCACCGCGGCCGCCCGCCGGGGGGTCGTCGTCGAGATGATGACGCAGCACCCGACGGCGTGGCTCGACCCGCTGTGGGAACGCTTCCACGGCCTGCACCGGCCGCCGTCGGCCACCACCGACGATGCGGTGGGCGTGCTGCGCGAGCTCGGGATCGAGCCGGCCGTGCAGCGGTGGGAGCGCGCGTCCGACCGGCGCGACCCGGTGTGGGTGGCCCGCAGGCTGTGCCTTCCCGAGGACAGGGTCCCGGAGGTGGACGCCGTGCTCGACGACCTGGACCGCGTCCGCACCGCGGCCACGCTGACCTGGACGGTGGGCTGAGCGCCGGAGGATCAGAGCGAGGGACGGACGCGAACGTCGCCGTTCTCGCTGTCGAGCACGATCATGCCGGGTGCGGCGGAGTCCACGGGCACCAGCACCGACGCCTCACCGGTGGTGCTCCGCGCGTCGACCCGGTAGCCGGTGGCCGGCACCGTGACGTCGATCTGCCCGCTGAGGGAGTCCACCGCCAGCGAGCTCGGCGGCTCGCGCAGTTCGAGCCGCACGTCGCCCGATCTGGTCTCGGCGCGCACCACGTCGCTGCGCAGACCCCGGCCGCTGATCACCCCGGCCTGGGTGGTGGCGTCGACCGGCCCGGTCAGGTCGACGAGTGCGATGTCGCCGGTGGCCCGCTCCACCGTGACGGGCCCGGTGAGGCCGCTCACCGTGACGTCCCCTGCGGTGCCCTCGACGTACACCGGGAACGACGGCGGGAGCTCCACGGCGTAGTCGACGTCGCAGTGCGTGGCCAGCAGCCCACTGCAGGTGGCGTCGAGCCGCACACCGGCCGAGGTGGTCTCCTCGGTCAGCTCCGGCTGGCCCAGCCCGTAGCGAACCACCGTGCGGACGTGCACGGCACCGTCGCTGCTGGGTGAGAGGGTGACCGTGCCGGCGTCGCTGGCCACGGTGAAGCGCTCGGCCGTGGGTGTGATGGTGCTCGTCCGCTCGTAGGTGCCCCTTGCCGCCTGGGAGAGCAGCTGCAGTGCGCCGGTGCCGGCCACGAGGCCGACGAACAGCACGGCCGCCACCAGGACAGCCCGGTGATGTCCTGCGGTCGGTTCGGTGGAGGTCACGGTCAGTCCTCCAGGTATCTGAGCACGGCGAGGACCCGCCGGTGGTCGCTCGGCGCCGCCGGGAGGGCGAACTTGCCGAAGATCCCGCTGATGTGCTTCTCCACGGCCCCCTCGGTGACGGTCAGCGCCTCCGCGATGCCGTTGTTGGAGCGCCCCTCGGCCATGAGGGTCAGGACGTCGCGCTCCCGGGGCGTCAGGCCGGCGAGCGGCTGGGCCCGCCGGGACCGCGCGAAGATCTGCGAGACGACCTCGGGGTCGAGCGCGGTGCCGCCGGCGCGCACCCGGTGCAGCCCCTCGACGAAGCTCTCGACGTCGGCGACGCGGTCCTTGAGCAGGTAGCCGACGCCGCGGGTGTCGCCGGCGAGGAGTTCGGTGGCGTAGCGCTCCTCCACGTACTGGGAGAGCACGAGCACGGCCACCGCGGGCCAGCGGGAGCGGATCACCAGCGCCGCACGCAGGCCTTCGTCGGTGTGGGTGGGTGGCATCCGCACGTCGGCGACGACGACGTCCGGCTGGTCGGCGGTCACGGCGCGCAGCAGCTCCTCACCGTCTCCGACGGCGGCCACGACGTCGAACCCGGCCTCGGCCAGCAGGCGGCAGAGCCCTTCGCGCAGCAGCACCGAGTCCTCGGCGACGGTGACCCGGGGGCGGGGGGACGCGGCCGGGCCGATGGGCGCGGCCGTCATCGGACGGGCTCGCTGGTGGGCAGCTCGACGGTGAGCACGGTGGGGCCGCCGACGGGGGAGTCGACGCGCAGCTGGCCGTCCACTCCGGACACCCGGTCGGCCAGCCCGCGCAGCCCGGTCCCCCGCTCCGGGTCGGCGCCTCCGACCCCGTCGTCGCTGATGACGATCCAGACCGGGCCGGAGCCCTCCCGGCGCACGGTGACCGAGGCGTGGGCGGCGCGGGAGTGGCGGGCGACGTTGGTGAGGCCCTCGGCCACCACGAAGTAGCCGATCGCCTCGATGGTGGCGCTCGGCCGCTCGTCGAGGGCCACGGTGAGGTCGACCGGGACGGGACAGCGCACGGCGATGGCCGAGAGCGCCGCATCCAGCCCGCGGTCGGTGAGCACCGGGGGGTGCAGCCCGCGGATGAGCCCGCGGAGGTCGGTGACGGCGTCCTTGGCCTGCTGGTGGGCGTCGTCGAGCAGCTCGCCGATGCCGCCGGGGTCCTGCTTGTAGCGGGCCTTGGCCCGGCCCAGCGTCATCCCGAGCGCGACGAGCTGCTGCTGTGTGCCGTCGTGCAGGTCGCGCTCGAGGCGCCTGCGCTCGGCCTCCCCGGCGTCGACGACCCGGGCGCGGCTGCGCTCCAGCTCGTCGACGCGGCGGGCGAGCGCCCCGGGCACCGGCCCCAGCAGGGTGCGTGCGACCGCGACGTCGACCGCCGTGAGCCCGCGGACCACCGCGGGGGAGACGAGCAGCAGCACGAGCCCGAGCCCGGCGAGCAGGGTGCGGCCGCTGCCGGTGTCGGCGAGCGGGATGCCGAACACGGTGGCGCCCTGCGAGGGCACCAGGAACGTGAGCAGCGGCATCGCGAGCAGCGCCACCGCGCCCGACAGCAGGAAGTACACCACCGCCGAGGTCAGCACACCCAGCGGCAACGCCACGAGCTGGTAGACCCCGCGGCGGCGCACACCGGGGTCCCGCCACAGCGCTCCGCCGTACCGCAGCGGGTTGCGGTCCCGGGGCGGCATCGACTGCGGGGCGATCCGCACGCCGAGGAGCAGGCGCAGCCGGGCGCACTCGATCCGGGCCAGCGCGACGCTCACCCAGGCCGTCAGGATCCACACCGGCAGCCCGAGCAGCGCGAACGGAAGCAGCATGACGGTGAAGAAGAGCCCGGTGAGCAGGACGAACGCGTAGGCCGCGCCGACCGCGCCGTCGAGCAGCAGATGTGCGGCACCGAGCCAGGTGGACGGAGCGAGCAGGGCCCGCAGCGGGTCCGGCCGCACTCCGCCCACCGCCGGGGTGGTGATGACCATGCGAGCAGGCTAGGGAGGGGCGGGGTGCGCGCACCATCCCGCAGGTCCCCGGTCGGGTCTCGGGATAACCCCCCGTCCTGATGACCGTTACCTTCCCCCGCGCAGGCCCACCACCTGCGCCGATAACGTGTGGGAACGGAGGTGGGGATGGCGAGCCTGGAAGTCGTGCTCGGCGTCGTGGCCGCCGTGGTGCTGCTCGGTGTGCTGGCCGTCCGCGCGTCGGTGCGCCTGGGGCTGCCCTCGCTCCTCATCTACCTCGCGATCGGCATCCTGCTCGGCGAGTCCGTGCTGGGTGTCCAGTTCAACGATGCCCCGCTCACCGAGTCGCTCGGCCTCGGGGCCCTCGTGCTCATCCTCGCCGAAGGTGGCCTGACCACGCGGTGGGCCGCGGTTCGGCCGTCGCTCGGGGTCGGCATCGCGCTCTCGACCGTGTCGGTGGTGGTGAGCATCGCGGTGGTCGGGGTGGCGCTGCACCTGCTGCTGGGCCTGGACTGGCGCACGGCGTTCCTGTGGGGTGCGGTGCTCTCCTCCACCGATGCCGCGGCCGTGTTCAGCGTGCTGCGCGGCGTCGGCGTGCGGCCACGCCTCGCCGGCGTGCTGGAGCTGGAGTCCGGGATGAATGACGCGCCGGTCGTGCTCGCGGTCATCCTGCTGGCCTCCGGGGAGGCGTTCAGCTGGATCACGCCGTTCCTCGTCGTGTACGAGCTCGCAGCAGGCGCGCTGATCGGTGCCGTGCTGGGCCTCGGTGGGGCCTGGGCGCTGCGCCGCGCCGCCCTGCCCGCCACCGGCCTGTACCCGCTCGCCGCGATCGCCGTGTGCGTCCTGGCCTACTCCGCGGGTCAGCTCGCGCACGCCTCGGGGCTGCTGGCCACCTACGTCGCCGCGCTCGTGCTGGGCAACGCCGACCTGCCGCACCGCGGCGGGGTGCGCTCCTTCGCCGAGGGGCTGGGCTCGCTCGCCCAGATCGGGCTGTTCGTCCTGCTCGGGCTCTACGCCTCACCGCCCCGGCTCCTCGACGCGGTGGTGCCCGCGATCGTCGCCGGACTCGTGCTGATCCTCGCGGCCCGCCCGATCTCCGTGGTGGCCGCGGCCCTGCCGTTCCGCGTGCCGTGGCGGGAGCAGGCCTTCCTGTCGTGGGCAGGCCTGCGCGGGGCGGTGCCGATCGTGCTGGGGCTGATCGCCCTGGTCGAGGGCGCGCCGAGCGCGCAGGCGCTGGTCGACGTCGTGTTCGTGCTCGTCGTCGTGCTCACGCTGGTGCAGGGTCCGACCCTGCCCTGGGTGGCCAGGCGGCTCGGGGTCGCACGCAGCGCCGAGCCGCGCGAGCTCTCCGTCGACGCCGCGCCGCTCGACGAGCTGAGCGCCGACCTGCTGCAGGTGCGCGTGCCGGTGGGCTCGCAGCTGCGCGGGGTGTACCTGAGCGAGCTGCGGCTGCCGCGGGGCGCCACCGTCAGCCTGGTGGTGCGCGACGAGGAGGCGTTCACCCCCACGCGGGAGACCCGCCTGCGCGAACGCGACCAGCTGCTCGTCGTCACCACGGCGCTGGCCCGCCAGGCCACGGAGGAGCGGATCCGCGCCGTCGACCAACGGGGCAGGCTCGCCCGCTGGCACGGCGATCGGGAGCCGAAGGGCCGTAGGGGATGATGGGGTGGTGAGCGAGTCAGCGAGCGAACCGACCACCCGGACCGACCAGGGTCTGGTCGCCAACCCCAAGGTCCGGTTGCTCGCCCTGATCGCCCTGCTGGTGCTGGCCGTCGACATCGTCACGAAGGTGCTGGCGGTCGCGGAGCTCGAGGACCGCGCGCCGGTGCAGCTGCTGGGCGGCCTGGTCTACCTGCAGCTCGTCCGCAACCCCGGAGCCGCGTTCTCGCTGGCCACGGGCTACACGTGGGTGCTCACCATCGTCGCCATCGCCGTGGTGGTGGTGATCCTGCGGGTGGCCAGGCGGCTGCGCTCCACGGGCTGGGCCGTCGCACTCGGCCTGGTGCTCGGGGGTGCGCTGGGCAACCTCACCGACCGGATCTTCCGGTCGCCGGGGCCGCTGCAGGGCCACGTCGTCGACATCGTCTCGCTGTTCACCCCCGACGGCCGAGCCTGGCCGGTGTTCAACACGGCCGACTCCTCGATCGTCTCGGGCGGGGTGCTGCTCGTGCTGCTGGCCCTGCTCGGCCGCGAGCTCGACGGCCGTCGCACGTCCGGCGAGAGCAAGGACCGCGCGGAGGACGGGTCCGTCGGTGAGTGACACCCGCCAGCTCCCCGTACCCGACGGCCTCGACGGCATGCGTGTCGACGCCGGCCTCTCGCGGCTGCTGGGCCTGTCCCGCACCGTGGTCGCCGCGCTCGCTGAGGACGGCCGCGTGGCCGTGGACGGCCGCGCCGCCGGGAAGTCCGACCGGCTGACCGCCGGGTCGTGGCTCGAGGTCGAGCTGCCCGAACCGGAGGCGCCCGCGGTGATCGCCGGGCCGGCCGAGGTCGTTGCCGGGCTCACCGTCCTGCACGCCGACGACGACATCGTCGTGGTCGACAAGCCGGTCGGCGTCGCCGCCCACCCGAGCCCCGGCTGGACCGGGCCCACCGTCGTCGGCGGCCTGGCCGCGCTCGGCTTCCGGGTCTCCACCTCCGGGGCGGCCGAGCGGCAGGGCATCGTCCACCGGCTCGACGTCGGCACCACCGGGGTGATGGTGGTGGCCACCTCGGAGCACGCCTACACCGTGCTGAAGCGGGCGTTCAAGGAGCGCACCGTCGACAAGCGCTACCACGCCGTCGTCCAGGGGCACCCCGACCCGTCCAGCGGCACGATCGACGCCCCGATCGACCGCCACCCCAAGCACGACTACCGGTTCGCGGTGGTGGCCGGGGGAAAGGCCAGCGTCACCCACTACGACACGATCGAGGCGTTCCGCGCCGCGTCGCTGCTGGACGTCCGGCTTGAGACGGGCCGCACCCACCAGATCCGCGTGCACCTGTCCGCACTGCGCCACCCGTGCGTCGGCGACCTCGCCTACGGTGCCGACCCGACGCTGGCCAAGCGCCTCGGCCTCGAACGGCAGTGGCTGCACGCCCGCTCGCTCGGCTTCGAACACCCCGCCGACGGCCGCTGGGTGGAGTTCACGAGCCCGTACCCGGCGGACCTGGCGCACGCGCTGGACCTGCTCACCGACTGATGTCGGCAGGGCGATGACGCCGCGCCGGCGGCTGGCCGTGCTCGGCGCCTGCATCGTGGTGGCCCTGCTGGTCGCCCTGTACGGGGCCACGCAGTTCGCGCCGCCCGCGCCGCAGCCGTCCCCGGGCTCCGTGCGGCTCGGTCCGGAGCCGGGCGACGACGTGGCCGCGTACCTGGCCGGGCTGCCGGCGGAGCTGCCGCCGCCGGGGGTCGAGACGCTCGCACTCGTGCAGTTCGGCGCGGAGCTCACCGTGCCCGACGCGGTCGCCGCCGCGTCGGGCTCCGTGATCGACACGGCCGTCCTGCGGGTGCCGCTGACCAGGGTGCAGACCGCGCTGCGGTTCGAGCCCCTCGATCCCGGGGTCGCGCCGGAGACCGCGCTCGACACCGTCCGGCGGCGCGCGCAGATGCAGGCCGACGCCGACGCGGCCCGGCTCACCGGCCGGCCGCACGACGTGGCCGCGGCCGAGGCGGTGGCGCTCGCCGACCCCGGGTGCCGGTGCGTCCTCGCGCTCGTCGTCCGATCCGACCGGGCGGGACTGCAGACGCTCGCCGCCCGACCCGGGGTGCGGGCGGTCGAAGCCGCACCCCCGGGCACCACGGACCGAGAGCTGGCGCTGGCGCCGCTGCTGCCCGAACAGACGGTCCGGGCCGACCCACCCCCCGACGACGGGCCCGTCCCCCCGGGCTGAGGGCCATCCCGATCCGGACAATGGGGGGATACCCCCGGGTCGACTCGGTGGAGATCCTGATGTCCGTCTCAGCCGCGGCCTGGCACGGTGATCCGCG
>NZ_JAAXKY010000150.1 GCF_012911925.1 Pseudonocardia xinjiangensis | reverse complement strand
GCTCAGGCCGGGTCGGGGGGCAGGGCGTCGGCCAGCGGCACGGCCGGCACGCCGTGGGCGGCCGCCACCTCGGGTTGGACGACATGCCCGGCCGCGACGTTGACGCCCGCCGCGAGCGCGGGGTCGGCGGCGACGGCGGCGGCCGGCCCGCGTTCGGCGAGGGCGAGCACGTAGGGCAGCGTGGCGTTGGTGAGGGCCCGGGTGGATGTGTTCGGCACGGCGCCCGGCATGTTGGCCACGCAGTAGAAGATCGAGTCGTGGACCCCGAACACCGGGTCGTCGTGGGTGGTCGGGCGGGAGTCGGCGAAGCAGCCGCCCTGGTCGATGGCGATGTCCACCAGCACCGAACCCGGTCGCATCCGGGAGACGAGGTCGTTCGACACCAGGGTCGGCGCCTTGGCGCCCGGCACCAGCACGGCGCCGATGACGAGGTCGGCCCACAGGCAGGCGCGTTCCACCTCGTAGGCGTTACTCGTGATGGTCTGCAGGTGACCGCGGTAGCTGAAGTCGATCTGGCGCAGCCGGTTGATGTTGGTGTCGAGCACCCGGACCTCGGCCTGGAGCCCCACCGCAATGCCTGCGGCGTTCATCCCCGAGACCCCGGCCCCGATCACGGCCACCTTCCCCGCGGGGACGCCCGAGACGCCGCCCAGCAGCACGCCTCTACCGCCCTCGGTGCGTTGCAGGTGGTGGGCGCCGACCTGCGGCGCCATCCGGCCGGCCACCTCGCTCATGGGGGCGAGCAGCGGCAGCGACCCGTCCGGCAGCCGCACGGTCTCGTAGGCGACGGCGGTGGCCCCGGCGGTGACGAGCGCGTCGGTGCACTCCTTCGAGGCGGCGAGATGCAGGTAGGTGAACAGCACCTGGCCTGCGCGCAGGCGGTGGTACTCCTGCGGGACCGGCTCCTTCACCTTCAGCAGGAGCTCCGCCGCACCCCAGACCTCGTCCGGGTCGTCGGTGATACGGGCGCCGGCTGCGCGGAACTCCTCGTCGGGCAGGCCCGCGCCCGCCCCGGCGTCGCGTTCGATGAGCACGTCGTGGCCGCGGCTCGTCAGCTCCTGCACGCCTGCCGGTGTGATCGCCACCCGGTACTCGTGGTTCTTGACCTCGCGCGGGACGCCTACCAGCATCCGCGGATCCTGCCCTACTCGGTGCCTGCCGTCATGGCGAGCAGGTCGCCCACGTGGGCGATCTCGTTGACCGTCCGCACCACCCGGCGGCCGTCGCGGCCGGCGAGGACCCGGGTGATCCCGGTGTAGTCGAGCGGGAAGGTCAGGGGACGGGCCAGGCCCAGCAGGTGCGCGAGCCACGTGTTCACCACGCCGGCATGGGCGACGGCCACGGCCGTCCCGCGGCCGGGGTGCGCGGCGATGATCCGCTCGAACGCGCCGTCGACCCGGGCGGTGAACGCCGGGACGTCGACGTGGGCGGGCAGGAGGCCCGCGAGCATCCGTTCCCACGCGGCCGGGTCGAGCCGGGCCATCTCGTGGACGGGTACGTAGTGGTCGGAGTCGGCGTCGTACTCGCGCAGGTCCTCGACGATCTCCGGGTCCCGCCCGAGCGCGGCGGCGAGCGGGGCCGCCGTGCCCCGCGCCCTGGCCAGCGGGCTGACGTAGAGACCCTCGACGCGGTCGGCCGCCAGCGCGTCGACGAGCCGTGCGGCCTGGCGCTCCCCCAGCTCCGTCAGCGCGGGGTCGGCGGGGCCGCCCGGTCGGTCCGACTGCGCCGCGTCGGAGGCGTGGATGCGTTCCGGCAGCGCGTGCCGGACGAGGACGAGCTGCACGCGGTCAGTCCCGGACGTGCTCGGCGTGGCCGGCCGCCCGCAGTGCGCTGCGCAGCTTGTCCGCGTGGGCGTCCTGCTCGGCGGCGTCGACGGTCTTCGCCGCGTTGGCGAAGTCAAAGGCCGCCATGTCCCACGCCGGGAACACGTGCACGTGCAGGTGCGGCACCTCGAAGCCCGCCACGAGCAGCCCGACGCGCGGCGGCTGCCACACCTCCTGCACGGCGGCGCCGATGGCCCGGCTGACGCTCGTGAGGTGGGCGAGCAGGCCGGGATCGGCATCGACCCACTGGTCGACCTCCTCGCGCGGCACGACCAGCGTGTGGCCGGGGCCGAGCGGGTTGATGGACAGGAAGCCGACCGCGCGGTCGTCGGACCACACGAACCGACCGGGCAGCTCACCATCGATGATCTTCGTGAAGACGGTACTCATCACATCCGACACTAGCGCCTGGGCGGAGGCGTCCTAG
Source organism: Pseudonocardia xinjiangensis (assembly GCF_012911925.1). Taxonomy (GTDB): domain Bacteria; phylum Actinomycetota; class Actinomycetes; order Mycobacteriales; family Pseudonocardiaceae; genus Pseudonocardia; species Pseudonocardia xinjiangensis. The sequence goes on along the minus strand of NZ_JAAXKY010000150.1, from coordinate 15,763 downwards.
GCTCGGAGCATGGCTCGGACCATCGCAACGAACACCACCGTCGACCGTGACGAGCTCCTCACGTTCGTGCGGTCGCGCCACCACATGATCCTGCTGACCCCGCGCAACGACGGCGGCTGGCAGGGCTCGCCCGTCACCGCCGGAGTGGACGCCGAGGGCCGGATCGTCGTCGCCACCTATCCCGAACGGGTGAAGTCGACCAACGTCGCCCGGCACGGGAAGGCCTCGGTCGTGGTGCTGTCCGACGACTTCAACGGCCCCTGGGTGCAGGTGGACGGGGACGCCGAACTGATCACCCTGCCCGACGCTCTCGAACCGCTGGTGGACTACTTCCGCTCGATCTCCGGCGAGCATCCCGACTGGGACGAGTACCGCGCCGCCATGACCACGCAGGGCAAGGCCCTGATCAGGATCACGCCCACTCGATGGAGCCCCGTCGCCACGGGTGGGTTCCCCGCGCACCTGGGATGACGCTGCGCCCGCCCCGCAGGCGCCACTCGGGGCACGAACGCTGCATCGGGCGGGTTACCGGGTTACCCCGGTAACCTCTGCCCGACGGAGCGACGCCGCCCCGCGGACAGCAAGATCGAGTACGGACGGCCGCGGCCGATCAGTTGATCACGAAACACCGGAGGAATTCATGCGGCCGTGGCCAGGTCACGCCTATCCGATGGGCGCCACCTACGACGGCTCGGGCACCAACTTCGCGATCTTCTCCGAGGTCGCGGAACGCGTCGAGCTCTGTCTCTTCAGCCCTGACGGCGAGGAGGAGCGGGTCCGGCTCGTCGAGGTGGACGGCTTCGTCTGGCACGGGTACCTGCCCAACGTCGAACCGGGCCAGCGTTACGGGTACCGGGTGCACGGTCCCTACGACCCCGCCAACGGCCTGCGGTGCAACCCGAACAAGCTGCTCATCGACCCGTACGCGAAGGCGCTCGACGGCCCCGTGGAGTGGGACGAGGCCGTGTTCGGCTACCCGTTCGGCGACCCCGACGCCCGCAGCGACACCGACTCCGCGAGGTTCGTGCCGAAGTCGGTGGTGGTCAACCCCTTCTTCGACTGGGGCACCGACCGCTCCCCGCGCATCCCGTACCACGAGACGGTGATCTACGAGGCCCACGTCAAGGGCCTCACCATCGCGCACCCCGAGATCCCCGAGGAGCTGCGCGGCACCTACACCGGGCTCGCCCACCCGGTGATGATCGACCACCTCAAGACCCTCGGTGTCACGGCCGTGGAGCTCATGCCGGTGCACGAGTTCCTCAACGACCACCACCTCGAGGAGAAGGGGCTGTCGAACTACTGGGGCTACAACACCATCGCCTTCCTCGCCCCGCACCACGCCTACGCGATGCCGGGGCTGCGCCCGGGCAACCAGGTGCAGGAGTTCAAGGCGATGGTGCGCGACCTGCACGACGCCGGCATCGAGGTGATCCTCGACGTGGTCTACAACCACACCGCCGAGGGCAACCACATGGGCCCCACGCTGTCGATGCGCGGCATCGACAACGCCGCCTACTACCGCCTCGTCGAGGACGACCAGCGGTACTACATGGACTACACGGGCACCGGCAACTCGCTCAACGTGCGCAACCCGCACACCCTGCAGCTGATCATGGACTCGCTGCGGTACTGGGTCACCGAGATGCACGTCGACGGCTTCCGCTTCGACCTCGCGTCCACCCTCGCCCGCGAGTTCTACGACGTCGACCGGCTGTCGGTGTTCTTCGACCTCGTCCAGCAGGACCCGGTGATCAGCCAGGCCAAGCTCATCGCCGAGCCGTGGGACGTCGGTCCCGGCGGGTACCAGGTGGGCAACTTCCCCCCGCTGTGGACCGAGTGGAACGGCAAGTACCGCGACACCGTGCGCGACTTCTGGCGGGGCGAGCCCGGCACGCTCGGCGAGTTCGCCTCCCGGCTCACCGGCAGCTCCGACCTGTACCAGGAGGACGGCCGCCGCCCATTCGCGTCGATCAACTTCGTCACGGCGCACGACGGCTTCACCCTCGCCGACCTCGTCTCGTACAACGAGAAGCACAACGAGGCCAACCTCGAGGGCGGCAACGACGGCGAGAGCCACAACCGCTCGTGGAACTGCGGGGTGGAGGGCCCCACCGACGACGCCGCGGTGCTCGACCTGCGCGCCCGCCAGCAGCGCAACTTCCTCACCACCCTGATGCTCAGCCAGGGCGTGCCGATGCTGCTGCACGGCGATGAGCTGGGCCGCACCCAGGGCGGCAACAACAACGTCTACTGCCAGGACAGCCCGATCTCGTGGGTCGACTGGTCGCTGGCCACCAAGAACGCGGGCCTGGTCGGGTTCACGGCCGGGGTCGTCGCGCTGCGCAACGCCCACCCGGTGTTCCGGCGGCGCCGGTTCTTCGCCGGCAGGCCGATCCGGCCGCGCCGCCGCGGCGCCGACCCGTTGCCCGACATCGCCTGGTTCCAGCCCTCGGGCGAGGAGATGAGCGAGCAGGACTGGGACTCGGGCTTCGGCAAGTGCGTCACGGCGTTCCTCAACGGCGACGGCATCACCGAGGCCGACACCCGCGGCGAGCGGGTCACCGACGACTCGTTCCTGCTCTGCCTCAACGCCCACCACGAGGACATCGAGATCACCCTGCCCGGCCCCGAGTACGGGTCGCTGTGGGCGGTGGTGGTCGACACCGCGGCCGGCGAGGTGATCACGCTGTCCACCGCTCCCGGTGTGGTGGCGGCCGAACCGCCCACGGTCCGGGGCGGCGCGGTGCACACCGTGCCGGCGCGGTCGGTGCTGGTCCTGCAGCGACTCGAGAACACGGGCGCATGACCGGATCGGCTCCGCAGCACTCGTCCGTCCCCTCCGCCACCTACCGGCTGCAGTTCTCGAAGGACACCACCTTCACCGACGCCGTCGAGCTGCTGCCCTACCTCGACACGCTCGGGGTCGGCGCTCTCTACGCCTCACCGCTGCTGGAGTCCGGTGCGGGCTCCAACCACGGCTACGACGTGGTCGACCCCACCCGGGTCTCGGCGGAGCGGGGCGGGGAGGAGGGCCGCCGCGCGCTCGTGGCAGCCGTCCGGGAGCGAGGCCTGCAGTTCGTCCTCGACATCGTGCCCAACCACGTCGGTGTCGACGTGGCGAAGGCCAACCCGTGGTGGTGGGACGTCCTCACGCACGGCCGTGGGTCCCGCTACGCCGGCCACTTCGACATCGACTGGGACGCCGGGCCGGTGCTCCTGCCGATCCTCGACGCCGACGAGGAGAAGGCGGTCTCGGAACTGGCTCTCTCCGAGGACCGCTCGGAGCTGCGCTACTACGAGCACGCGTTCCCGGTGGCTCCGGGCACGGGCGAGGCCGGGTCGCCGCAGGAGGTCCACGAGCGCCAGCACTACCGGCTCGTGTCCTGGAAGCGCGGCGCCGCGGAGCTCACCTACCGCCGGTTCTTCGACGTGTCCACGCTGGCCGCGGTGCGCGTCGAGATCCCGGAGATCTTCGAGGACACCCACCGGGAGGTGCTGCGCTGGGTCGACGCGGGTGAGGTCGACGGCATCCGGGTCGACCACCCGGACGGCCTGTCCGACCCGGGCGCCTACATGCGCAGGCTGCGGGCCGCGATCGGGCCCGACCGTTGGCTGCTCGTGGAGAAGATCCTCGGGGTCGGCGAGGAACTGCCGGCGTCGTGGCCGGTCAACGGCACCTCGGGGTACGAGGCGCTGCGCGAGATCCAGGGAGTGTTCGTCGACCCGTCCGGCGGCGGGCTGCTCACCCAGTTCGCGGCCGAGCACGTGGGCCGCAAGGAGTCGCTGCACGCGGCGGAGCACGCCGCGCGCCGCGAGATCACCGACACCATCCTGGCGGCGGAGGTGCGGCGGATCGCCGCGCTCGTGCCCGTCCCGGAGGCGGCGCCCTCCACCGACGAGGAGCCCGGCGAGGCGGCCGACCGCGTACGGGCGGCCGTCGCCGAACTGCTCTGCGGCTTCCCCGTGTACCGCAGCTACCTGCCGGAAGGTCGCTCGGCGCTGGAGACGGCCGTCTCGGTGGCCCGCACCCACCGCCCCGACCTCGCCGACGTGCTGGCCAGCATCCGCAAGGCCATGCTGGCCGAGCCGCAGGGCCTGCTCGCCACCCGCGTCCAGCAGACGTCGGGCATGGTGATGGCCAAGGGCGTCGAGGACACCACGTTCTACCGCTGGAACCGGTTCGTCGCGCTCAACGAGGTGGGCGGCGACCCGTCCCGTTTCGGGGTGTCGCCCACCGAGTTCCACGGCGCCATGGCGGCCAGGGAGGCGTCCTGGCCGGCCACGATGACCACGCTGTCCACCCACGACACGAAGCGCTCGGAGGACGTCCGCGCCCGGCTCGCGGTGATCGCGGAGATCCCGGGCGAATGGGTGGAGCGGGTGCGCCGCTGGGCGGCCGCACATCCGCTGCCCGACCGGTCGCTGGATCTGCTCGCCTGGCAGAACCTCGTGGGAGCGTGGCCGATCTCCGCGGAGCGGTTCGCCGGTTACCTCACCAAGGCCTCGAAGGAGGCCAAGCTCGTCACCAGCCACGTCGACTCCGTGGCGGAGATCGACGAGGCGATCGCCGCGTGGCCCGCGCAGGTGCTGGCCGATGCCGACGTTGTGGCCGAGATCGAGGAGTTCGTCGCGCGGATCAGCGTCCCCGGCTGGTCCAACTCGCTGGGGCAGAAGCTGCTGCAGATCGCCGGACCGGGCGTGCCGGACGTCTACCAGGGCACCGAGCTGTTCGAGTACTCCCTGGTCGACCCGGACAACCGGCGCCCGGTCGACTGGGCGGAACGCCGCGGCCTGCTGGCCCGCCTCGACGAGGGCTGGCTGCCGGACGTGGACGCGTCCGGAGCGGTGAAGCTGCTGGTCACGGCGAGTGCGCTGCGGCTGCGCCGCTACCGGCCCGAGGTGTTCGCGGGCTACCGGCCGCTGCACGCCGAGGGTCCGGCCGCCCACCATGCGGTGGCGTTCGCCCGCTCGTCGTCGCTGGTGGCGGTGGCCACGCGGCTTCCGGTCGGCCTGGCCGCACGCGGTGGCTGGGACGACACGGTGCTCCCGCTGCCGGAGGGGGTCACCGACTGGCACGACGTGATCACCGGGGCCGCCGTCGACGGTTCCGCGCCGTCGCTGGCCCGGGTGCTGGAGCGCTATCCGGTGGCGTTACTGGTGCGGCCGGCATAGCTCGGCTCCTGGCCCGGCGCCGGCCCGGCGCAAACGTGTGAGCGGGTTGTGGTGCATCACATCGTCACGCCGGGCGCGTCGGGACGGCGCCCGGCAGGATCATTCCTCGTGACCGATTTCGCCGTATGGGCACCGCATCGCGACCAGGTCCGGGTCCTGGTGGACGGTGCCGCGCACCCCATGTCCTCCGACGGAGCGGGATGGTGGCACGCCACCGTCGAGGACGCGGGCCCCGGCACCGCCTACGCCTTCCTGCTCGACGACGACGAGACTCCGCTACCCGATCCGCGGTCCCGCTGGCAGCCCACCGGCGTGCACGGCGCGTCCCGCGTGTACGACGACTCGGGGTTCTTCTGGACCGACCAGTCCTGGACCGGGCGGCAGCTGCCGGGCAGCGTGCTCTACGAGCTCCACATCGGCACCTTCACCCCCGACGGCACGTTCGACGCGGCGATCGAGCGGCTCGACCACCTCGTGGCGCTCGGTATCGACATGGTGGAGGTGCTGCCGGTCAACGCCGTCGACGGGCCGCGCAACTGGGGGTACGACGGCGTCGGCTGGTACGCGGTCACCGAGAACTACGGCGGCCCCGACGCGTTCAAGCGGTTCGTCGACGCCTGCCACGCCCGTGGCCTGGGCGTGGTGCTCGACGTCGTCTACAACCACCTCGGCCCGTCCGGGGCCTATCTCGACCGGTTCGGCCCGTACTTCGCCGGCAGCAACATCTGGGGCCCGTCGGTGAACCTGGACGGCCCGCACTCCGAGCAGGTGCGCCGCTTCGTGATCGACAACGCCCTGATGTGGCTGCGCGACTTCCACGTCGACGGGCTGCGTCTCGACGCCGTGCACGCCCTGCGCGACACGCGCGCCAGCCACGTGCTCGAGCAGCTCTCGGTCGAGGTCGAGGCGCTGTCCACCCACGTGGGCAGGCCGTTGTCGCTGATCGCCGAGTCGGACCTGAACGACCCGCGCATGATCACCGCACGGGAGGCCGGCGGCTACGGCCTGCACGGGCAGTGGACCGACGACATCCACCACACCCTGCACACCGCGCTCACCGGGGAGGCTCAGGGCTACTACGCCGACTTCGCCGCCGCCGGCCTGACCGGCCTGGCGCACGTGTTCACCCGGGCCTTCCTCCACGAGGGCACGTGGTCGAGCTTCCGGCAGCGCAACCACGGCGCCGCGGTCGACACCCGCCGCATCCCGGGCCACCGCTTCCTGGCCTACCTGCAGAACCACGACCAGATCGGCAACCGGGCCACGGGTGACCGGCTCACCGAGACCCTCTCCCCCGGCCTGCTCGCCTGCGGCGCCGCACTGGTGTTCGGCTCGCCGTTCACGCCCATGCTGTTCATGGGCGAGGAGTGGGGGGCGCGGACGCCGTGGCAGTTCTTCTCCCACTTCCCGGACCCGGCACTGCGGGACGCCGTGCGCGAGGGACGCACCGCCGAGTTCGCCGACCACGGCTGGGGGGAGGACGTCGCAGTGCCCGACCCGAACGCCGAGAGCACTTTTCTCGACTCGAAACTGGACTGGGACGAGGCGGCGAGCGAGCCGCACGCGACGCTGCTGAAGGTGCACCGGGAGCTGATCGCGCTCCGCAAGGCGTGGCCCGAGCTGTCCGACCCGTGGCTGGACGAGGTCGAGGTGGACGTCGACGAGGCGGTGCGCACCGTCGTCCTGCACCGGGGGCGCCTGCGGGTGGCGTGCAACCTCGGGGGCGACGCCGTCACGATCGCGCTGGGCACCCCGGTGGCCCGCATCCTGCTGGCCTCCGAGCCGGTGGAGGGGGAGGCCGACGCACTGAGCCTGCCGCCCGAGTCGTTCGCGATCGTGCAGCTGTCCTGAGGCCGGCCGAGCCTCAGGCCGCGGCGGCGAGCAGCGCCGCCGCGGCCCGGCGGGCCTGCTGCGCCGCGCGTGGCTCCGGGAGTACGGCTGCCGCGGTCATGGCCCCCTCGGCGAGCAGCAGCAACTGCTCGGCGACACCCACGGGGTCGGGCCCGTCGAGGCCGCGCGCGAGGCCGATGAGGTAGTCCCGGAACAGTTCCTTGTGCCGGCGCACGGCGGCGAGCACCAGCGGGGCGCTCCCGCCCACCTCCCCGAATGCGTTGATGAACGCGCACCCCCGGAAGTCCGGCTCGGCGAACCACAGGCCGAGCCAGTCGAAGACGGCGAGCAGCTGGTCGCGTGGGCTCCCGCCGCTGTGTGCCACGTGGTCGGCGAGCCGCCCGCGCCAGCGCTGGTCCCGCGCGTCCAGGTAGGCCGCGACGAGGTGCTCCTTCGACGGGTAGAGCTGGTAGAGCCGTTTGAGCGAGACGCCGGCCGCTGAACGGACCTCGTCGATGCCCACGCCGTTGATGCCGCGGGCGTAGTACAGCGCCTCCGCCGCGGCCAGCAGCCGCTCGGCGTCACTGCGATTCACGCCACTCCCCCACCCCGCCGAGAACGTACGTTCTCTACGCTACCCGAACCGGAGAACGATCGTTCTCCCCATCTGTACGAGGAGTGCGCCATGGCCGGTCGCCCGCCCTTCCCGCCGTTCGACGCCGGGACAGCCGCACAGAAGGTCCAGGCCGCCGAGGACGCCTGGAACACCCGCGATCCCGAGCGCGTGTCGCTGGCGTACACCGAGGACTCGGTGTGGCGTAACCGGGACCGGCACGTGCAGGGCCGGGCGGACATCGTCGCGTTCCTCACGGAGAAGTGGGAGCACGAGCTCGACTACGCCCTGCGCAAGGAGCTGTGGTCGTTCACCACCGACCGCATCGCCGTGCGATTCCAGTACGAGTGCCACGACGCCGCGGGCCAGTGGTACCGCAGCTACGGCAACGAGCTCTGGGAGTTCACCGAGGACGGCCTGATGCGGCGCCGGGAGGCCAGCATCAACGACCGGCCGATCTCCGAGTCGGAACGCCGCATCTTCGGCCCCCGTCCCGAGGACGAGCGCGGAGTGCCGTTCCCCGTCTGGTGACGGCCCCCTGTTGACCACCGTCGGTGGGCGCTGCCGGAGGGCGCGCCCACCGACGGGTACTCAGAGCAGTCCGAGCTTCTGGACGGCGTCGCGCTCCTCGACCAGCTCGGCCACGGACGCGTCGATCCGCGTGCGGGAGAACTCGTTGATCTCCAGCCCCTGGACGATCTCCCAGGCGCCGTTCCTCGACGTGACGGGGAACGACGAGATGATGCCCTCCGCGACCCCGTAGGAGCCGTCGGACGGGATGGCGGCGGAGGTCCAGTCGCCCTCCGGGGTGCCGTTGACCCAGTCGAAGACGTGGTCGATGGCCGCGTTGGCCGCCGACGCCGCCGAGGACGCCCCACGGGCCTCGATGATCGCCGCGCCGCGCTTGGCGACCGTGGGGATGAAGTCGTCGCGCAGCCAGGACTCGTCCACCTGCTCGGCGGCGATCTTGCCCCCGACCTCGGCGTGGTAGAGGTCCGGGTACTGGGTGGCCGAGTGGTTGCCCCAGATCGTCAGCTTCGTGATCTCGCCGACCGGCACCGACAGCTTCTTCGCGAGCTGGGCGACGGCGCGGTTGTGGTCGAGGCGGGTCATCGCGGTGAATCGCTCGGCGGGCACGTCCGGGGCGGCGGCCTGCGCGATCAGCGCGTTGGTGTTGGCCGGGTTGCCGACCACGAGCACGCGGATGTCGTCGGCGGCACCTGCGTTGATGGCCCGGCCCTGCGGCGCGAAGATCCCGCCGTTGGCCTCCAGGAGGTCGCCGCGCTCCATGCCCTTCGTGCGGGGGCGGGCTCCGACGAGCAGCGCGACGTTGGCACCGTCGAACGCCGCGGTGGCGTCGTCGGTGATGTCGATGCCGGCGAGCAGCGGGAACGCGCAGTCGTCGAGCTCCATCGCGGTGCCCTCTGCGGCCTTCACCGCCTGGGGGATCTCCAGCAGGCGCAGACGAACCGGAGTGTCCGGCCCGAGCAGCTGCCCGGAGGCGATCCGGAAGAGCAGCGCGTAGCCGATCTGGCCGGCAGCTCCGGTGACGGTGACGGTGACGGGGGACGAGGTCGCAGACACGCTGGCAGGCTAGCCCCGTGCCGCCCCCGGCGCCGCGACGGGGAGCACGTTCCGGGGCGGAGTGCGCAGCGGCACACCCGCACCGGCGCTACGTCGGAAGAAGGACCGATCGCCCGCCGATCGATGGAAGCGGTCGATGATCTGTCCGTCTTATCCTGATTCTCGTGACTGCCGCCGCGCCGCCGCCCACCGACCCCGGAGCGACGCCCACCACCGCACGCTCCCTCGCCCCGGACATCGCGCGGGGCGCCATGTTGCTGCTCATCGCGCTGGCCAACGTCCACCTCTACGTCTACGGGCACCCCATCGGGATACGTGCCTACCCGCGCGACGTCGACGGGCCGGATCAGGTGGTGGCGCTGCTGCAGGTGATGCTCGTCGACGGTCGCGCCTACCCGTTGTTCGCGCTGCTGTTCGGCTACGGGATCGTGCAGCTGGCCTGGCGTCGCAGCGCCGTCGGGCTGCCGGCTCCCGCCGTGACGAGGCTGGTGCGGCGGCGCGGTGCCTGGATGATCGTCATCGGCCTGGCCCACGGCGTGCTGCTGTGGTCGGGCGACATCATCGGCGCGTACGGGCTGCTGGCGGTGCTGATGGCCGGCCTGCTCGTCCGCGGCACCGATCTCAGCCTGCTCGTCACCGCCACCGTCGGGGTGGTACTGGCGAGCATGGTCTACGCCCTGACCGGGCTGACGATGCCGGGCGAGCAGCAGGTGCTCCTGCAGTCCATGACCATGGAAGATCCGGGCAATGCCTTGATCTCCCGAGCCGTGGAGTGGGCCAGCTTCGGCTTCCTCACCCAGGCGTTCCCGGTGTTCGGGGCAGTGGCCCTCGGGGCCTGGGCCGCCCGGCGCCGGTTGCTCGACGAACCGGAGCGGCACCGCCCGCTGCTGGTGCGCGTCGCCGTTTGCGGGATCGGGGCAGCGATACTGCTCGGGCTGCCCCTGGCCCTGATGATCGCGCAGCTGTGGACAGCACCGCCGCTGGTCGCAGTGCTGCTCGCGGGCGCGCTGCACGCCCTCGGGGGATACGCCGGTGGGGCCGGGTACGCGGCGGCCTTCGGCCTCCTCGCGATCCGGGTGGCCCAGCGGGGCGGCCCGGGCCCGGTCACCCACGCCCTGCAGGCGTGCGGCCAGCGGTCGCTGTCCTGCTACCTCGCCCAGTCCGTCGCGTTCGTGGCGCTGCTGCCCGCCTGGACGCTGGGGCTCGGCGACGACGCCCAGCTGTGGCAGGCGGCGCTGGTGGCCGCGGGGGCGTGGCTGGTGATCCTGCTGGTGGCGGTGGCGTCGGACCGGGCGGGCTACCGCGGCCCGGCGGAGATCCTGCTGCGCAGGCTGACCTACGGCCCACGCCGGTCCCACGCGGACCTGACCGCGCACACCTGATCGTCACCGTGCACACGTCAGGACGTGTGCACGGTGACCACGGGGTGTGCGCGGTACGAAACGGGACCGCAGCGGTGAGGGCGGGGCTACCGTCTCCCGGGTGAGCCGCGCGCAGCCGCCGTCCGACCCGAGCGGTCCCGAGGGTCCCGACCGTCCCCCGTCGTGGATGGGCGCCCCCGGCTACTCGCCCTACCGCGACGACCTGCCTCCGCACGCCCCCATGCCCGGCGCCCCGCCCTACCCCGCGGCGCAGGAGCATCCGCCGCCACCCGTCGGCCGGCCGGCGGCGCACACCGGGATCCTGGCGGCGCTCGGCGCGGCCGCCGTCTGGGCCGGTGTGAACGTGGTGCTGGTCCTGGTCGTCGCCGGTGCGCCGGCTGCGGGCTCGGACGTCGCCCGGCTCGTCGGCGCACTGCTCGTCCCCACCCTCATCGCCGCGCTCGTGGTGTGGCTGGTCGCCCGCCACCGGGCGTGGTCCTTCTGGCTTCTGGTGCTCGCCGCGGCGCCCGTGTTCTGGGTGCTGCGGGCACTGAGCACGCTGTTCGGCGTGTGATCGCCGGTCAGCCCCGGTAGGGGGCCAGCCCGTCGCGCAGCAGGTCGAAGGCGTGGTCGGCCTCGGCGAGAGCGTCCGGCGCGCGGCCGTCGGCGCTCATCCCGCCCATGATGTGGGCCTGGTTGGCCTGCGCCAGTGCGCGCTGCACGAGCAGGATCTGCCCCGCGCCCAAGCGGGCCGTGACCTCCGCGAGCGGCCCCGGTTCCGGCGTCGTCTCCCACAGCGCGGCGGCGAGCGCCGCCTCGCCTGCCGACACGTAACGCCCCACCGCGGACTGCACGGCAGGCGACTGGGTGAGCCGGTAGAAGGCGACGACCTGAGGGTGGTCGCAGAGCCCGGTGATCGGGTCACGGCTCGCGAGACCGGCGCGCAGGTGCCGGTGCAGCGCGTCGAGCGGCGCCTCGCCCGCACTCCGTCCCCGGACGACCCGCGCGGCCTCGGTCTGGTGGTCGGCGATGCGGTGCAGGACCAGGTCGTCCTTCGTGGGGAAGTACGCGAACAGCGTGCGCTTGGACACCTCGGCCGCCGCGGCGACGTCGGCGACGGACACGGCGTCGTACCCGCGCTCGAGGAACAGCGTGATCGCCGCTTCCGAGATGGCCTTCCGGGTGCGGAGCTTCTTGCGTTCCCGCAGCCCACCCGTTCCGTCCATACCGCGACCTTATACCGAGTTGATTCTTGCACTCAGTCTACTTATGCTCCCGGTGTGAAAATCGATGCGCAGCCTGATCCCGACGTCCTGGTGATCGGCGGAGGGCCCACCGGCCTGACGCTCGCCGCGGAGCTCGCGCTCGGCGGGGTCTCCGTCACCGTTGTCGAACGCCAACAGACACCGAGCGGGCAGAGCCGGGGCGGCGGCATCTCGGCACGGACCTGCGAGGTCCTCGCGATGCGCGGACTCCTCGACGCCACCGCCGACCGGTCGCTGACGCGCGACGGAGCCGGCGGCCACTTCGCCGGCCTCCCCGTCCCGCTCGACGCCCGGCCGTGGCGTACCCGCCACCCCGACGGGCTCCTGATCCCGCAGGACCGCATCGAACAGATCCTCGAGGCCCGCGCTCGCGAGCTGGGGGCCACCGTGCTGCGGGGCACGGAACTCACCGGGCTGACCACCGGTGACGGCGTGACCGCCACCCTCGCCGGTCCGGACGGTGTCACGGTGCTGCGCAGCAGCTACCTGGTGGCCTGCGACGGCGCCCACAGCTCGGTGCGCAAGCTGACCGGGGTTCCGTTCCCCGGCCGGGCGGGCACGATGGCCGCGGTGAGCGCCGACATCGAACTGGCGGCGGCGTCCGAGTCGGTGCCCCGAACGCTCGGCCACATCAGCGGGCTCACGCGCCAGGTCGGCGGCGTCTGGATGCTGCTGCACCCCCTGGGCGACGCGACGGACCCGGCGACGCCCTACCGCGTGGTGTTCGCCGGCCCGGAGCAGGCCACGTTGCCGCGGGAGGCACCGGTGACGGCCGCCGAGGTGGCCGCGGCGCTCACGGCGGTGCACGGACCGGAGACGCGGCTGAGGCGGCTGCGCTGGGGCAGCCGGTTCAGCGACGCCTGCCGCCAGCTGACCGACTACCGGCACGGGCCCGTGCTGTTCGCGGGCGACGCCGCGCACATCCACACCCCCGTCGGCGGCCAGGGGCTCAACCTCGGGGTGCAGGACGCGATGAACCTCGGCTGGAAGCTCGCCGCGCAGGTACGGGGCGACGCGCCCGACGGGCTGCTCGACAGCTACCACGCCGAGCGCCATCCGGTCGCCGCCCGCGTCCTCGCCGGGACGCGCGCCCAGAGCCTGGTGATGAGCCCGCCGCCCGACGCCGACGACGTCCGCGCACTCCGCGACATCATGATCGACCTGGCCCGGTTGCCCGACGCCAACCGCTACCTGGCCGGGATGATGTCGGGGCTGGACCTGCGCTACGACCTGGGCGACCCGGATGCCGCGGACGACCCGCTGGTCGGGAGGCGGATCGTCGACCTGTCCCTGGTGACGGCCGACGGGCCGACCACCGTCAGCACCCTGCTGCGCTCCGGCCACGGGCTCCTCCTGGAGCTCGGCCCACCCTCGGCGCGACCCCCGTACGTCCATCCCCGGGTCGATGCCGTCGTGGCCCGCGCCGTCGACTCGCCCGTCGGCAGCACGCTCGGTGCGGGGCCCGGCATCGACCGGGTGCTGGTCCGCCCGGACGGTTACGTCTGCTGGGCCGGCGCCGGTCCCGACGCCTCACCCGAGGCCGCGCTGCGGCGCTGGTTCGGGACCGCCGCCGTACCGCTCACCCCGTCCGGCGCCGGGAGCTGATCACCCCGGTGTCGAACCCCGCGATGTGCAGGCCACCGTGGAAGCGCGCGTGCTCGACCTTGAGGCACCGGTCCATGACGACCTGGAGCCCGGCGTCCTCCGCGCGCCGCGCCACGTCCTCGTCGAACAGCCCGAACTGGAGCCACAGCGTGCGCACGCCGCCGCCGAGCGCGAGCACCTCGTCGAGCACACCGGGGACGTCCTCCAGGCGGCGGAACACGTCCACCAGGTCGGGAACCACCGGCAGGTCGGCGAGACTCTTGTACACGGGACGGCCGAGGATCTCCCGGGCGTTCGGGTTGACGAAGTAGACGTCGAAGCCGGTGCTCGCGAGCAGGTACGTGGCGACGAAGTTGCTCGCCCTCGCCGGGTTCGGCGACGCCCCCACCACGGCGACGGTGCGGGTCTCGCGCAGGATCTGCTGCCGCCGAACGGCGGACGGGTTCTCCCAGGTCATGACTCCCCCTTCGATGCCGCGGACAGGGCCTGGTCGAGGTCCCACAGGATGTCCTCGACGTCCTCCAGCCCGACGCTGATCCGGACCAGGTCCGGCGGCACACCGGCGTCGCGGAGCTGGTCGTCGGTGAGCTGCTGGTGGGTGGTGGAGCCGGGGTGGATGACGAGCGTCCTGGCGTCGCCGACGTTGGCGAGGTGGCTGCACAGCTGCACCGACTCGATGAACCGCTGCCCCGCCTCGCGCCCGCCCTGCACGCCGAACGAGAACACGGCACCCGGTCCGAGCGGCAGGTACCGGGCTGCCCTGGCGTGATGGGGGTGGTCGGGGAGCCCCGCCCAGCGGACGTAGGACACCCGCGGATCGGCGTCGAGCCACTCCGCGACGGCCCGCGCGTTCACCATGTGCGCCTCCATCCGCTGCGGCAGCGTCTCCACGCCCTGGATGAGCAGGAACGCGCTGTGCGGCGACAGCGAGGCACCGACGTCGCGCAGCTGCTCGGCACGAAGCTTGGTGAGGAAGCCGAACTCCTGGAAGTTGCCCCACCAGTTCAGGCCGCCGTAGGACGCGACGGGCTCCGTCATCTGCGGGAAGTTGCCGTTGCCCCAGTTGAACCGGCCGGACTCGATCACCACCCCACCCAGCGTGGTGCCGTGCCCGCCGAGGAACTTCGTCGCCGAGTGGATCACGATGTCGGCGCCGTGCTCGATCGGGCGGCACAGGTACGGGGTGGCGAGCGTGGCGTCCACGACCAGCGGGATGCCCGCGGCATGGGCGACGTCGGCGAGGGCGGCGATGTCCGCGATCTCCCCGCCCGGGTTGGAGACCATCTCGGCGAACAGCAGCTTCGTGCGGGGCGTGATCGCGGCGGCGAAGGCGTCGGCCTCCCCACCGGGTACGAACGTCGTCTCCACCCCGAACCGCCGCAGCGTCACGTCCAGCTGCGTGATCGTGCCGCCGTAGAGCCCGGCGGCCGCGACGATGTGGTCGCCGGCCCCGGCGAGGCAGGCGAACGTCAGGAACTCCGCCGCCTGGCCGCTGGAGGTGGCGACCGCTCCGATCCCCCCGTCCAGGCTGGCGAGGCGTTCCTCCAGCACCGCCACCGTCGGGTTGGCGATCCGGCTGTAGATCAGCCCGTACTTCTGCAGCGCGAACAGGCTCGCCGCGTCGGTGGTGTCCTCGAACACGAAGCTCGTGGACTGGTAGATGGGCACGGCCCGGGCGCCGGTGGCAGAGTCGGGCACGTGCCCCGCGTGCACCGCCCGGGTGCGGAAGCCCCAGGTGCGGTCCTGATCACTCATACCGTCCATCCTGCCCCGCGGGGCCGCGGTCAGCCGAGGTGCTCCCGGAAGAACGCGCCGATCCGCCGGTGCGCGTCCTTTCCTGCGGTGACGGTGATCTCGGTCTGCACCGAGTGACGCGAACGATCAGCGCGGCGGCAGCGGATCGTCCGCGCCGATCACGGCGGCGGTGAACCACCGGTCGTCGGCGAAGGCGTCACCGTCGTCGACGAGGTAGTCGGGCCTGCGCCTCTCCTCGTCGGCTCGCCCGGCCGAAGCCGCCGTCAGCGGCGGGTACATGCCTGGTTGCGCGGTGGTCGCGACGCGGGCCGCAGCGCCGCGTGGTGCGGGCTCGGTGGCTGCGGGCCGTTCCCCGCCCGGCGCCCGGGATTCGCCTGCGGCCCGGTTCCCGCCCGGGGGCGGCAGGCGACGCTCCTCGTCGGTGCGCGGCCACGAACCGGTCGCACCGCCGTCGCGGCCCGGCTGCTGGGGGACCAGGTCCCGCCAGCTCGGCACGGTTCCCCCGCGGGCCGGGGGCCCGGGGACGACGGGGCGGACGCCGCCCACCCCCGGCCGTGCGCCCCGTCGTCCCCGGG
>NZ_JAAXKY010000014.1 GCF_012911925.1 Pseudonocardia xinjiangensis | reverse complement strand
GTGGTGGGGGGCTGGTCCCGGGTGGTCGAGGCCCCCGGGTTCGGCGGCGCCGGCTGCTCACCAGTGGGCCGCACCCCCGGCGGAGAAGGTGGGACGGGACGCCCGTGCGACGGCTCCTCCTCGGCGGGCCGGCCGTCTCGGGTCTCGGGCGCGGCAGTGGAACCGGGGTCCTGCACCGCCGAGGCGGGCGGGACGGCACTGGGCGAGTTGGAGTCGACCGGAACCGGTTGCCCGGTGGGCCACAGGAACACGGCCGCGACCACGGCCACCGCGGCGACGGCGCCGCCGATGCTCACCAGGCGTACCGGGCTCGGGCCGCGGCTGTGCTCGGCGTACTCGAACTCGGGCGGGTCGTCCTGGTCGAGCCGCGGGCGTTCCGGGTAGACGGCCGGCACGTGCGCAGCGGGAGCGATCGGGCCGCTGCCGGAGCCGGACATCCACTGGGTGGGCTCGGCGGCCGCGCCTGCGGCCGCGGCGGCACCGTAGCCGGGCCGAGGGGGGTACTGCGCCCCGACGGGCGGCGTGGCTCCGGTGCCGGAGGGCTGCCGGGCGAGCTGGCCGGTGCGGGACGGAGGCACCTGCGGCATCGCCCCGGTGCTCGACGCCGGCACCATCGACAGCACGGCGCCCATGGCGATGGCGTTCTTCGGGTCGGCGTCCACCGCGACCGGGCGCCCGAGCTGCTCGGACACGAGCTGGCCCACGAGCGGGATGCGCGAGGACCCGCCGACCAGCAGCACGGCCGAGAGCTGCGCCGGCGCCAGGCCGGCCGAGCTCACGGCCCGCCGCAGCGCGTCGACGCTCTCCTCGACGCGGGGCCGGATCATGGCCTCGAACTCGCTGCGGTGCAGCCGCACCGAGCCCTGCCCGGCGGGCGTCATCACCGGGATCGCGACCTCGGTGTCGCTGCTGAGCGCTTCCTTGGCCTCGGTGCACTCGCGGCGGACGGCCGCGACGGCCGACAGCACCGCCGGGTCGTTGTCGTCGAGCCCCTCGAACGCCTCTGGCAGCCCTTGGCGGACGTGCTCGAAGACGACCTCGTCGAAGTCGATGCCGCCGAGGCGCTCGAGGCCCTCCGGGCGCCCGAGGAGGGTGAAGCCGTGGCCGTCCTTGTGCACGACGGCGGCGTCGAACGTGCCACCGCCGAGGTCGTACACCGCGATGGTGGAGCCGGGTTCCACCCGCTCGCCCGCCGCATAGTGCAGTGCCGCGGCCTGTGGCTCGGCGATGAACGTGACAGGCAGGCCCTGGCCGGCGAGCGCGCCGCCCAACCGGTCCTTCTTGTGGGCGCCCCACGACGCGGGGTGGGTGACCGCGACGCGAACGGCGGGGCCGCCCTCACGTTGCGCCGCCCGGTCGACGACCCAGCGCACCAGCCGGGCCGACAGCTCCTCCGGAGCCCACGGCCGGCCCGCGACGAGGATCGGGGTGGGGTCGCCGATGCGGCGCTTGAACTCGCGCACCACATGGTCGGGGTGGCTGACCGCCCGCCGCTCGGCGGCCTCGCCGACGACCACGGTGCCGTCGTCGCCGATGTAGAGGACGGAGGGAACGGCGCTGGAGCGGTCGCCGAGGTTGACGATCTCGGTATCACCGGGGCGGCCACCCGACCGGCCGATAGCGGCTGCGGTGCGGGTGGTGCCCACATCGATGCCGAGCAGATAACTCATCGTCACCCGTCTTCGTGTCCGTACGACTCTGTGTGTCCATCGAGCAGAGTGCCGGTCACGTTAGCGGCCCGGTCCGACACCCGACCGGCGGGTATCGATGCGTATGCGACATCCGGCCGTTACACGGCGGCTGCTACAAACGGTGCTGCAGCGCCTCGGCCGCCGCGAGCAGGTCGGCGGCCCAGCGCACACCGGGGCGCCTCCCGATCCGGTCGACCGGACCGGACACCGAGACCGCCGCGACCACCTGTCCGGAGCCGTCGCGGACGGGGGCCGAGACGCTCGCCACACCGGACTCGCGCTCGGCCACGCTCTGGGCCCAGCCCCGCCTGCGGACGTCGACGAGCACCCGCTCGCCGAACATGGCGTCGGCCAGTACCGCGCGCTGCACGGTGGGCTCCGCCCATGCGGCCAGCACCTTGGCCCCGGATCCCGCGGTCATCGGCAGCCTCGTGCCGACGGGGACGGTGTCGCGCAGCCCGCTGGCCGGTTCCGCGGTGGCCACGCAGATGCGTTGCGTGCCGTCCCGGCGGTAAAGCTGCACGCTCTCGCCGGTGATGTCGCGCAGCCGCGGCAGGATGGCCGCGGCCGCCTCGAGCAGCGGGTCGACGCCCCCTGCGGAGAGCTCGGCGAGCGTGGGGCCGGGCCGCCAGCGCCCGTCGGCACCGCGGTGCAGCAGTCCGTGCACCTCGAGCCCCACGGCGAGACGGTGGGCGGTGGCGCGGGGCAGGCCGGTCCGTTCGCAGAGCTCTGCCAGCCCGCACGGCTCGGCCGCGGCGGCCCGAAGTACGCCCACAGCCTTGTCCAGAACGCCGACGCCGCTAAGCTGTCTCACGGGACGATATTAACGTCCCGATATATGGGACGTCCAGCAGGATTGGGATGGATATGGGAAGCACGCTGGCGGAGAAGGTCTGGGACCAACATCTGGTTCGACGTGGCGAGGGCAACGAGCCCGACCTGCTCTACATCGACCTGCACCTGGTGCACGAGGTCACGAGCCCCCAGGCGTTCGACGGTCTCAGACTCGCCAACCGCGGAGTGCGGCGTCCCGATCTCACCGTGGCCACCGAGGACCACAACGTGCCCACCATCGGCGTCGAGCTGCCGATCGCCGACCCGGTGTCGCGCACGCAGGTGGAGACCCTCCGCAAGAACTGCGCCGAGTTCGGCGTGCCGCTCTACCCGATGAACCACGCCGAGCAGGGCATCGTGCACGTCGTGGGCCCGCAGCTCGGCCTCACCCAGCCGGGCACCACGGTCGTGTGCGGCGACAGCCACACCTCCACCCACGGCGCCTTCGGGGCGCTGGCCTTCGGGATCGGAACGTCCGAGGTGGAGCACGTGCTGGCCACCCAGACGCTGCCGCTCAAGCGGTTCCGGACCATGGCGATCAACGTCAACTCGGCCGACGGGCGGCTGGCTGAGGGCGTCACCAGCAAGGACGTGGTGCTGGCGATGATCGCGCAGATCGGCACCGGCGGCGGCCAGGGCTACGTGCTCGAGTACCGGGGCAACGTCATCGAGAACCTCTCGATGGAGGCGCGGATGACGATCTGCAACATGTCGATCGAGGCCGGCGCGCGGGCCGGCATGATCGCCCCGGACGAGACCACGTTCGCCTACCTGAAGGGTCGCGACCGCGCCCCGAAGGGCGAGCAGTGGGACGAGGCCGTCGCGGCGTGGCGCGAGCTGCGCACCGACGACGACGCCACGTTCGACGCCGAGGTGGACATCGACGCCGACGCGCTCACGCCCTTCGTCACGTGGGGGACCAACCCGGGACAGGGGCTGCCGCTCTCCGAGAGCGTGCCCGACCCGTCCCGCATCGTGGACGAGAACGAGCGCATCTCCGCGGAGAAGGCGCTCACCTACATGGGCCTGGAGGCCGGCACCCCGCTGCGCGAGGTGTCCGTCGACACCGTGTTCGTCGGCTCCTGCACCAACGGTCGCATCGAGGACCTGCGTGCCGCCGCAGCGGTGATGCGGGGGCGGAAGGTGGCCGACGGCGTCCGGATGCTGGTCGTCCCGGGGTCGATGCGGGTGCGGTTCCAGGCCGAGGACGAGGGTCTCAACGAGATCTTCACCAGTGCGGGCGCCGAGTGGCGCTCCGCGGGCTGCTCGATGTGCCTCGGGATGAACCCCGACCAGCTCGCGCCGGGTGAGCGCAGCGCGTCCACGTCGAACCGCAACTTCGAGGGCCGCCAGGGCAAGGGCGGCCGTACCCACCTGGTGTCCCCGCTCGTGGCCGCGGCCACGGCAGTGCGCGGCACCCTGAGCTCTCCGGAGGACCTGGACTGATGGAACCGTTCAGCACCCACACGGGCATCGGCGTGCCGCTGCGCCGGGCCAACATCGACACCGACCAGATCATCCCCGCGGTGCACCTCAAGAGCGTCAAGCGCACGGGGTTCGAGGACGGGCTGTTCGAGGCCTGGCGCCAGCAGCCGGACTTCATCCTGAACATCGAGCCGTTCTCGCGCGGGACCGTGCTCGTGGCCGGGCAGGACTTCGGCACCGGTTCGTCGCGCGAGCACGCCGTCTGGGCGCTCATGGACTACGGCTTCCGCGTGGTCATCTCCTCCCGGTTCGGCGACATCTTCCGCGGCAACTCGGCCAAGGCGGGTCTCGTGGCCGCGCAGGTGGCGCAGCCCGATGTCGAGCTGCTGTGGAAGCTGCTGGAGAACGCCCCCGGCACCGAGGTCACGGTGGACCTGACGGAGAACACGGTCCGGGCGGGCGAGCTCGTCGTGCCGTTCGAGATCGACGACTACATCCGCTGGCGCCTGCTCGAGGGGCTCGACGACATCGGCCTGACGCTGCGCCACGCCGAGGACATCACGTCCTTCGAGGCGTCCCGGCCGGCCCGGCTGCCCACCACGGCCGTGGTCTGAGCGGTCGGTCCGGCCACGTCACGCGCCCACAGCGGGCCGGGCGTTCTACGGTTGGACCATGAACAAGACGCAGCTCGTGGACGCGCTGGCGGCGCGGCTCGGCGACCGGCGCAACGCGGCCACCGCGGTGGACGGTCTGCTCGAGACCATCGTGGAGACCGTCGGATCGGGCGACTCGGTGTCGCTTCCCGGTTTCGGCGTGTTCACCGCCCGGGCCCGCGCCGCCCGGCTGGCCCGTAACCCCCGCACGGGGGAGACCGTGGCCGTCCCGGCCACCACGGTGCCGGCGTTCCGGCCGGGGCTGGCGTTCCGCTCGGCGGTCAGCGGTGTCGCCGTGCCGCCGCCTGCCCGCTCGGTGGCGGCCTCCGCCCGGGCAGCCACGGCCACCGCGGTCGCTGAGCCCGAAGCGCTCGCCGAGCCGGCCGGGAAGCCCGCCGGCAAGCAGGCGAAGGTGAAGGTGAAGGCCGGGAAGCCCGCCAAGGCGGCGGGCCGGTCGAAGCCCGCGTCCAAGCCGGCGAAGGGCAAGGACGACAAGCCCAGGAAGGGCAAGAAGAAGTAGCCCGCGGTCAGCCCTTCGGGCGCGGGTAGTAGTCCGCCGTGCGGAGTGCGCCATCGGTGCCGAAGGTCAGCGTCCAGGCGCTCGCCTTCTTCGCCTGCACGTGGCCGGGATCCACCCCGGGCACGCCCGAGCCCGTGGCGAGCGTGCCGATGAGGTGCGGGATCACGCCACCCTGGCTGCACGCCACGGTGACGCCCGGCTCGGCGGCCAGCTCCCGGAACCGGGCGAGCCCCGACTCGGGCTCCTTCTCGTACTCGTCCTCGCCGAGCAGCCGCACGTCGAGGACCGGGATGCCGTACGCCTCGGCGAGCGGCGCCACCGTGTCGCGGCAGCGCACCGGGGAGGCGCTGGCGATGCGGTCCGGGCCGAAGAGCGCCAGCAGGCGGGCCAGCCGCTGGGCCTGCTCGTGGCCCGTGCCCGAGAGCGGCCGCAGCGCGTCGTCGCCGTCCCACTGGTTGCGGCTGCCCGCCTTGGCGTGCCGCACGAGCAGCACCGTGGACGCCGGTGTCCCGATCGCGGCGAACCGCGCCAGTACGTCGATGTCGCGCCGGTAGGACAGCATCTCGGCGGCGTGGGGCACGTCGACCCAGCGCAGCTCGTCGGTCTCGCCGTTGGCCACGAAGTCGCCGCCGCACGCCTCGGCGGACCAGTACCGCACCAGCTTGTCGCCCTCGGGGACCCGGTAGTGCACGTCGCCGAGCACCGGGCCGAGCCGGACGCGCTGGCCGGTCTCCTCGGTGACCTCGCGGGCCGCGGCGAAGGGCAGGGTCTCGTCCGGATCGAGCTTGCCCTTCGGGAACGACCAGTCGTCGTAGCTCGGCCGGTGCACGAGCCCCAGCTCGACGCCGTGGGTGCCGTGCCGCCAGAGCACGGCCCCGGCGGCCAGCACGTCGAACCTGGTCCGGTCGGTGGTGCCGGGGCGGTGTGCCGCGCTCATTCGTCGTCGGCCACGGCCACAGCGCCCGCTGCGTGGCGCAGCATCATCTCGGCCTGGTGATCGCGCACCGGTGACACCCCGGACCCCGGCGGCGGCGACGGCTCCCACGACCCGTCGGCGTGCAGCGTCCAGCACCGGGTGGCGGGGTCGAGGCAGGAGTCGAACATCTCGCCCAGCTTGTCCGCGAGGCTCTGGTCGGCCACCCGCAGCAGCACCTCGACCCGCCGGTCCAGGTTGCGGTGCATCATGTCGGCGCTGCCGATCCAGTACTCGTCGGCCGCGCCGAAGTGGAACACCCGGGAGTGTTCGAGGAACCGGCCCAGTATCGAGCGGACGTGGATGTTCTCCGACAGCCCCGCCCGGCCGGGGCGGATCGCGCAGATGCCGCGCACCACCACATCCACCGGCACGCCCGCCTGGGACGCGCGGTAGAGCGCGTCGATCACCTGCTCGTCGACCAGCGAGTTGGCCTTGAAGCGGATGCGTGCGGCCGGGTTGCCCGCGCGGTGGGCCTCGATCTCGTCCTCGATCCGCCGGACGATGCCGCGGCGGACGCCGTAGGGCGCCACGAGCAGGCTGCGGTAGGAGGTCTGGCGGGAGTAGCCGGTGAGGGAGTTGAACAGGTCGGTGAGGTCGGCGCCGATCGTCGGGTCGGCGGTGAGCACCCCGAGGTCCTCGTAGAGGCGCGCGGTCTTCGGGTTGTAGTTGCCGGTGCCGATGTGGCAGTAGCGCCGGATCGTCGAGCCCTCCTGGCGCACCACGAGCGAGGTCTTGCAGTGCGTCTTCAGGCCGACCAGCCCGTAGACGACGTGCACGCCCGCCTTCTCCAGCTCACGGGCCCACCGGATGTTCGCCTGCTCGTCGAACCGCGCCTTGATCTCCACCAGCGCCACGACCTGCTTGCCCGCCGCGGCGGCGTCGATGAGGGCGTCGACGATGGGGGAGTCGCCGGACGTGCGGTAGAGCGTCTGCTTGATGGCGAGCACGTTCGGGTCGGACGCGGCCTGCTCGATGAACCGCTGCACGCTGGTGGAGAACGAGTCGTAGGGGTGGTGCACGAGCACGTCCCCCTCCCGCAGGGTGGCGAACACGCTGCGCGGGGTCTCCCGGTCGGCGAACGCCGGGTGCGTGGCCGGTACGAACGGCTCGTCCTTGAGGTCGGGCCGGTCGACGCCGTGCACGGCCCACAGCGAGGTGAGGTCGAGCAGGCCCGGCACGGTGACGACGTCGCCGGGGTGGACGTCGAGCTCGCGCAGCAGCAGCTCCAGCACGTGCTCGCTCATCGTGTCGGTGACCTCGAGGCGGACGGGGGGCCCGAACCGGCGCCGGGCCAGCTCGCGCTCCAGCGACTGCAGCAGGTCCTCGTCGCGGTCCTCCTCGACCTCCACGTCGGCGTTGCGGGTGACCCGGAAGGCGTGCACCTCCGCGAGCTCCATGCCGGTGAACAGCTCGCCGAGGTGGGCGGAGATCAGGTCCTCGATCGGCAGGAACGTGATCGTGTCGTCGTCGGTGTGCACCCGTACGAGCCGCGGCACGTTGTTGGGCACCTTGACGCGCGCGAACCGCTCCGTGCGGCCCTCGGGGTCGCGCACGGTGACGGCGAGGTTCAGCGAGAGCCCGGAGATGTAGGGGAACGGGTGGGCCGGGTCCACCGCCAGCGGGGTGAGCACCGGGAACACCTGGGCGGAGAAGTAGGCCGAGAGCCGGGCCCGCTGGTCGTCGGAGAGGTCGCCCCAGCGCAGGATGCAGATGCCCTCGGCCTCGAGCTCGGGGCGCACGTGGTCGAGGAAGACCCGCGCGTGGGCCTCGGAGATCGCCTGGGTGCGCGCCGCGATCCGCGCCAGCTGCTCACGGGGGGACAGGCCGTCGGCGCTGCGGACGGCGAGCCCGGTCTCGTCGCGGCGCTTCAGCCCGGCCACCCGCACCATGTAGAACTCGTCGAGGTTGGACGCGAAGATCGCCAGGAACTTGGCGCGTTCCAGCAACGGCTGGCTGGGGTCCTCGGCGAGCGCCAGGACCCTGGCGTTGAAGTCCAGCCACGACAGCTCACGGTTGAGGTAGCGGTCGTCGGGAAGTTCGGAGACCGGAGCCAGCGTGCGCGCCGGCGGGCTGACGGGCACCGCGGCGGCCGAGATCGACGGGGCGTGCGGGCTTGCGGCGTTGGCCCCGGTGGGGGCGGCGGTGGGCCCGGGCTGCCGGCCCCGGTGGCTGCGCTGGTCGGTGTCCGGCTCGTCGTCACGTACCGGTACCGCGGTGCTGCTCACCGGGCGGCTCGCGGCGTGGACCCGCCGGGTGGACGGCCGCGGCGACCGCCGCCCGCGCGTGCCCCGCGCGGGCGTCTGGTCCTCGGGGCCGGGCTCCGGGACTGCAGAACTGCTCACGTCGTCACCCACGATGGTGATTCTGTCCCACCTGAGGCCTGCCTGCCCTGCCCGCGGACGGTCGACTGGGTGAACTCTGCCTCAGGCCGGACACTTTCCCAGCTCAGCGCCATGCGCCGGTCGTAAACGAGCTGGTCACATGGGGGAACGGGACTCCGCCGAGTGACCCCTCGCCACCCGGCGGCGCCCGCTCAGTGCCCGGTCGCCGCCGGCCGGGTCTCCGCGATCCGGTCGAGGAGCGACTCCAGGGTCCGGTCGTCGGTGGCCGGCGCCATGACCGTGACCCTGAGATGGCGCGCACCGTCGATCTCGGTGGAGCTGAGGTGGAAGCTGCCCTCGGCCATCAGCTGCTCACGCAGCGCGGCCTGGTCCCCCGTGCCGTACCGGAAGCAGACGATGTTGCTCTCCGGCTCGTAGGGACACTCGAACCCGGGACGGCTCACGGCCAGCTCCCAGAAGCGGTGGGCCGTGGCGTACTGCGCGGCGACGTAGTCGCCCATGCCGCGTTCCCCACGCCAGGCGAGGTTGAGGAACACCTTGAGGCCCAGCTCGGCCTTCGTGCCCTCGACGGTCCTGCGGAGCTGGTCGAAGCCCTGGTCACCGTAGAAGAGGTACGCCGCCTCCTGCTGGAACGCCGCGTCCAGGTCGGCCTCGCGCCGGGTGAGCACCGCGGCCACCACTCCCGAGGTCCGCAGCATCTTGTGCGCGTCCCACACCACCGAGTCGGCCAGCTCGATCCCGTCGAGCAGGTGCTGGTGGTTGTCCGAGAGCAGAGCGGACGCGCCGTGCGTCCCGTCGACGTGGAACCAGATGTGGTGCGCGGCGCAGAACTCCCCGATCCCGCGCAGGTCGTCGTAGAGCCCCGTGCCCGTGGCGCAGGCGTCGGCCACCAGCGCGATCGGGCGCCGTGCCGGATCGAGGACCTCGGGAAGCCGCGCCACGTCGATCCGCCCGAGATCGTCGACCGGGAGCGGGACGACGTTGCGCGCGCCCATGCCGAGGATGCCGGCGGCGCGGGTGAGGGAGTAGTGCGCCGACGGCGGCGCGAGCAGGACGAGGTCCGGCGGCACCCCGTCGGTCCACGCCTCCGGCGCCGTCCGGGCTCGCGCCGCCAGCAGCGCGGTGAGGTTGGCCAGCGACCCGCCGTGCGTGAGCACCCCGCCGCCACCCGCGCCGAAGCCCACCTTGCCGAGCATCCAGCGGATCACCGCGAACTCGACGGTCGCGGCGGAAGCGCCCATCTCGTAGATCGACATCACGTTGTTGGCGGCCCCGTGGACGAAGTCGGCCAGTGCCGCGGGGAAGTCGGGCGGAGCCACCTGATGTGCCAGGTAGGCCGGGTGGTGCAGCCGGGTTCCCTCGTTGAGGTAGTCGTAGAGGAAATCGCGGTAGCTGTCCGGCGTCATACCCCCGGTACGGATCCAGCTGTAGAGCCCCAGCCGTTCCGCCAGCTCCGCCGGCGGGGTGCGCCGGAGCACGGGTGCCAGCCCGCGCTGGGACTCGTCGACGTAGCCCGCCAGCTCGTCGACGGTCACCGCAGCGGCCTTGACGAATTCATCGACATTCCACGTCGCGCTCACGATGGTCCCCCTTCGCTGATAGTGGCGAGCCTGGCAAGAAACTGCCGCAGATGCTTCCCGCGTATCGCCCAGTTCTCGCGCATTCATCTTGTGGAAACCACAGGTACCGTGGTCCTGGTGGTGCGCACAGATGCTTCCGGGCACGACATCTCGGACGGCGACTGGGAATTCGTCAGATCACTCTGCCAGTGGGTTGAAAGGGATATTTCGGCGTTCGTGTGGGATGTCGTCACAAGTATCCGGGAGGAACTTCCCACGTATGCGGTCGTGCCCCGGCCCGATCACGAGGCGATGGTGCGCGAGCACATCCGCGGACTGCTCGCCGGGCTCGCCGCGCGGCGGCTGCCGGCCAGGGCCGATGCCGAGCACGCGCGCGCGATGGGACGCAGGCGCGCCCAGCAGGGCGTTGCCGTGGAGGAGGTGCTCTCCGCCTACCACCTCGGGTACCGCGACGTGTGGAACACGCTGCTGTCCCGGGCCCACACCGAGGACCCCGGGCAGGCGGCGCGCCTGCTGGGCCTGGTGAACCTCGTGTGGGCGTGGCTCCGCGTGATCACGATCGCGGTGGCCGACGGTCACGCCGAGACCACCCGTGCCCGTGAGGAGAACCGGATCGGCCTGGGCCACGAGCTTCTCGACGCCCTCTACGCCGGCCGGGTCACCGCAGAGTCCACGGAGCTGCTGGCGCACGCGCTCGCGTTCGATCCGCATGCGGAGTTCCAGGCGATCTGCTGCCCGGCCGGCCCGTGGCCACCGGCGGACCTCGACGTGCTGCGCCGGCGGCTGCGGGCCGAGCCGGGCACGTCGAGTGCGATCACCCGCGGTCCCGTTCTGGTGATCGTCTTCCAGCGGACGTCGGCGGAACGGATCCTCGATCTGCTGAGCCGCCACACGTCGCCGATGGCCGGGGTCGGCCTGGTGCGGCCCGGCCTCGCCGGCGCCGCGGCGGCCGTGGTCGACGCCGAGCGTTCGCTCGCGGTGGCTCAGCGCAACGGCGGGGGCGTCGTCCGCTTCGGCTCCGAGTGGCTGGCCGCCACGCTGCTGCCGCACATGGACCGGCTGCGGCAGTTGACGGACACGACGGCCGCTGTCGAGCAGCCCCATCTGTGCGACGCCGTCCGCGCCTTCGCCGACAACGGGTTCTCGGTCACCGCGAGCGCCCGGGCGCTGCACGTGCACCCCAACACCGTGAAGTACCGGCTCGACCGGTGGAAGCAGCACACCGGCTGGGACCCCCGCACCCTGGACGGCCTGCAGCGCTCCCTGCTGGGCATCGCCTTCTCCTCCTCCGTGCCGGAGGCCGGGAGCTAGTCTCCCGACAGGTCAGCAGCCCGCGCTGGGCATGAGCACGCACCTCGTGTGCACGCCGAGGCCGAGGTCGGCGGCGTCGCGCAGGTCGTCGGCGGTGTCGACGTCGCGGCGCAGGCCGGGCCAGCCACCGCGCAGCGGGCTGGCCCCCGACTCCTCGTGCCGCCGGGCCGAGCCCTCACCGAACCGCGGGTCGAGCGCGGTGCCCCCCGCGGCGAGCAGGAGCGTGGTGCCGGTGCCCTCGGCGTCGGAGGAGAAGGCGCGGCCGACCCGGCCCCCACCGAACAGGGCGAGTGCCGCGGCGATCGCGTCGTCGAGCTCGGCGGGACGCAGGGCCGGGAGGTCGGCCTGCAGCGCTCCGATCGCGGTGACGGGGTCGCCGTCACGCAGCAGCGCCGCGCCGCGCTCGTAGGCCGGGTTGAGCCCCGGGATCGGGCCGTCCGGGACGACCTCCACCCCGACCGCCCCGAACTCGGCGGCCACCACGGGATCCGAGCTGATCACGAGCAGCCGCCGGACGCGGGTGGCGGCCCGCACCGCCGCGACCGTGTCGTGTGCGAGTGCGAGTGCGAGCCGCGCATGGGCGCCGGCATCGCCGATTCCCTGGTCGGCGGCGCCGCGCAGCCGGGATTTGGCTGCGCCCAGGTGCTTGACCGGTACCACCAGGTCAACGGTCGACATCATCGAGCCCACCCCTCCATGGTGCACCGGACCCGGAGGTGGACCCCGGGCGCCCGGCCAGGAAGACTCTCGCCCGTCAGCCAGGATCGGAGGTTCGTGCGTGAGGCGTGAGAAGGGTGGCTTCTGGATCGCGTTCTGCGCGGTGTTCTTCTATCCGATCGGCTGGCTGGTTGCCCGTTCCCGCTTCGAGGGCAAGGAGCACATCCCGGCAACGGGCGGTGCGCTCATGGTGGCCAACCACATCTCCCACCTCGACCCGGTCTTCAGCGGACTGGTGGTGCACCGCGCGCGGCGGGTGCCGCGGTTCCTCGCGAAGAACAGCCTGTGGAGCGCGCCGGTGCTGGGGCGGGCCATGAAGGGCAGCGGCCAGATCCCGGTCTACCGCGAGTCGGCCGACGCGCAGCACAGCCTGCGTGACGGCACCAGGGCGCTGCAGGATGGCAAGGTCGTGGTGATATATCCGGAAGGAACGATCACCCGCGACCCGGAAGGCTGGCCGATGCTCGCCCGCACGGGGGTTGCCAGGCTGGCGCTCTCGGCCGACGTCCCCGTCGTGCCCTTCGTGCACTGGGGCACGCGTGAGGTGTTCGACGGCTACAACAAGAAGTTCCGGCCGCTGCCCCGCAAGCCGATCACGGTGCGGTGCGGCGAACCCGTCGACCTCTCGGCGTACCGCGGGCGACCGCTCGACGCCACGATCCTCCGTGAGGTCACCGATCTGATCATGAAGAGGGTGAGTGAGCTGCTGGCCGAGGTGCGCCACGAGAAGGCACCGGCGCAGTTCTTCCGTCCCGGAGCCGGGTCGTGAGCGGTGCCCGTGAGGTCCGCCGGGTCGCCGTCCTCGGTGCGGGCTCGTGGGGCACGGCGTTCGCGAAGGTGATGGCCGACGCCGGGCGCGAGGTGCGGCTGTGGGCGCGCCGCGACGAGGTGGCCGCCGCCGTCAACGAGCGGCACTGCAACCCGGACTACCTGCCGGGGATCGTCCTGCCCGCGCTGCTCACCGCCACCACCGACCCCGCCGCCGCACTGGACGGCGCCGACAGCGTGGTGTTCGCCGTGCCGTCGCAGACGCTGCGCGCGAACCTCGCGGTGTGGCGCGACATGCTGCCGCCGGACCGCACCCTCGTCAGCCTGGCGAAGGGGGTGGAGCTCGGCACGCTGCAGCGGATGAGCGAGGTGATCATCGACGTCACCGGGGTGCCCGCCGAGCAGGTGGCCGTCGTCTCCGGGCCCAACCTGGTGCGCGAGGTAGCCACGGAGGAACCGACCGCCACGGTGATCGCCTGCATCGACCACGACCGTGCGGTCGCGCTCCAGCAGGCCTGCACCACGGGGTACTTCCGGTCCTACACCAACACCGACGTGATCGGCTGCGAGCTGGGCGGCGCCGGCAAGAACGTCATCGCGCTGGCCTGCGGGATCGCCACCGGGATGGGCTTCGGCGACAACACGAGGGCCTCGTTGATCACCCGCGGCCTCGCCGAGATCGCGCGGCTCGGCGTGGTACTGGGCGCCGACCCGTTGACGTTCGCGGGCCTGGCGGGGCTCGGCGACCTCGTCGCCACGTGCTCGTCGCCGCTCTCCCGGAACCGGACGTTCGGCGAGCACCTGGGGCGCGGCGAGTCGCTCGCGCAGGCGGAGGCGGCCAACCACGGGCAGGTGGCCGAGGGCGTGAAGTCGTGCCTGTCGATCTGCGAGCTGGCCGGCCGGCACGGGGTGGAGGTCCCGATCGCCGACGCCGTCCGGCGCGTCTGTCACGAAGGGTTGTCCGCCGCGGAGATGGGCAAGGAACTGATCAGCAGAACCCCACGTCCGGAATGACCGTTCTCGGAGACGGGACGCGCTGCGTGCACGGTGGCGTGCACGACGACGGCCTGGGGGAGCCCCTGCATCCCGGGCCGGTGCTGGCCACGACGTTCCACCTCGGGCTGCCCGACGACCCGCCGCCCACGGACTTCTACGGCCGCGCGGGCAACCCCACCTGGCGGTCGCTGGAGACCGCCATCGGGGATCTCGACGGCGGCGAGTGCGTGTTGTTCGCGTCGGGGATGGCCGCGATCGCGGCGGTGCTGCGGCTGGCGGGC
The DNA here is from genome assembly GCF_012911925.1 of Pseudonocardia xinjiangensis. Lineage (GTDB taxonomy): Bacteria > Actinomycetota > Actinomycetes > Mycobacteriales > Pseudonocardiaceae > Pseudonocardia > Pseudonocardia xinjiangensis. The sequence continues at coordinate 58,727 of NZ_JAAXKY010000014.1, read as the reverse complement.
CGCGACGGCGCGCTGGTCGTGCCGTCGGACGGGTACTACCTGGCGCGCTCCCTCGCCCACGAGGAGCTGGGCCCGCTCGGCGTGCAGGTGCGCGAGGTGCCGACGGTGGGCGAGTGGCCCGCCGGGGTGCTCGACGGGGCCGCGCTCGTGCTGCTGGAGACGCCCTCCAACCCCGGGCTCGACGTGGCCGACATCGCGGCCGCCGCCGAGGCCGCCCACGCCGCAGGCGCGCTGCTCGCCGTCGACAACACCACGGCGACACCGCTCGGGCAGCAGCCGCTCGCCCTCGGCGCGGACATCACGCTCGCGAGCGACACCAAGGGGCTCGCCGGGCACGGTGACGTCCTGCTGGGCCACGTGAGCGTCCGGGACCCCGCGCTCGCGGTGCGGCTGCGGGAGGCGCGCACGCGCGGCGGCGCCGTGCCCGGGCCGATGGAGGTGTGGCTCGCGCACCGCGGGCTGGGCACCCTCGACCTCCGGCTGGCCCGGCAGGCGTCCAACGCTGCAGCGGTGGCCGCTGCGGTCGCGGAGCACCCGCTGGTGTCCGACGTCCGGTGGCCGGGGCTGCCGCACGATCCCGCCCACGCCGTGGCGGTGCGGCAGATGCGGCGCTGGAACGGGGTTCTGAGGTTCACGCTGCCCGGTGAGGCCGCGGTGGGGCAGTTCCTGGCCGCATCGCGGCTCGTGGCGTCGGCCACCAGCTTCGGTGGGCTGCGCAGCAGCGCCGACCGGCGCCGGCGCTGGGGCGATGACGTGGCGGCGGGGCTGGTGCGCTTCTCCGCGGGGTGCGAGGACGAGCAAGATCTGGTGGCAGACGTGCGCCAGGCCCTCGACGCGGTTACCGGCTGACACTTCTACTCATCCAAACGTGATGGGGACCTATATCACACGTGCAAAGACACCTCCCGCTATGGTCTGATCTGCCTCGGAGGTGGTCGCGTGAAGCATCGACAACCCGACCCCAACGGTGCCGACCCCGATCCAGGGGAGGTGCCGGGGATCACGCCGCACCCGAGCGTGGTCCCGACGGGGTCCCGGGTCCTGCTTCTCAACGCGACTTTCGAGCCGCTCGCAGTGGTCACTGCGAAACGTGCCGTCGTCCTGATGCTCACCGGCAAGGCCGAGTGTGTGGAGGCCGCCCTCGACGGCGTCTTCCACTCGGAGAACCTCAGCGTGCCCGCTCCGGTGGTGATGCGCCTGTCCCGCTACGTCCGCGTGCCCTACCGTCGCGCCGTTCCCATGACGCGGGCGGGCGTCCTGCGTCGCGACGGCCGCCGGTGCGGCTACTGCGGCAAGCGCGCCGACACGATCGACCACGTCGTCCCCCGCAGCCGCGGCGGCACCCACACCTGGGACAACTGCGTCGCGGCGTGCCGCCTCTGCAACTCCCGCAAGGCCGACAAGCTGCTCGTCGAGCTCGGCTGGGGCCTCGACTTCGTGCCACGCGCACCCGACCGGGCGGCCGGGGGGATCCTCGTGCTCGCGGTGGAGCCGCTTCCCGCATGGGAGCCGTGGCTGGGTGTCGCCGCCTGATCACCAAAACGTGATGAACGGGCGATAACGATCTCCGTCGCTCCGACGACCCTTCTCTCGACATTGGCATTGCGAACGTTCGGGGGGCTCGGATCGATGTCGACCGTTGTTCCCGTGCTCGTTGTCGGCCCACCCGACCTGGTCACCACCTCCGTCGTCAGCGCGCTGCAGGCCAACGGGCTCGCCGCGGAGAGGCGCGAGGTCAACGGGAGCGGCTCGGGTTTCCCCCGGCCGTCCCGGGGTGGCGGGGTCGTCGTGGTGAACCTGGACTTCCCGGAGAGCGTCGGGCTGGTCGCGGAGGCGGTGACGTCGGGCTGGCCCACCCTGGTGGTGGGCCGCCGGACCGACCGGGAGCGCACGGCCGCCGCCGTCGCCGCCGGTGCCGCCGCCTACGTCCCCGGCAGCTGCCCACTGGAGGTGCTGGTCCACACGGTGCTGCAGGTGTCGGCGGGGCGCGCGGTGATGATGACCAAGGAACGCCTGGCCTGGCTGGAGCTGCACCGGGTGGCGCGGGCCGAGGTCGACACGCGCAGGCGGCGGCTGGACCTGCTGACCGACCGCGAGTTCGAGGTGCTCCGACGTCTGGAGCGCGGGCAGAAGGCCGCCGACATCGCCGTCGACGCCGTACTGGCGATGAGCACGGTGCGCACGCACATCCGGTCGATCCTCGTGAAGCTCGAGGTCAACTCGCAGCAGCACGCGATCGCGATCTACCGCGAGACCCGCCGCCACGGCGAGTAGGCGGGGGCGCCGCCACCCGGCGGCCACGGCGGCTGGCCGGTCACGAGTCGTCGAGTGCCACCTGTCGACTGTCGAAACCTGCCGAGTGCAGCCGCCGACAGGCGTCGAGAACGTCGGGCGGCACCTTCTGCTGGACAGTGAATCCCCGCGCCGGGTACTCGATGATCCGCTGGAGATCCCCGGCCATCATGTCGATGACGAGGTTCTCGTCGCCGATGCTCGCCACGTACTCGTCGTAGCCGAGTGGCATCGAGGCACAGACGACGTCCACCTCCGGCCAGAGCTTCCGGATGGTGGCGTAGCTGCGGCGCTGCGCGTACGGCTTCGAGATCAGCAGGATGCTGCTCGGATCGTGCCCCGCGGCCTGGAGAACGGACCGGGACCTCGTGATGTTCGCGCCGGTGTTGGTGGCCGTCGGTTCGACGATGATCGCGGAGTCCGGCATCCCCAGCCCGATCGCGTGGGTGCGGTAGCGAGCGGCCTCGCCCTCCGGGAAGCGGTCGCGGGTGGTGGGTGACGTGCCGCCACTGAAGACGATCACCGGGAACAGCCCGCGGTGGTACAGCTCCGCTGCGTAGGTGGCGACGCCGAGGTCGTGGCTGCCCAGACCGATGGCGACGTCGCAGCGGCGCAGTTCGTGACCGAGCTGGTGGTAGCGCCAGAGCAGGCCGGCATCACGTCGGTCCTGCGGGGAGACAGGTGGTCGGGGGCTGGGCACGAGCACCGTCCTTCATCGAGCTTGCTCTGGAGTGCAGGCGCGTCCGGTGCGGTGGAAGTGCGACACCCGTTCCACGGCAGATCGTTTCCGGCGCGGCGCCGGCCGTCGACGATTCTCACGAGCGGGACGGGCCCGCGCCAACGGCCCTGATGCGACGTTGGTATCGGCGGTGATCCCCACGCTCCACCTACCAGGTGACGGGCAGCTCGTGCAGGCCGAAGAGCAACCCCCCGTGCTTGTAGGGCAGCTCGTCCACCGGCACAGCGACCCGCAGGGTGGGGATGCGCGCAAACAGGGTGGAGAACACGATCTCCAGCTCCAGCCGGGCGAGGTGCTGCCCGAGGCACTGGTGCACGCCGTAGCCGAAGGCCACGTGGTGGCGGTTGACGCGGTGGACGTCGAGCCGCTCGGGCTCGGGGAACACCCCGGGGTCCCAGTCGGCCGCGGCCAGCAGGGCGATCACCCCCTCGCCCGCGCGGATCGCCGTGCCGCTGAGCTCGGTGTCCTCGGCCGCGATCCGGGTGGTGAGGATGTCGGCGATGCTGAGGTAACGCAGCAGCTCCTCGACGGTGTCAGGAAGCAGCGTGGGGTCCGACCGCAGCGCTGCGAGCTGGTCGGGGTGCTCCAGCATCGCCACAACGCCGAGCGAGATCATGTTCGCCGTGGTCTCGTGCCCCGCGTTGAGCAGCATCAGGCACATCATCAGCAGCTCATCCCGGCGCAGCTCGCCGGTGGGCTCCAGCTGCTCGGTGGTCAGCTTGCTCAGCAGGTCGTCCCCGGGCTCCTGATGCTTGCGGGTGATCAGCCCGTCCATGTAGGCGCGTAGCCCACCCAACGCGGCCGCGGACTGCTCGGCGGTGCGCGCCCCTGACAGGACGACCTGGCTCCTGCTCTGGAAGAACTCGTGGTCGTCGTAGGGCACACCGAGCAGCTGGCAGATCACCAGCGACGGCACGGGGAGCGCGAACGCCTCGACCAGGTCCACCGGCGGGGTTCGGGCGAGCAGGTCGTCGAGCAGCCGGTCCACGGTGGCCTGGATGCCGGGCCGCATCGTCTTGATGCGTTTGACGGTGAAGTCCTGGATGAGCATGCGCCGGTAGAAGCTGTGCTGCGGCGGGTCCATCCGGATGAACGGCGGGCGCTGCAGAATCTGCTCGAACCCCGGGAGAGGCGCCGGGAAGCCGGGGCGGGTGCCGTCGGCGCTGAACGCCGGGCTGTTCAGCACGGTCCGGACGTCCTCGTACCGGGTCACCAGCCAGGCGGTGCTGCCGGTGCGCAGTTGCACCTTCGAGACGGGTTCATCGGCGCGCAGCCGGTCGTACTCCGGCGGCGGGGCGAACGGGCATTGCCGTCGGAGCGGAAAGCTCCGGCTGTCAGGGGTCGTGGTCTGGGACATCAACCTCTCCCTCATAAGTGAAGGTAAACCCTGCGGTTGCTGCGTCGAGTAAGCTAGCACAAACGAAGGGGTTCCCTGCAGATTTTGAGGAGATGGGTGCCGGTTGGCCGAGAGCGCGACCCGGCTGCGGGCGGACGCTCGCCGCAACCGCGAGCAGATCATCATCGCGGCCCGCGAGGTCTTCCTCGAGCAGGGCATCCACGCGTCGCTGGAGGAGATCGCGCGCCGCGCCGGCGTCAACATCGCCACCCTCTACCGCCGGTTTCCCGACCGTCACACGCTCGTCCAGCACGTCGCAATGGAGAACATGGCGCTGGTCGGTGAGGAGCTGGACCGCGCCACCGCCGAGCATCCGGACGCCTGGGGCGCGCTGGCGCAGCTCATACGCCGCATGGTGGATCTTCGGGTCGGCGGCTTCATGCCGGTGCTGGCCTCCGGCCTGGAGGAGGACATGCGCGGCGAGGGGGGAGTGCTGAAGGTGAGGCGCAACCAGCTCTTCGAGCGGATGGAGCAGCTCGTCAGCACCGCCCAGCAGGAGGGGCAGCTCCGCCAGGGGGTCACCCCCATCGACATCATGCTCGGCGTCATCAAGCTGTCCCGCCCGCTGCCCGTCATCGGCGCCGAGCTGAACGGGCTGTTGATCGACCAGCAACTGGAGCTGTTCCTCGGCGGTCTCCACGCAGTGGCGCTGGACGCCTCCGAGCCGCTCCGCCGGCAGCGGATGACTCTCGACGAGCTGGACCGCTACCTCAAGAGGGCGGAGTAGCCGGCGCCGTTCTCCTCCGGCGCCGGTCGTGGCCCTTCGGCTCGTCGCTGTGGCGGGCGCTGTTCGATGCTGCGCTTATCGGGCGCTGCCGAGGTGCGCCCTCGGCCGACCCGCCCAGTCTCAAGCGCGGGTCTGCCGTCATGGGCCGAGGTTGTGATCACTGGGAGGCTGCTGCCGAACGGCAACAGTGCATCCGACCCGGCGGTGTGGGGGCACCGGGCGCCGCACCGAGCCTCGCGCCGCCAGCACGGCCGCCGTTCGATGCGAGGGTCGGTCGCGAGCGCTGAACGGCCGTTGACCTGCGACGACGAACATCGATTCGAACATGTGTTCGAGTATGATGGAGGGGTGTCGGACAGCCCGCTCACCACCACCCACCGCCTCCTGGTCGAGGTGATCGACGCGCTGTCCGCGGCCGCTGAGACCGGCGCCACCGACGACGACCTGCTGTCTGTTCTCACCTTGTGCGAGGGCACCAGCAGGCGGCTGGACCGGGTCGTCGTTGCCACCGTGGCGGCTCTGGAGCGGCGGGGCACGTTCGCCGAGCGCGGCTATAAGTCGACTCCGGCGGCGTTGGGGGATTTGCTCGGGTGGGAGCGGTTCGAGGCCCGGCAGCGGGTGGTCGCCGCCGAGCAGGTGTGCCCGCGGGTGAGCCTCGACGGCACCGCGCTGCCCGCCCGGTTGGCGGCTACGGCCGAGGTGTTCGTCGCCGGGCAGACGGGTTTGCGGCACGTCGCGGTGATCGCCCGGGTGTTGGCGAGCCCGGCCGCGGAGCGGCTCACGCCCGAGGTGTGGGCGGGTGCCGAAGCGCAGCTTGCGGAGAAGGCGAGTGTCTACACCCCCTCGGAGCTGCAGACCTGGGGCACCGCACTGGTCGAGGCCCTTGACGAGGACGGCGCCGAGCCCGACGACCGTCCACCCGCCCTGGTCAACGAACTGCACGTGCTCCGCCACCGCGGCAAGCCCGGCGGCACGCTCAAAGGCCAGTTCGATGACGCGGCGATGTTCGATGCCATTGCCACCGTGATCGACGCCCACGCCCGACCCGTCACCGGCGACGAGCACCGCAGTACCGCGCAACGCCAGGCCGACGCGCTCGCCGACGTGTGTGGCTACGTGCTCGACCACGGCGATGTGCCCGAGTGCGGCGGGCGCCGTCCACACCTGAGCGTGCTGATCCGGCTCGAAGACCTGGAGAACCGGGCCCGCGCCGCCTGCCTGGACTTCGGGGGCACTCTCTCGCCGGAGTCGTTGCGGATGTTGGCCTGTGATGCCGCGGTCGTGCCTGTGGTGTTGAACGGGAAGGGTCAGCCGCTCGACGTCGGGCGGGTCACCCGCACGATCCCCGATGGTCTGCGCCGCGCCATCGCCGCCCGCGACCGCGGGTGCGCCGGGTGCGGGCGACCGCCGTCGTGGTGCGAGGTCCACCACATCAAGGCTTGGCAGGACGGTGGCGACACGGCCTTGCACAACTGCGTGATGTTGTGCCGGGCCTGCCACCGTCTGCAGCATCACTCCGAGTGGGAAGTACGGATCCGCGACGGGCTCCCCGAGTTGATCCCCCCGGCCTGGATCGACCCGCAGCGAAGACCCCGCCGACAACCACTCCTGCACCTCGCCGCGTAAGAGCGCACTCGCACCCGTGCCTAGGCCGGATGACTGCCGCACGAGGTGCCCGCGGCCTACCCGGCCTGGTGGGCGGTGTGGTCGACCCAGTGGGTCAACAGGTCGAGGTCGCCTGAAGCGTGCAGGCTGTCGTCCAGCGCCGCGGAGATCGACCGACGCCTGGTCAGCATGAGCAGCAACGAGGTCGCCGGCCCGCGGACCGTGACGTCCGCTACGCCGGGGCGCTGGTGCCACGTCGCTCCCTCGGCGCCACGTTCGATGAACCACCGGCCGGCCTCACCAAGGCTCGGCTCGTCGTCGGCGTGCAGGTACAACGTCTGCCCGCTGCCGCGAAGCGCCTCGGCGGAGTCCGGCCGCTGAGCCGCCCATCCCGGCGAGGTCATCATCGCCAGGTGGTCGCTGACTGCGCCGGCGGCGAGCTCGGCGTCGAGCTGGTAGGCCACGTCCGCGGTGGCGGCTGCATCGGCGCGGTGGATGATCGTCTCCGCGAGGACGCGAGGCAGCCAGAACCGTGTCCCCGACCGAGCGTCACCCGCCGGGTTCCACACCGGCGCGTCCGGGCCGGCATCGACGCAGGCCGCGGCCAGCAGCGATGCGCCATCGGCCAGCCATGACGGCCATGCGTCCTGGTCGGCGGGCAGTGCCGCGAACGACGTGGGGATCTGCGACGGGTCGGACACCCGCTTCTCCACGATCGAGGCAACCCAGTGCTGCGTCTGACCGACATGCTCCACGAGCTGGCTCAAGGTCCACTCCGGGCACGTCGGTACTGGTGCATCTGCCGCCGCGTGGCGCACGGTCTCAGCGAACTGCGCGGTCTGGTCCATCAACGCCTGGCCGTACCGTTCGAGCGTCAGCTCAATCATGGCCCGCAACCTCTCATCTCGTGCCGAAGCGTGGTCAGTAGGTCAGACCCGCTTCTGCGGTGAGAATCATCGGGCGCGGGCACGGCACGGGCCAGCAGCGAGGTAGGCGTCCAGCGCGGCAGCGCCGCTGAGCATCGCGCGGCTCCTGGCCGAGAGGCGGGCCCGCCAGTCGCCCAGCATGGACTCGAGCGGTGCGACGCCGCCGGCGGAACGGACCTGGGTGATCAGCGGGGCGATCTGTTCCAGCAGGTAGCCACCCCGCCTGAGCTGGTGGGCCAGTAGGGCGTCGCGCACGTCGGCCGCGCTGTAGACCCGGTAGCCCGTCTGCCGGTCGCGGCGCGGCTGGACCACGCCGGCACGTTCCCACTTGCGCAGGGTCGCCGGGCGGACGCCGAGCCTTCTCGACAGCGGGCCGACGAACATCTCGCCGCGTTCCGGCGGCAGGGGTTCGAGGTCACCGACAGCGGCTTCGACGGCTTCCAGGGTGCGGCGGTCGTCGAGAAGCTGGGCGTGGCTCTCGTCGATGAGCCGGAGCGCGTCCTCGGTGGCGTCCCGGTTGACCGCCTGCATGATCGACGTGGCCGTCTGGTGGCCGTGTCCGGGCACGAGGGCGAGGAAGGCGTGCAGCGCCTGCGCGTGCAGCGACGTGTAGGTGCGGTAGCCGTGCGGGGTGCGTTCGGCGGCCGGAAGGATGCCGGCCGCCTCGTAGTTCCGGACCGCCTGGGTGGACAGACCGTGTGATCGTGCCAGGTCAACCGGCCTCACCTGTCCACTCCTTTGAAGGTTCTGCGCAATTGCTCTGCCGGAATCGGCGACAAGTTTCAACGGGCGGTTCAACGATACCGTTCACCGGTATGACTGCTGTCATCTCAGACGCCGCCCATGCCGTCGACCCTGCTGCCGCGATGGGGCTGCTCCCGGGCAGGCCGCGGCTGCTCGCCCTGGGGGAGCCCACCCACGGCGAGGACGATCTGCTCGACGTGCGCAACGATCTCTTCCGGCAGCTCGTCGAGCAGGAGTGCTACCGGACGATCGCCATCGAGAGCGACTGCATGATGGGCCTGGTCGTGGACGACTACGTCACCTCGGGCACCGGCAACCTCGACGATGTCATGGCGCGCGGCTTCAGTCACGGGTTCGGCGCGTCGGCGGCCAACCGTGAGCTGGTGCGCTGGATGCGCGCGTACAACGACGGCCGGCCCGCGTCGGAGCAGGTGCGCTTCGCCGGTTTCGACGGCCCGCTGGAGATCACCGGCGCCGCGAGCCCACGGCAGGCCCTCATCGCACTCCACGCCTGTCTCGCCGCCAGGCTGGACGCCGACCTGCTGCCCTGCACCGCGGACGCGCTCGACCGCCTGCTCGGCGCCGACGACCGGTGGATCGAGCCCGCCGCGATGATGGACCCGTCCCGGTCCGGGGGGCGGACGACCGACGCCGAACAGCTGCGGTTGCTCGCCGACGACCTGGTTGCCCTGCTCGACGCGCAGACGCCACACCTGATCGCGACGTCCTCCCGGGAGGACTGGCACCGGGCCCGCCTGTACGGCCGCACCGCCACCGGGCTGCTGAGCTACCACTTCTGGATGGCCGACACGTCGCCGGGCCGTATGGCGCGGCTGCTGGGTCTGCGGGCCTCGATGATGGCCGCCAACCTGCTCGCCCTCGCCGAACGGGGGCCGGCGCTGGTGTTCGCCCACAACGCGCATCTGCAGCGGGACAAGAGCTCGATGCGGCTGGGCGGCCTGCCGATGGAATGGTGGAGCGCAGGCGCGATCGTCAACGCCCACCTGGGCGAGGAGTACGCCTTCCTCGCCACCGCCCTCGGCACGATTCGCCACCAGGGAGTGGACGCGCCGCCGCCGGACACCATCGAAGGGCTGCTGTACGCGCTGCCGGAGGAGCGCTACCTCGTCGACGCCCACCGGCTGGCCTTCGTCCTCGCCGACGTGACGCCCGCGGCCCGGGTGTCCCCCTGGTTCGGGTACGCCCCGCTCGATCCGGCCCACGTCGCAGGCGTCGACGGGATCGTGTTCGTCAAGGACTCCCGGCGGAGGTAGGCCGCTGATTTTTGCGCGCTACGGCGGGTTCGGAGCCGCTACCGTTGATCAATGGCGCCGCTCGTTCGAGACCTCATGACATCCCGCGTCGTCACGGTGCGTTCCGACGAGCCGTTGTCGGCGGTCGTCGAACGCATGACGCGGTTCGGTTTCAGCGCCCTGCCAGTGGTCAGCCCGTCGTTCCGGCTGGTCGGCATGGTGAGCCTGCTCGACGTCCTGCGTTTCCGCGAGGAGCACGACGCCGAGGGGGCGGAGGCCGACGGGCGGGTGCGCGTCGAGGAGATCATGAGCCCGGACGTGCTGTCGATGTCGCCCACGGCCAACGTGTCGGTGGTGGCGCAGCGCCTGCGCAGCCACGGCGAGCTGCGGGTGATGCCGGTCGTGCAGGGCGGCAGGCTGGTCGGTGTGGTCACCCGTGGCGACCTGCTGCGACACCTCGACCTGGGCAGCCTCCGCACCGGCCAGCGCCGACTCTTCGGTGGCCGGGACAAGCCGGAGGACGCCCTGTTCGCCCTGGAACAGAGGCGTCGTACCGGGCCGCCTCCGGTCGCTGCCACGCCGGTGCAGGAGGTGATGACGCGCGAGGTGATCACCGTGGGCTCGGCGGAACGCGTCGCGGTGGCCGCTGAGGTGATGCTGCACCACCGGCACTCCGCGCTGCCCGTCGTCGACGGTGAGAACCGGCTGGTCGGCATCATCAGCGAGGCGGACATCCTGGCCGACCCGCTGGCCGGCCGGTCCGCGCACACCACGGTCAACGCCGTCATGACGAGGGCGCCGATCACCGTCGACGCCGGCGCGACCGTCGGCGAGGCGCGGGCTCTGGTCGCCGACCGGGGGATGCGCACGGTGCCTGTCGTCGACGGCGACCGGCTGGTGGGGGTGCTCAGCCGCAGCGACCTGCTGTGACCGGCCGGACCCCGACGGGCTCAGGTCAGCTGCGCGCCACCTTCGTGGTGAAGTCGGTGGTGTAGGTCTTGGTGAGATCGACGCTGTCGGCCTTGCCCTTGACGTTCGGGTTGAACTGGCTGAGCACCTGCAGCACGTTCTTCGCACCCTCGGCGTCCATCACGCCCGTGGAGTTGAACATGCCCTTGCTGGCGTCGATGGCGGCCGCGTAGCTGGGCACGCCGCCGCTGCCTGCGGCGTAGTCGGCCGGCATCTGCGCGGCGATCTCCGCGCCGGAGTGGGAGTTGATGTAGCCGAGGGTCTTGACGAAGGCGTTGGCCAGCTTCTGCACCGTGCCCGGGTGGGCGTCGACGTAGCTGCAGTCCATGTACATCGAGCTCGCGGGGTAGAGGCCGCCCAGCGCCGCGCGGGTGCCGTCCTCGGTCCGCATGTCGAGCAGGATCTTCCCGGTGCCCTTCTCCTTGATCTGCTGGGCCGTCGGGTCCGTCGTCATGCCGGCGTCGATGCCGCCGTTCTCCAGGGCGGCGATGAAGGTCGCGCCCGCTCCCGCCGTGACGGTCGTGTAGGCGTCGGTGGTGGCGCCGGCCTTGCCCGCGAGGTACTGGGTGAGGAAGTCGGTCGACGATCCGGGGCTCGTGATGCCCAGCTTCTTGCCCGTGAGGTCGGCCGTACTACCGATCCCCGCGTTGTTGCCCACGATCTCGACCTCGCCGGGCACGTTGGCGAACTGGACGACGGAGCGGATGCACTTGCCCTTCGTCTGCAGGTCGATGGTGTGGTCGTAGAAGCCGACGACCCCGTCGACCTGACCGGCGACCAGTGCCGTCTCGGCGTTGGCGCCGGACGGCTGCGACTGGAGGTCGACGGTGAGTCCCTGCTCCTTGAAGTACCCGAGCCGGTCGGTGAGCTCGGCGGGCAGGTAGATCACCTTGTCCAGGCCGCCGACCATGATGGAGACGTTGGTGGGGTCCTCCCCGCCGGACGACGCGCTCGGCAGGGTCTGGCAGCCGGCCAGTACGGACACCGCGACGGCGGCGACGGCGGCCGCAGCGGCAGTGCTACGGATGGTGCGGGACATGCTTGTGCTCCTTCGGAGGCGGTGGGGGAGTCAGATGCCGGCGGTGGTGGTCGCCTGGGACGGCGGGCGCCAGCGCAGGAGCCGCTTCTCGGCGCCGCCGAGGATCACCTCGGCGAGCAGGGCCAGCACGGTCGACAGGATCATTCCGGCGTAGATGCCTGCGGAGTCGAAGGTGCCCTGGGCGGTGGAGATGAGCAGACCGATGCCCTTGGACGCGCCGGCGTACTCGCCGACGATGGCGCCGATGAGGGCGAAGCCGAACGCGGTGTGCAGCGACGCGAGGATCCACGACGTGGCGCTCGGCACCACGATCGACCACAGGATCTGCACGCGGCTCGCCCCCAGGATGCGGGCGTTGTCCACGAAGTTGCGGTCGACCTCGCGCGCCCCCTGGAAGGCGTTGAAGAAGACCGGGAAGAAGACGAGCACCAGCGCCGTGGCGACCTTCGACTCCATGCCGAGCCCGAACCAGATGATGAACAGCGCGGCGAGCACGATGCGCGGCACGGCGTTGAGGGCCTGGATGAACGGCTGGAGCACCTCGGCGAGCAGGCGGGCGCGGCCGAGCAGGATGCCGAGGATCACCCCGAGGATCGCGCCCAGCACGAAGCCGTAGACCGCCTCCTGCAATGTGACGCTGATGTTCGACCAGATCGACCCCTTCGAGGTTCCGACGGTGAACCACTCGAACAGTCGGACGACGATCAGGCTGGGCTTGGAGTAGTAGAAGGGGTCGATGACGTAGGTCGCCAGCACCTCCCACGCCCCGAACACGGCCACGAGGACGACGAGCCGCAGGGACCAGACCACGCCGGCGTGCCGGCGCCGCGCCCGGTGCACGGCGCTCAGGTCGTCGCCGGGGTCCTGGTCGGAGCGGGGCCCGTCGGGTCCACTGTGGAGGACGGCGGAGGTGTCAAGCGACACGGGAGGGCACCTTCCTGGCGATGTCGACCTCGGCCGAGAGCGAGGACCAGATGCTGCGGTAGACGTCGATGAACTCGGTGGTGATCCGGAGCTCCTCGACGTCACGCGGCCGGGACAGACCGACGTCGTAGACGGCCTTGATGCGGGCGGGCGACGCGGTCATGACGACGACCCGGTCGGCGAGCACGATCGCCTCTTCGAGGTCGTGGGTCACGAAGACCACCGCCGCGTTCGTGCCGGCCCACAGGCGCAGCAGCTCCTGCTGCATCAGCGCCCGGGTCTGGACGTCGAGCGCGGAGAAGGGCTCGTCCATCAGCAGGATCGACGGCTCGTTGACCAGCGTCTGCGCCAGCGCCACGCGCTTGCGCATGCCACCGGACAGCTGGTGCATGTAGTAGCCCTCGAAGCCCTCCAGCCCGACGCGGGCGATCCAGTCGCGGGCGCGGTCGCGGGCCTGCGACTTCTCGACGCCCCGCCAGATCGGGCCGGCGGCCACGTTGGCCAGCACGCTGCGCCAGGGCAGCATCGCGTCGGCCTGGAACATGTAGCCGACGCCGTCGGGCACGCCGTCGACGTCCTTGCCGTTGACCTTCACCGTGCCCACCGACGGCGGCTGCAGGCCGGAGATCAGGGACAGGGTGGTGGACTTGCCGCAGCCGGTGGGTCCGACGACCGCCACGAACTGACCCGGTTCGACGGTGAGGGTCACGTCGCGGATGGCGGTGTGGATGCCGCCCTTCCCGTTCGGGAACCTCTTGGTGGCGTTCGCCAGTTCTATGAGATGTTCCATGCGCGTCTCGCCTTCGAGATGTCCGGCCCTGCTCGTCGGCGCCGGTGCGTGCCCAGGAACATAGGAAGCGCCGTGGGGCACGTCACGCTTGTGACGGTTACCCGCGCTCTGCGCATAGCCGAGGTTTTGCGCGTTTCGCTCACCAGGGGTCGTAGGCTCGTCCGGTGGTCGCAGCGCAGCAACCGTCCCGGACGTCCCGCCGCCGTCGCGTGCTGCCCTTCACCCGGCAGATGCTGCTGCTCCAGGTGGGAGTGCTGCTCGCCGTGGTCGGCCTCGGGTTCGGCCTCGAGGCCTGGCAGCTCGACCAGAGCCTGGAGCAGCGCTTCGAGCAGCGCGCCCTCGACGTGGCCCACACCCTCGCCGCCTCGCCCGGGCTGGCCGACGCCGTCGCCCGCCGCGACCAGCAGGCCGTCCAGGAACGGGCCCTGGCCGCGCAGGCGGCCACGGGTGCGCTGTTCGTGGTGATCACCGACGACAACGGCATCCGGCTCGCGCACCCGGCACCGGACCAGATCGGCAAGACCGTGAGCACCAGCCCCGCCGAGGTGTTGCAGGGGCGCGAGGTGACCAACATCGAGCAGGGCACCCTCGGCCTCTCGGCGCGGGGCAAGGTGCCGCTGCGCACCGCCGACCACGTGATCGTCGGGGAGATCAGCGTCGGTTTCGACGCCAGCGACATCGCCACCGCCCTGCGCAGCCTGCTGTCGCGGACGGCGCTGTTCCTGGGGGCGGCCCTGCTGACGGGGGTGGGCGCCACCTTGCTGCTGACCCGGCTGCTGAAACGCCGCACCTTCGGACTGGAGCCGTCCGACCTGGCCGAGCTCGTACGCGAGCGGGAGGCCGTCCTGTTCGGGGTGTCCGACGGCGTCATCGCCCTCGATCCCGACGGAGTGGTGACGATGGCCAACTCCGAGGCGCTGCGGCTGGTCGACCCGCGGCTGGAGCGCGGGCGGCGACTCCTCGACCTGGAGCTGCCCGGGCCGCTGCGCCGGGTCCTCGACGACCGCACGGGCAAGACCTCGGTGGCCACCGTCGGCGACCGCGTCCTGGTGGTCACCCACCGCGCGGTGCAGCACGGCGAGCGGCCGCTCGGCTCGGTGATCACGGTGTTCGACCGCACCGAGGTGGAGAACCTCACCGGCGAGCTGACCGCCGTCCGGCTGATGACCCAGGCCCTGCGCGCGCAGCGGCACGAGTTCGCCAACCGCCTCCACACCGTGCACGGGCTGCTGCACACGGCCGCGCCGGCCGACGCCGTCGAGTACGTGGACGCGCTGCTGGGAGCACCGGACGTCCTCATCGCCGACGACAGCGACGCCATCGCCCCCGCGACGATCCGCGCCTTCCTCGCCGGGAAGATGTCCGAGGCCGCCGAGCTCGGCGTGGAGCTGGTGCTGGCCGAGGACAGCTGGGTCCCGCGGAAGCTGACAGCGCCCGTGGAGGTCGTCACCGTGCTCGGCAACCTGGTGAACAACGCGCTGGAAGCGGCGCACGAGGCCGGTGAGCGACCGGCCAGGGTGGTGATCGACCTGCTCTCCCACGACGACGACCTCGTGATCTCCGTCGCCAACACCGGCGACGGGATCCCTCCGGAGCGCCGCGCCGGGATCTTCACCGACGGCGTCACGAGCCGTGGTGCCGGCCGCGGCCTGGGGCTGGCGATCGTCCGCAGCACGGCGGCGAGCCTCGGCGGTGGCGTCGAGATCACCCATCCCGGCGGGGACGGTGCGATGACGGTGTTCGTCGCGCAGCTACCGCACGTCCTCGAGGCGCGAGAGGCGGTGGCGCCGTGACGCTCGGGGTGGTCGTGGTCGACGACGACTTCCGGGTGGCGGACCTGCATGCCCGCTTCGTCACGACGGTCCCGGGGTTCGCCGTGCTGGGCACGGCGCACACGGCAGCCCAGGCGCTCGAGCTGGTGGCCGGATCGGCGCCGGACCTGGTCCTGCTCGACAACCATCTGCCGGACCGGCCGGGACTGTCCGTCGCCGCGGAGCTCTCGTGCGACGTCATGATCGTCAGCGCCGACGCCTCCCCGGCGACGGTCCGGGGAGCGTTCACCGCCGGAGCCGTGAACTTCATCGTCAAGCCGTTCACCGCCGGCCTGCTCGCGGCGCGGCTGGGGGCCTACGCGAAGTACCGGCAGGTCCTGTCGCCCGGGGCCGGCGACCTCGGCCAGCCGGGGGTCGACCGCGCCCTCGCCGCCCTCCGCCAGGGCGACCGGCCGCCCACCCCCAAGGGGCAGTCGCCCGTCACCGCCCGCCTCGTCGCCGATCGGCTCCGCACCGCCGACCAGCCGGCCACCGCGGCCGAGGTCGCCACGGACCTCGGCATCTCCCGGGCCACCGCCCAGCGCTACCTCGCCACGCTGGCCGAGGAGGGCCGCGCCGACGTGGCCATGAGGTACGGAACCACCGGGCGGCCCGAGCACCGGTACAGCTGGCGGACCACCGTGTAGTTGGAGCGGCCCGCGCAGTACGGCCGGGGGAGTACGGTCCTGCGATGCCCCGCTCCGTGATCATCGGTGGTACCGGTCTCATCGGGCGGGCCACCGCCCGTCGCCTGCTGGCCGCCGGCTGGGAGGTCGATCTCACCGGGCGCGACCCGGCCCACCTCCCGGCGGACGTCGCCGCCGACGGCGCCCGGTTCGTCGCGGCGGAACGCGACGACCCGGCCCAGCTGGCCGCCGCTCTCGGGGACGGTGCCGACCTGCTCGTCGACTGCATCTGCTACACCGCTGACGACGCGGCACTGCTGCTGCCGATGCTGGGCGAGGCCGGTTCCACCGTGATGATCTCGAGCAAGGCCGTGTACGCCGACGCCGCGGGCCACCACACCAACTCCGACACCGCACCGCGGTTCGACGGGCCGATCCGCGAGACGCAGCCCACGATGGCCCCGGGCGGCGGCGACCACATGTCCCGCGAGGGTTACGGCGCGAACAAGGTGGCGGCCGAGCAGGTGCTGCTCGACAGCGGCCATCCCGTCACCGTCGTCCGGCCCTCCAAGATCCATGGTGCCGGCGCGGCGCGGGCGCGCGAGTGGATGTTCGTCAAGCGGGTGCTCGACCGGCGTCCGGCCGTCTTCCTCGCGCACCGCGGCGCGGGGGTGGACCACACGACGGCCGCGGCGAACATCGCCGCCCTGATCGAGGTGGTGGCGGCCAAGCCGGGCCGGCGGATCCTCAACAGTGCCGATCCCGATGCGCCGAGCGCACTGGAGATCGCCCGCACGATCGCCCGGCAGCTCGGTCACCGGTGGGACGAGGTGCTGCTCGACGACGATGCCGACCAGGCACTGGGCCGGCATCCCTGGGAGGCGCCCCATCCGATCGTGCTCGACATGACCGCGGCCATCGACCTCGGGTACACGCCGGCCGGTGACTATGCGGCCACCGTAGCCGAGGAGGTCGAGTGGCTCGTGGCCGTGGCGAGCGGTGCGGAGGCGGGCGCCCTCCCGGGGGCCGACGACGACTTCTTCGGACCGTTGCTCGACTACACGGCCGAGGATCGGTACCTGGCTGCGGTCGCGGGCGGTGGCGGCGTCAGGTAGTGCTCTCGAGGGTGTAGCGCACGGTGTGCACGCGGATCCGGTCGCCGTCGAAGACGAAGGTGTCGGCGCCGTCCCGGGCCCGCCGGGAACCGGACACCGCGCTCCACTCGATGAACAGGACGTCCTTCCCGAAGAGCGTGACCGGGATGTCCCACTTCGCGTCCGGAAGGTCGGCGAGGAGCTCGGTGACGCCCTCGCGGACGCCGTCCTTCCCGTGCCGGACGCCGCGGGGAGTGATGAAGACGGCGTCGTCGCTGTAGTCGGCGACGATCCGGTCGATGTCGGCTGCGCCCAGCGCGGCGCCGTGCTGCGCGAAGATCTCCTGCGGAGTCCGTGTCATGTCTTCCCCCTGGCTCGTGAAGTACGAATCAGCGTGCCACCGGACCTTGTCCGGGGCGACGAACGTGAGGCGGCCGACAGACAGACCTGACGTGCCGACCATAGCGACGCGAAGGTGACCCGAAAGTGAATGGGGTACATCGAAGCGTGGTCGGCCGGTCACGCAATGATGCAGAAGCACCGAACGCGCCGTCGTCGCCGCGGGCCTCGACGAGCCGCCGAGCGAGCCGGGCACCCACCCGGGGCCGCCAGGTGCACGAACGTCAGCGACCCCCGGCACCCCCATGGTCCCGGCCCCGGTCGGACCCCATCGGAGATCTTCGCGTGTACTTGAGCACTCCCACCGCTCTGGCCGATCAGCAGCTCGCCGTCGTCGATGTGCAGGGCAACGGGCAGCAACCGCCGGAGATCGTGGACATCGCCGTACTGCCCATCGAGCCCGCCGCCGTCGTGCGGGAGGCAAGCATGCGGGTCTGGCTGGTCCGCCCGACCCGCCCGATCACGCCGCGCGTCACCCACGACGTCCACGGCATCCGCAACAGCGACGTCCTCGCGTGCCCGGGCTGGGCCCGCGTCGCCGACGAGGTCCACGCCTCGATCAGGGGGCGCGTACTCGTGGCGCACAACGCGGCGGTCGAACTGCGGGTCATCGCCGCCCACCTGCCCGCGTGGCGCCCGTCGCTCGTCCTGGACACCGCTCGGCTGGCCAGGCGCGTCTGGCCGGGGCTGCCCGGCGGCTACGGGCTGAGCCGGCTCGCCACCCACGCGGGGCTCCATGCGCCCCACATCCAGCCGGGTGAGCGACGACACCGTGCCGGCTACGAGACCTGGATGACCGGTCAGCTCCTGTTCGCACTGGCCCTGAGCAGCGGCTTGACGTGGGAGCAGCTCGTCGACGCCGCCCGCGTGCCGGATCACGACCCGGAGAGCGCCTAACTCCGGTAACAGATCAACGCGGCCGGAGGACTATGTAATTGATCAGCTACGAGCATCGAGGAGCGCAGTGCGGAGTCCCCACATCCATCACCGGGCCGTGCGCCCGGTGCACCGGCACGTCCTCGTCGAGTCGATGTGCGCGCATGCGTGACGCGCCCCAGGCGGCGATCCGGCTGGCCGACGAGGCGGATGCCTGCGCGCTCAGCGCGTGGCTCAACCGCGCAGGTCATTTCCGCGGCCTCGTCGACGTCACGTCGACCCCGGACGGCACGGGCTCGGTCGCGGACACCGTGGTCGTCGCGGTCGGCAGCGACACGCTCGCCCTGCTGGTCAGCAAGATCCACGACTGGATGGTGCTGCTCGGCCGCGGGGGAACCCTGACGGTCACCTACACCCGGCCCGACGCTGCTCCACTGGAGATCGAGGTCGCCCATTCCTCCGACCGGACCCAGCTGATCGACCGCGTCCGCCGGATGGTCGAGCGGGACCAGCGCGAGAGCGCCTGACCGGCACCCGGGGTCCGGTCCCGGAACCAGGGCATCGACCCGTCCGTTCCCCCGGTGCCGACATCGGGAAGGATCGCCAGCCATGCTCGTAGGACGCAGACTTCGCATCGGGGCCGCGGTGACACTGGCCGGTGCGGCGGCGGGCGTGATCCTCCCCGACCGGCTCCGGCTCGACCACCGGTTCCCCTTCGTCGACATCGCCGCGTTCCGCCCGCACGTCTCCGCCTCGGCGCTGGCTGCCGCCGCACTGCTCGCCACGCGCCCGCGTTCCCGCCCGGCGGCGGCGTCGCTCGCCGCGGTGGCACTGGCCGGCGCTGGCGCCGTCGCCGGACGTGCAGTCCGTCGACCGGCGCCGCCGGCAGGTCCGGACGACCTCACGATCCTGTCGTTCAACGTGCTCAGGGGTCAGGCCGACACGGGTCAGCTGGCCACCCTCATCGCGGCGCGCGCCCCGGACTTCGTCGTGCTCCCGGAAGCGGGCGCGGACTTCCGGGACAAGCTGATGCCGCAGGTGGAGATGCTGGGCTACCGCTCGTGGGTGTCCACCGCGGTGGGCACGAAGGACGCACAGGGCGTCACGCTGCTGGCCGCCTCGACGGTCGGGGACGTCCACGTCCGGTCCGGGTCGGGGATGCGGGTGCGCCACCTCGAGGCCACGGGTGGCGTACTGGGGCGGCGCAGCCTCTTCGCGGTGCACACCACCGCACCGATGGGACGGCGGCGCGCCGACCGGTGGCGGCGGGACCTCGCGCTGGTCGAGCAGTGGTGCCACGGTCCTGTGGAGCCGATCGTGGTCGGTGACTTCAACGCCACGCTCGACCATGCGCCGCTCCGGGCCGCGGTCGGAACGTGTCGCAGCGCAGCGGCCGGCACCGGGAAGGGCCTGGTGGGCACCTACCCCGCCTCGGGCGCACGGTGGCGCGGCATCCAGATCGACCACGTCTTCGTCCCGGCCGCTGCGGCCACCACCGGCTTCGAGGTGATCGACATCGAGGGCAGCGACCACCGCGCCGTGCTCGCGCGCGTCCGGCTGCCCGCCTGAGCGGTCAGACGAGGCGGCGGAACACCGGCCGCACCGGACGGCCGCCCATCCACGGCGAGGGGTCCCCGGCGTCGAGCGCCTTGCGATAGACCGCGCACGCCTGCGACACCACCTCGACGGTGCGGTCGATGTCGTCGTCGGTGAGGGCGCTGCTCACCACGAACGACGGCCCGACGACTCCGCCGGCTATGAGCCCGCGCAGGAACAGGGTGCGGTAGGGCTGAGACGGCCTCAGGTCCTCGTCGAGGGTGGCGAAGACGAGGTTGCTCGCCCGGCCCCGGACGAGCACGTGGTCGGCCACCCCCATCCCGGCCGCCGCCTCCCGCACGCCGGCGGCGAGCCGCTCGCCGAGGGCGTGCAACCGTGCCGCCGTCCCCTCCCGCGTGTAGGTGTCCATCACGGCCATGGCTGCCGCGAGCGAGTGCGTCTCCGCCCCGTGGGTGGTGGAGAGGAGGAACACGCGCTCGCGGTCGTGGCGCAGCCCGCCCCACTCCATGACCTCCCGCCTGCCGGCGAGCGCCGAGACGGCGAACCCGTTGCCCAGCGCCTTGCCGAACGTCGACAGGTCGGGCACCACCCCGTACACGCCCTGGGCGCCCGCCTCCGACCAGCGGAAGCCGGTGATCATCTCGTCGAAGACGAGAAGGGCACCGTGCCGGTCGGCGAGAGCGCGCATGCCCTCCAGGTAGCCGGGCGGCGGCTCCTGCTGGGTGGCCGGCTCGAGGATCAGGCACGCCACCTGGCCGTCGTGCTGCTCGAGCAGCGCGGCGGTGGCGTCGAGGTCGGCGTACGGGAACGACACGGTGAGCTGCTCGGGGATGCCCGCCGACATCGCGGTGGTGCCGATGAACCAGTCGTCGGTGGAGAAGAACGGCTGGTCACGGCAGATGGCCACGAGCGAACGGCCGGTGACGGCACGCGCCAGCCGGACGGCCGCGGTGGTGGCGTCGGACCCGTTCTTCGTGAACTTCACCATCTCCGCGGTCGGGACGGTGGCGAGGAAGCGCTCCGCCGCCTCGAGCTCGACCACGCTCGGCCGCACGAAGTTGGTGCCGCGGCCGATCTCCCGGCGCACGGCCTCCACCACGCGGGGGTGGGCGTGTCCGAGGCTGACCGAGCGCAGCCCGGAGCCGTACTCGATGTACTCGTTGCCATCGACGTCCCAGACGTGGGCGCCGCGGCCGTGGGACATGATCGGGGCCAGGTCCTCGGGGTACTGGTCGTCGCCCTTGGCGTAGGTGTGCGCGCCGCCGGGGACCAGGGCGTGCAGCTGCACGTTGAGGTGGTCGGAGACCGGAAGTGCCAGATCGCGCAACGGATCCTCCCTTGGCCGGCCGTATCGCGACATCGGGGGACAACCGGACGAAACGAACGAATCAACGGAGCGGTCACGCTACCGGGCCGCGCTCGCGGCGCGCGCCCGACCCGCGCCGGTGCGCGCGGAAGTCCACCGGTAGCGTCGGCGCCCGTGCAGGACGCGCACCGCTGCCGGTTCTGCCGCTCCGACCGCGGGACCGTCGTCATGGACCTCGGGCCGCAACCCCCGAGTGAGCTCTTCCCGCCGTTCGACGCCCCCGGGCCCGATCCCGTCTTCCCGTTGCGGCTGTGGCTGTGTGCCGCGTGCGGCCTCGCCCAGCTGGCCGACGACATGGACGTGCCGGAGGACCCGCAGGGCGTCGCGCCCGACGCGCTCACCCGCCAGGCCGCCGACGCCGTGGCGCGGCTGGCATCGGCCGAGGTCCTGCCCCGGGCGGGGACGGTCGCCGAGTTCCCCAGCCCGCACGGGGGCAGCTGGCTCCCACTGCTGCACGGCCACGGGCTCCGGCCGGCGCCCGCGGGCGAGCCCGCCGACGTGGTGGTCGACTGCAGTTTCGGGCTCATGCACGCCGCCGACCAGGCGGCCGCGCTGCGGGACCGTGCCGCGGCAGTGGCTCCCGGCGGGCTGTTGCTCGTCCAGTTCCAGTCGCTGGCGGGGATCCTGGAGCAGGGCCAGTGGAACGCCGTCCGGCACGGCCACTTCGCCTACTACTCGGTGCCGGTGATGCGCAGGATGCTGGCGGAGGTGGGACTCCCGGCCTTCGCGGCGTTCCGGTTCCCGCTCTACGGCGGCACCGTGCTCGTGGCGGGTCGCGCCGGTGCGGAGCCGCGGGAGCAGCTCGAGACCCTCACCGACCGCGAGGTCGCCGCCGGGGTGCTCGACCCTGCCGCGGTCGCAGCGCTCGGGGACGCGGTACGGGCCGGCAGCTCGCGGCTCACCGACTGGCTCGTGGCCGAGCAGCGCCGAGGTCGGCGGGTCTACGGGTACAGCGCAGCGTCGCGGTCGGTGCCGCTGCTGCACAGCGCGGGCGTCGGCCGGGAGCTGCTCGCCGGAGTCGCCGACGCGTCGCGGGCCAAGCAGGGCACCCGCATCCCGGGCTCGGACATCCCGGTGATCGGCCCTGGCGACCTGGTCGACGCCCGACCCGACTCGGTACTGGTGTTCGTGCCGGACCTCCTCGACGAGGTCAGGGCGGCGCTGCCGGCCATCGAGTCGGCAGGCGGCCGGTGGGTCAGCGCCGACGAGATCGTGGTGCCCGCGCCGTGACCACACAGCCGGACGCATCCCAGCCGCACGACCTGACGGCGCTGGAGCAGGCCGCGGCGCTGCGGCGCGGCGAGCTGTCCGCCGTCGAGCTGGTGGAGCACCACCTGCGCCGCATCGAGGCGCTCGACGGCGTTCTCGGCGCCTTCGTCACCGTCACCCCGGAGGCGGCGCTCGCGCAGGCCGAGGAGGCGGACCGCGCGCTGCGCGCCGGCGACGGGCGCCCGCTGCTCGGCGTCCCGACGGCGATCAAGGACCTCGTGGTGACGGCCGGGGTCCGCACGACGTTCGGCTCCGTCGTGTACGCCGACTACCTCCCCGAGGTCGACGACGACTCGGCCCGGTTGCTGCGGGCGGCGGGCACGATCAGCCTGGGCAAGACCGCCACGCCGGAGTTCGGGCTGCCGCCCTACACCGAGCCGGCGGGACGACCGCCTGCCGTCACACCGTGGGACACCAGCCGGCTGGCGGGTGGGTCGTCGGGTGGGGCGGGCGCGGCCACGGCCGGGGGGCTCGTCCCGTTCGCCCACGGCACGGACGGCGGTGGCTCGATCCGGATCCCGGCCGCCGCGTGCGGGCTCGTCGGCCTCAAGACCACGCGAGGACTGGTGTCGCGGGGCCCCGTGGGCGGCGACCCGCTCGGCATGTCGGTGTCCGGCCCGCTGGCGCGCACGGTCGCGGACGCCGCCGCGATGCTCGACGTGCTCGCCCAGCCGGTTCCCGGCGAGACCTACCTGCTGGGGGCGCCGGCCGGCAGCTATCTGACCGCCGTGCGACGGCCCCCGTCGCGGCTGCGGGTCGGGCGCTACGCCGCCCCGCCGGTGCCGGGCGTCCCGGTCGACGCGGCCTGCCTGGCCGCCTACGAGCGGGCGTCGGCCCTGCTGGCCGAGCTGGGTCACGAGGTGGTGGAGTTCGACCCGGGCATCCCCACCGACCTCCGGCCCGTCTTCGAGGTGCTGTGGGCGGTGCTGGCGCACGGGCAGCCCGTGCCGCCCGCCGCCGAGCCGCTGCTGGCGCCGTTGACCCGGTGGTGGCGTGATCGTGGCACCACGATCAGCGGCCCGCAGTACCTCGCCGCCACACAGCGGGTGATCGACGTGACCCGCCGGGTCGTGTCCGAGCAGGCCGCCGTCGACGTCGTGCTCACGCCGATGCTCGCGCAGCTGCCCCGCCCGGTCGGGTGGTTCACCGCAGGTGGCGACCCCGCGCAGGACTTCGAGCGGCAGACGCACTTCACGCCGTTCACCGCGATCTACAACCTCACCGGACAGCCCGCGCTGAGCCTGCCCGTGGCGTGGGGGCAGGACGGCACCGGTCCCGAGCTGCCGGTCTCCGTGCAGCTCGTCGGGGGTCCGGGTGCCGACGCGCTCCTGCTGGCCCTCGGTGCGCAGCTGCACCGGGCGGCCGGGTGGGGGAGTCGGCGTCCGTCGGTGTGGTGAGCTAGGTTTTCCCTCGTGAGCGTGCTGCAGACGATTCTGTACCTCGTGGTGCCGCCGGTCGGGTTGTACCTGATCATCGTCCTGTTGGTCGTCGGTCCGCGGATGGCTCGCCGCCCCCGGTACCGGTCGGGTCAGCCCTGGCCGCACGAGCCGATGTGGTGGACGGCCAACCCGGAGGGCGCGCAGCTTCCGCCGGTGGACGACGACCACCAGGTGACGCTCCAGGCGCACGGCGTCGGCCCGGCGCGTAGCAGTCTCGAACGAGGAGGTGCCCGTGGCAGCTGGTGAGAACACCCATCCGGGCGGCACGACCGACCACGGTGGGACGGGTACGGCCGTGGCCGTCCCCGACAGCGAGGACCTGCCCCTCGGCGCCGTCGTCACGGCGTCGGGCCGGGTGTCGGCCGCCGAGGTCCATCAGGAGCCGTCCCGCTCCGACCAGCCGTTCACCCCCGTCCAGCTCAGCCGGCTCGACGAGGCGCTGACCCTGGCCAGCCGCGAGACCGGGCTGCGGTTCAGCGTCTATCTCGGAGACCTCGGTGCGAACCCGACCGCGCGGGTCGCGGAGCTGCACGACCAGCTGGAGGGTTCGAACGACGCCGTGCTGGTGGCGGTCAGCCCGGGACAGCGCGTCGTCGAGGTGCTGAGCGGCGCCGGAGCGCGTATGCGGCTCCCCGACCGTGGCGCCAAGCTCGCCGTGATGAGCATGCTGGCCTCCTTCCGGGAGAGCGATCTGCTGGGCGGGCTGCTGAGCGGGCTGCGCATGCTCGCCGACCAGGCGGGCGGCCGGCCTCGGGCCCACTGAGCGGGGCTCGGACCACTGTGGTCCGTTCACCGCATTGACTAACCGGTCACCGACGGCTCCGTAACCTTCCCTCATTCACTAGAGTTAGTGGTGCTCGGGCGGGCGCCCTCGTCGCATACAGTGCGAGGTCGGCCCCTCGGGGTCATCGACTGACGAAGGGCAGGGACCCTCATGGGGGATTCGGCATCGGGCCGTCCGACCAGCGGAAGCGCACGGCGCGACCGGCGACACTCTGCCGGCTCGTCCGTGCTGACCCCTCCCACGGGCATGCCGACGGTCCCGGACCTCGGCACGGCGATCCCGGCACAGCGCCACGGTTCGCCGCCGGCACCGGCCACGCCGCCTGCTCCGCCGGTGCGGCGCACCGTCGTCGAGCCGTGTGCGTGTGGTCACGCGAAGGCAGCACACGACCACTACCGGTCGGGCACCGACTGCGGCGCCTGTGGTGCAACCGGTTGCTCCTCCTACCGCCCGATCGGCGGCCCGATCCGACGCACGTTGCGGAGGCTCGGCCTCATCGGCTGAGTCACCACTCCCGCTCGAACCCACCTACGCCCGGTCGTCCCGTTGGGACGACCGGGCGTCGTCGTACGCGGAGTGACGGCATTCCGCTGTTTATTCGGGTGAACAGAGCAATCCTTCCGGGGCAAGATCGGTGCCCGCTCAGCTCGATTTCCGGGCCGTCCGTTCCGCGCCCATTACGGAGTGAGCTGGAGTCGTCCACCCGCTTGTCGTAGCGCGCCGGGCCGGTGTCATCCCGTCGACCCGCTCATCTGCGATTCATTGCGCCATTTCCGCACCGTTCCCCCGTTCGAGCAGTCAAACGCGCTCGCTAGGGGGACATCGGGCGAAAAGATGAATCGGGTCGAAACGTTGCGTCTCCGGTGCACGATGAATCGGGCACATGGTCCGGTCGGCCGTGGCTCAACGCGGGCCATTCGGTGCAACTGGAGCTGCTGTATGCCGCGTTGCTCGCTCTTGGGTCACGACGCGGTCCGCACTGCCCGGTGGCCCACGCTAGGAGGATTGATCAGCTTGCTCGAGCATGGCCGGTTTGCGCGGCCCTACCCGGTTGATGGTGAGTCGCGTCGTGGGTCGAGTGCGCGGATGTGTCCGCCCTGCTGTGGACCGGCCGGCGTGAATGGGAGGAAACCGGGTTCGACGGACATCGGTTCTGAGCGGAGGTTCGACCGTGCTGCGCGATCGGCATCCTGACACCGGGCTCACCCGGGAACTGTCCGACGTGGTCCTCGTCGACGACAGGTACTCCCAGGACGTCCGGTGGCACCCCGGTCAACGCCTGGAGCATCTGTTCGAGGAGCGCTGCGACGACCTCCACGACGTCGGCCGCTTCGGCCACCTGGCGGTGGACGTGGCGGACGCGGCGCTGACCTACTCGGAGCTGGACGCACGTGCCAACCGGCTGGCCCGTTATCTGCGTGACCTCGGTGTCGGTGCCGGCGAGCGGGTGGCGTTGCTGCTCGACGATGCGGTGCACGGGTACGTGGGAATGCTGGCGGTACTCAAGTCCGGTGCGGCCTACGTGCCGTTGGACGTCGAGTTCCCGGCGGACCGGATCGCGTACATCGTGTCCGACGCGGCCGTGAGCGTGGTGCTCTCGCTGGAGCACCTGCGCTCGCGACTCGACGGCGTGAACGTCGAGGTGGTGTGCGTCGACGCCGTCGCGGCCGAGATCGACGCGCAGGACGGGAGCCGCCTGCCCGTCGACACAGGTTTCGTGGACGGCCCGGCGTTCATCAGCTACCCGTCGGTGTCGACCGGTGACCCCACGGGCGTCGCCGTGTCGCATTCCAGCATCTACAACTTCGTGCGGGTGGCGGGGGCGGTGTACGGCTACCGGCCGGACGATCGGGTGTACCAGGGCTCGGCCATGGCGGTCGACTTCTCGGTCCAGGAGATCTGGGTGCCGTGGATGGTCGGTGCCACGCTGGTGCCGGCGCCGACGGGGTCGAGACCGACGGGTGCGGACCTGCGCGGGTTCCTCATCCGGCGGCGGATCACGGCGATGTGCTGCATGCCCACGCTGCTGGCCACGATCGACGACGCCGTGCCGACGCTGCGGTTCCTGCTGGTATCGGGGGAGGCGTGTCCGCCCGCCCTGATCGTGCGGTGGTCGCAGCCGGGGCGGCGGTTCCTGAACGTCTACGGGCCGACCGAGACGACGGTGGCGGCGACGTGGACCGTGGTGGATCCGGATCGTCGCAAGACGATCGGGGTCCCGCTGCCCACGTACGCGACGGTGATCCTGGATCCGGAGGACCCGGGGCGGGCGCTGGGTCGTGGCGAGGTCGGGGAGATCGGCATCGCCGGGATCGGGCTCACCACCGGCTACGTCAACCGCGACGACCTGACCGACGAGCGGTTCGTCCCCGACTTCCTGGCGATCCCGCACAACCCGTCGGGCCGGATCTACCGGACCGGTGACCTGGGACGGGTGACCGTGGAGGGGGAGATCGAGCACCGGGGGCGGATCGAACGGCAGGTGAAGGCCGAACCGGCGCCCAGCGGCTACGTCGCTCCCTCGAGCCCGGCCGAGCGTCAGCTGGCCGAGCTCTTCGCGGAGATCCTGGGCCTGGAGCGGGTGTCGGTGGACAGCCACTTCTTCGACGACCTCGGGGCCAACTCGCTGGTGCTCGCCAAGTTCTGCGCCCGGGTCCGGTCGAAGACCGACCTGCCCCCGATCTCGATCCGCGACGCCTATCTCCGCCCGACGATCGCCGCGATCGCCGCCGCCCTGCCGTCCGCGACGCCGGACGCGCCCCCGGCTCCGGTGCAGCCGGTCCCGGTGGTGGCCACCCGCGTGAGCACCCCGCGGTACCTGCTGTGCGGCGCGCTGCAGTTCGTGGCGTTCATCGCCTCGCTCTACCTCGGCGCGGCCCTGCTGGAGACGGGATTCCTCTGGGTCTCGCAGGCAACCGAGTGGCGCGGGGCGTACCTGCGTTCGCTGGCGTACGGAGCGGTCGTCTTCTTCGGTATGTGCCTGCTGCCGGTCCTGGCGAAATGGGTGTTGATCGGGCGCTGGAAGGCCACGGAGTTCCCGATCTGGAGCCTGCGCTACTTCCGGTTCTGGCTGGTCCGGCTGATCATCCGCGCGAACCCGATGGCTCTCTTCTCCGGGTCGCCGCTCTATGTGCTCTGGCTGCGCGCGCTGGGCGCGAAGATCGGCCCCGGGGTGACCATCTTCTCGAAGTCGGTCCCGGTCTGCACCGACCTGCTCACGATCGGCGCGGGCACGGTCATTCGGGGCAGCGCGGTCCTCCCGGGCTACCGGGCGGAGGCCGGCATGATCGAGATCGGCCCCGTCACGATCGGCGAGGACGTGCTGGTCGGCGAGAAGACCGTGCTCGAGATCGGCAGCTCCATCGGCGACGGTGCCCAGATCGGCCACTGCTCGTCGCTGCAGCCGGGCAGGCACGTGCCGGCGGGGGAGACCTGGCACGGGTCGCCCGCTCAGCCCACCGACGTCGACTACCGGGTGGTCGCCCCGGCCCGGTGCGGCACCGGCCGACGGTTCTGGTTCAGCTTCCTGCAGCTGTTCAACGTGCTGCTCATCGGCCCGGTGGGACTGGCGATCGTGGTCGAGCTGGTGTCGATCATCCCGTGGACCGCGGAGCTGCTGGACGTCGGCCACGCCGGCGTCACCGACTGGCTCTTCTACCTCGAGGTGCTCGGGATCTCACTCGTCGTCTTCTACGGCGGGTCCCTGGTGGGGCTCGTGGCGGTGGTGACCCTGCCCCGACTGGTCAACCGGCTGGTGGTGCCCGGGAAGGCACACGCGCTGTACGGCTACCACTACTACATCCACCGGCTGGTCCGGCGGATGACGAACATCCAGTTCTTCCACGGCGTGTTCGGCGACAGCTCCTACATCGTGAACTACCTGACGGCCGTCGGGTACTCCTTCCCGCGGGTGCAGCAGACGGGGTCGAACTTCGGCAACCAGCTCGCGCACGACTCGCCGTTCCTCACCACGATCGGCAGCGGGACGATGGTGTCCGACGGGCTCACGGTGATGAACGCCGACTACTCGAGCACGTCGTTCCAGGTGGCACCGGTGGCGCTCGGGGAGCGCAACTTCCTGGGCAACAACATCTTCTACCCGGCGGGCGCGAAGGTCGGCGAGAACGTCCTGCTGGCCACCAAGGCGATGATCCCGATCGACGGGCCGGTCCGCCGCGACGTCGGCCTGCTGGGGTCACCGTGCTTCGAGATCCCGAGGACCGTGCTGCGCGACAGCGACCTCCACAAGAACCCGGAGGAGCTCGCACAGGGCCTCGCCGGGAAGAACCGCTACAACCGGCGCACGATCGGTATCCTCCTGCAGGTTCGCTGGTTCCAGACGTTCCTGCTGCTGCTCGTCGCCACGGCCGCGGGCGACCTCTACCACACGCTGGGCACCTGGGCGGTCGCGGCGGCGTTCCTGCTGATCCTCGCGCTCGGCACGGGCTACGGCATCCTGGTCGAGCGGCTCAGCACGAGGTTCCGCGACTTGCAACCTCGGACGTGTTCCATCTACGACCCGTACTTCTGGTGGCACGAACGCCACTGGAAGCTGCTCAGCCCCGCGCTCTTCTCCGGCACGCCGTTCCGGCCGCTGATCCTGCGGCTGCTGGGGGTCAAGATCGGCCGCCGGGTGTTCGACAACGGCTGCGCCATCCCCGAGAAGACCCTCGTCACGATCGGGGACGACGCCACCTTGAACGAGGGCGTGGTCATCCAGTGCCATTCGATGGAGGACGGCGCCTTCAAGTCCGACCGCACGGTCATCGGAGCCCGCGTCACCCTCGGCATCCAGGCGTTCGTCCATTACGGCGTCACGATGGCCCCCGACTCGGTGCTGGAGGCCGACTCCTTCCTCATGAAGGGTGGGGCCGTCGGCGCGGGGGAGCGGTGGCGGGGCAACCCGGCCGTCGAGACCGACGAAGGCGCGCCGCGCCCGGTGCCCGCAGCGATCCCGGCGCTCTCGATCCCGGAACCCTCGCCGGTCCCGGCCCGGGAGGTGATCCCGGCGCTGTCGATCCCCGAGCCGTCGCCGGTCCCGGCGCGGGAAGTGATCCCGGTGCCCTCGGCGAGCCCGGCTGTTCCGGCGCCGGCGCAGCCACGGCTGCGGCCGCGGCTGCTCCCGGTCGGGGTGGCGGTCGCGGTCTCGATGGCGCTGTCGCTGTCGATCGCGGTCACGGTGGCGATGGCGGGCCAATCGGTCCAGATAGGACAGCCTGCCGCCGTGCCGCCGCCGGCCCTGCCCGACCCGATCCCGGCCCAGCCCGTGCCTGCGGCGGCGCCGGTGCAGCAGGTGGAACCGCAGCAGGCCCCGCTGGAACCGGCGGTGCTCGAAGCGCCGGCAGCCGCGCAGGAGTCCGTCCAGCCGCGCCGCGACAACCCGCCGGCCGAGGTGCCGGCGCCCAGGGCGCGGGTCGAGACGCCCCCCGCGCCACCTGCGGTGCGGCGACCGGCGCCCGCGCCGCCTGCTCCTGCTCCCGCTCCGACGCCGACAGCCGAGGGCGCGCCGGATCCGACTGCGGCTCCCACGACCAGGCCGAGCACGTCCCGGCCGACCACGACCCGGCCGAGCACCAGCCGGCCGTCCGCACCCCGGCCGGCACCGAGCCGGCCGACCTCGTCCCCGGCGCCGTCCTCGAGCCCGCCGTCCTCGACCTCTACGCGGCCCCCGCGCCGGACCGGTGAGCAGTCGTCAGGGGCGCCACGGACGTCCCCGGGCAGGCCGTCGGCCACGACGAGCAGACGGGAGTGACCGGTCCGGCAGGGAGTCCGGTCGCCCCCGGCTGCCAGCCGGACCCGGACTCGGGGGCCAGACGGGTGATTCCGCCGCATCGATACGTGGACGGTCGTCCCGCGGCTTTCTCATGAACCGGACGGAACGGGCAGGCCCGGTACTCCGGCAGGACGACGGCTCGTGGCGCTGTGCCCGGTTGCCTCGTTGGACCTTCACCGCATCAGCGGCACCCGGCGGCGGGAAGCCCGCATATCCGGTGGTCGGCGGCGCGCATTCGGGTTCCGCCGGTCGGCCATGCATGGCGGGCGGGTGAACGGCGGATGCTCACGAAACATTGGCTACCGAATCAGCGATTTCCCGGATACCTGTCGCAGACGGCCCGGATCTGGGGCTCGCCGGCCGGACGTGCGGATCAAATCAGGCCGCACCGGGATCAGGAGATCGCGCTGGGGGCGCGATACCGAACCCTGATCAGTTGATGTCAGGAGGAGAAATGATCTTGCATGAACATGGTGGGTTCTGCCTCGGATCGGCGGCCGGACCTTCCTGATGTTCCGTGCTTCTCCTCATCTGCGTCAAGGAGCCCAGGTAGTGGCGAAATCTGTCGATGTCCTGGCGGTCGACCCAGCTCAATCCACCACCCTCCAGCCGGTTTCCGCCGGCCCTTCGGCCGGGACCGACGAGCGCCTCGCCGCGGCGCTGGCCGAGGTCGTCGGGGTCCAGCACGTGTCGGTCGACAGCCACTTCTTCGACGATCTCGGCGCCGATTCGATGGTCATGGCCCGGTTCTGCGCCCGGGTCAGGAAGCGGCCGGATCTGCCTGCAGTCTCGATGAAGGACATCTACCGGTATCAGACGATCAGCAGGCTGGCCGCGGCACTCTCGCATGAGGTCGCCGCGCCCGTCGAGGCCCCGGAACCGGCGCCCGCCGATGTGGTGAAACCGGCCCGCGGGTGGGAGTACGTCCTCTGCGGAGCGCTGCAGCTACTGATCTTTCTCACGTATACCTATCTCGCTGCGGAGGTCATGGAACGCGGCTACGAATGGATCTCCGTCGCCCCCGGAATCCTTGAGATCTATCTGCGCTCGGTTGTTTTCGGCGCCGCTGCCGTGTTGGCCCTGTGCATCGTCCCGATCATCGCCAAATGGTTGATCATCGGTCGCTGGAAGCCTCGGCAGATCCGGGTGTGGAGCCTGGGGTACGTCCGCTTCTGGGTCGTGAAGGTGCTGGTTCGGTCGAACCCGTTGCTCCTGATGATCGGTATGCGGTCGCGCACGAGCGCGAGCTCGCCGCTCTATGCGCTCTATCTGCGGGCGCTGGGCGCGAAGATCGGGCGCGGCGTCACGATCTACTCCCGAAATGTGCCGCTGTGTACCGATCTGCTCACCATCGGCGACGGCAGCGTCATCCGCAAGGACGCGTTCATCAACGGCTACCGGGCCAACAACGGGGTGATCCAGACGGGTCCGGTCACACTCGGGAAAGAGGTGTTCGTCGGCGAGATGTCGGTGGTCGACATCAACACCTCGATGGGCGACCGGGCTCAGCTCGGCCACACGTCCTCACTGCACTCCGGGCAGGTGATACCCGACCGCGAGATCTGGAGCGGATCGCCGGCGCAGCGGAGTCAGGGGAGCTACCGGATGGCGGGCCCGGTCCGCGTCACCGCAACGCGCCGGACGGTCTACGGCATCCTGCAGCTGCTCAACGGGCTGTTCGTGTTCATGCCGCTGCTGATCAGCGGCCTGATCATCCTGTTGGCCGAGGTCCCTCAGCTCAACGCGCTCCTGGATCCAGGGCCCATGGTCTTCACGAGCTGGGAGTTCTACCTCCACGCGCTGATCATCTCCATGGTGCTCTTCTTCGGTGGGACGCTCGTCGGCCTCCTCGTCGTGATGACCGTTCCCCGGGTGTTCAACCTCGCCATCAAGCCGGACCGGGACTACCGGCTGTACGGCATCCGCTACGCGGCCCAGCGGATGGTCGCGCGGCTGACCAACCCCAAGTTCTTCACGTTCATGCTCGGCGACAGCTCCTACATCGTCAACTATCTTCACTGGCTCGGGTACAAGTTTCCCGACGTGGTGCAGACCGGGTCTAACTTCGGGATGGACCTGAAGCACGAGAACCCGTACCACAGCACCATCGGAAGCGGCACGATGGTCGCCGACGGGCTCTCGATCGTCAACGCGGACTTCTCGAGCACGTCGTTCCGCGTGTCTCCCACGGCGATCGGTGCACGCAACTTTCTCGGGAACTTCATCGTCTATCCGGCGCAGGGCCGCACGGGTGACAACTGCCTGCTCGCGACGAAGGTCATGGTGCCGTTCGGAGGAGTGGCCCGGAACGACGTCGGGTTGCTGGGATCTCCCCACTTCGAGATCCCGCGCACGGTCCAGCGGGACACCCGGTTCGATCACATGAAGACCGCGGAGGAACTGCCTCGCCGGCTCGCCGCCAAGAATCGGTACAACATCGCGACCATGGGGGTCGTCCTGCTCGTGCGATCGATCAACGTCTTCGTGGTCACACTGTTCGCGTTGGGCGCCGCGGACCTCTATCCCCTGCTCGGGGCGGTGTCGATCGCCATCGGTGGCGTTCTCGCCCTCCTGTTCAGCCTCTTCTACACCGTGCTCATGGAACGTCTCGTCGCGGGGTTCAAGGACCTGCGTCCCAAAGTCTGCTCGATCTACGATCCGTACTTTTGGTGGCACGAGCGCTACTGGAAGCTGAGCGCGCAGCCGAAGATCCTCGACGGCACCCCGTTCAAGGGCCTGGCCTGGCGATTGCTGGGGGTCCGCATCGGAAAGCGTGTCTTCGACGACGGGTGCGGCATCGTCGAGAAGACGTTGGTCACCATCGGCGACGACTGCACGCTCAATGCGGGAAGCAAGATCCAGTGCCACTCGCAGGAGGACGGCGCATTCAAGTCCGATCACATCGTCATCGGCTCGGGCTGCACTCTGGGGGTCAGCTCAATGGTTCACTACGGAGTGACCATGGGTAACGGATCGGCACTCGCCGCCGATGCTTTCCTCATGAAGGGTGAAGAAATGCCGAAGAACGCCCGCTGGGGGGGAAACCCGGCCCGGGAGATGCGGGAGGACCACGGACGGATGGCGTTGGCGGTGATTCCGCCGCAGCTGGTCGCGCGCCATGCACAATCGCATTAGCGGAAATGCAGTGGTCAACACCATGGTCACGGTGAGTGGAGGTTGTCGATGGGAGCGGTAGTGGAGGCCGGCCGAGAGTTCTGGCGCGGGGTGCTCGTCGCCGGTGGCTCGACCGCGATCCCACGCTGGAGGTCCGGCGCGGTGGCGGGTGTCGCCGAGTACGGGACCCCGGTTCCCGACGCGCTGGTGACGGCGGTGCACCGGTTGGCGGACGAGCTGGCGGTGCCGTTCAGCTCGGTGCTGGTGGCCGCCCACGCCACGGTGCTCGCGGCGCTGTCCGGTGAGCGGGACGTGGTCACCGGTTACGTCGCCGTCGACGGCGGCCACCCGCTGCCCTGCCGGCTGACGACCGAACCCGGGTCGTGGCGCTCGCTGCTGCTGGGTGCGGGCCGGGTCGAGTCGGAGCTGGTGTCGCACCAGGACTTCCCGGTCGAGGAGCTGCGGCGCGAGCTGGGCGTGGCCGGCCCGTCCTTCGAGACCGTCCTGGACCCGACCGGTCACGCCGGCGAGTTCGCCGAGGGCACCGTGCTGCGGGTCGGCATCGCCGACGGGCGGCTCGTGCTGCGCTACCGGACCGACGTGCTCGACGCCGACTACGCCGCGCGGGTCGCCGGCTACTACCTCACCGCGCTGTCCCTGATCACCGCCGACCTCGACGCCGAGCACCGGCGGCAGAGCCTGCTGTCGGTCGAGGAGCTGGCGTTTCAGCTCGAGGGCCTGGCGGGTCCGCGGCGGGAGCTGCCGGATGTGCGGTTCCACGAGCTGTTCGAGCAGCAGGTCGCGGCGCACCCGGACGCGGTCGCGGCGGTGCAGGGCGAGCGGCAGTGGACCTACCGCGAGCTCAACGCCCGCGCCAACCGGCTCGGGCGGGCGCTGCTGGCCCGCGGGCTGCGGCGCGAGGACGTGGTCGCGGTGGTCACCGAGCGGAACCTGGACTGGATGGCCGCGGTGCTGGCGGTGTTCAAGGCCGGCGGGGCGTACCTGCCGATCGAGCCGCACTTCCCGGCCGACCGGATCGCGACCACGCTCTCCCGCGCCGGCTGCACGCTGGTGCTGACCGAGCCGGGCAGCACCACCACGCTCGACAAGGCCCTCGACTCCCTGTCGAGCGTCGAGCGGCTGGTGGTCGATGTCGCGTACGGGGAGGACCACGCCGAGGACGACCTGGGTGTGGCGGTGACGGCGGACCAGTTGGCCTACATCTACTTCACCTCCGGCTCGACGGGTGAGCCCAAGGGTGCGATGTGTGAGCAGGCCGGGATGCTCAACCACCTCTACGCCAAGATCGACGCCTGCGAGATCGGTGAGGGGCAGGCGGTCGCGCAGACCGCGCCCCAGTGCTTCGACATCTCGCTGTGGCAGCTGGTCTCCGCGCTGCTGGTGGGCGGGCGCACCGTGCTCGTGGAGCAGGACGCCATCCTCGACGTCGAGCGCTTCGTCGACACGATCACCGAGCACCGCGTCGCGGTGCTGCAGGTCGTGCCGTCCTATCTCGAGGTCGTGCTGTCCTACCTGGAGCAGCACCCGCGCGAGCTCCCGGACCTGCACAGCGTGTCGGCCACCGGTGAGGCGCTGAAGAGGGAGCTGACACAGCGCTGGTTCGCCGCGGAGCCGGCGATCAAGCTGGTCAACGCCTACGGGCTGACCGAGACCTCCGACGACACCAACCACGAGGTCATGGACCGGGCTCCCGACGGGGAACGCGTCCCGCTCGGCCCGGCCATCCAGAACGTGAGCGTCTACGTCGTCGACGAGCACCTCTCCCCGGTGCCGCTCGGCGCGCCGGGGGAGATCGTCTTCTCCGGGATCTGCGTCGGTCGCGGCTACATCAACGACCCCGAGCGCACGCGGCTCGCGTTCCTGGCCGACCCGCACCGCGAAGGCGAGCGGCTCTATCGCAGCGGCGACCACGGCCGCTGGCTGCCGGACGGCAAGCTCGAGTTCCTCGGCCGCCGCGACGCCCAGGTCAAGATCCGCGGCTTCCGGATCGAGATCGGCGAGATCGAGAACACGCTGCTGCGGGTGCCCGGGGTGCGCGACGGCGCCGTGGTGGTGGCCGAGCGGCCCGACCAGAGCAAGCAGCTCGTGGCGTTCTACTCCGCAGGGGGGCCGCTCGAGGTCGACGTCCTGCGGGACCGGCTGGCCGAGTCGCTGCCCGAGTACATGGTGCCGGCGGCCTTCCACTGGCAGGAAAGCCTGCCGCTCACCCCCAACAGCAAGATCGACAAGAAGCGGCTGACGCTGCTCGCCCGTGAGCTCGACGTCGTCGAGGAGGACTACGACGCACCGCGGACGCCGACCGAGGAGCGGCTGGCGGCCGCGTGGGCGAAGGTGCTCGGCGTTCCGGTGGACCAGATCGGTCGCGGCGACCACTTCTTCGACCGCGGTGGCAACTCGCTGTCTGCCGTGAAGCTGGCCATCGCACTGGACCGGGCGGTGTCGCTCAAGGACATCACCAGGCACCCGGTCCTCTCCGATCTGGCCGGCCTGGTCGACGGCAGGTCCGAGCGCCGCCCCGGCTTGCTGCAGGCCCTCTCGGGATCGGACGGTGGGCAGGTCGGCGCGCTGGTGTGCTTCCCCTACGCGGGTGGCAACGCGGTGAACTTCGAGCCGGTGGCCAGGGCCCTGCGGGGGAGCGGGCTGGCGGTTCTCGCCGTCGAGCTGCCCGGCCACGACCTCGCTGCCGAACGCGAGCCGTTCATGCCGATCGTGCAGGTCGCCGAGCAGGTGGCCGCCGAGATCGTCGGGCGTGGCCTGACCAGGGTGCTGCTGTGGGGCCACTCCTCCGGCACTGCGCTCGCCCTCGAGACGGCGACGCAGCTGCAGGCACGGGGGGTGGCTGTCCAGCGGGTGTTCCTGGCTGCGCAGCTGCCCGGCGACGCCGGCGTCCGGCGCGCCACCATCGCCGCGCTCTCGGAGCGGACCAGCGCCGAGATCGCCGCCGGCCTGACCGCGGACACCGGCTACACCCAGCTCGGGGAGCTGGACCAGCAGCGTGCCGAGCACGTCGGCGCGGCCTACCGGCACGACTGCGTGTCCGCCCACCGCTACTTCGCCGACGCCCTCGACAGCCCGCCTGCGGTGAAGCTGTCCGCGCCGATCACCGTGGTGGTCGCCGCCGACGACCCGAGCACCGCGAGGTTCGCGCAGCGGTACCGCGACTGGCAGCTGTTCGCCCGGGATGTCGACCTGCACGAGCTCGACGACGGCGGGCACTACTTCCTGCGCACCCGGCCCGCTGAGGCGGCGAAGGCCGTGCTGCGCGCCGCCGAACTGATGGCTTTCTCCTCATGACAACGGAAAGGAAGATCGAGATGTCGTCCTCATCCGCGGCGTCACTGCTCGACGTGGACCTGCAACCCGGCAAGCCGCCGATGTTGCGGGCCGACCCCAGCGGCGACGCGCCGCGCTGGGCGGGCGAGCGCCGGGACGCGTTGCGCGCCCTGGTCGCCGAGTACGGCTCGGTACTGGTCCGCGGCCTCGGCCTGCGCGACGCGGCGGAGGTGGCGGCTGTGTTCCAGCGGCTGACCACCACCGGCCTGATGGCCGAGCGGGAGGCGTTCGCACCCCGGCAGGTCTACTCCGAGGGCGTCTACTCCTCGACGAAGTGGCCGGCGAACCAGCAGATGTGCATGCACCACGAGCTGAGCTACACCCTGGAGTTCCCCTCGGTGATGCTGTTCGCCTGTCTGGGCGCGGCCACCAGCGGAGGCGCGACCGGAGTGGCCGACTCGCCGACCGTGCTCGAGGCGCTGCCGCGTGAGCTGGTCGACCGGTTCGAGCGCGAGGGCTGGCTGCTCGTCCGGAACTACAACGACGACATCGGGGCGTCCTGGGCCGAGGCCTTCGGCACCGAGGACCGTGGCGCGGTCGAGAGCTACTGCCGCGCCAACGCGATCGAGTTCGAGTGGCAGCCCGACGGCGGGCTCCGCACCAGGCAGCGGCGCAGCGCTGTGGTGCACCACCCGGTGACCGGCCGGCGCTGCTGGTTCAACCAGATCGCGTTCCTCAGCGAGTGGACGATCGATCCGGAGGTGCGTGAGTTCCTCGTGGACATGTACGGCGCCGACGGGCTGCCGTTCACGACGCGGTTCGGCAACGGCGAACCGATGACCCCGGACGTCGTGGACCTGCTCAACGAGGTCAACGAGGCCCACACCATGCGCGAGCCGTGGCAGGCGGGCGACCTGATGCTGGTGGACAACATCCGCACCGCCCACAGCCGGGAGCCGTACGAGGGGCCGCGCGAGGTGCTGGTCGGCATGGCCGACGCGGTGCGCCTGGTCGACTGCTCGCCCACCATCGATGTGAGCACTTCATGAGCGCGAACGTCCCGCCGTTCGCGGTGATCTCCGGCGGTCAGGTCCAGCAGGCGCTGCAGGGCCGGGAGAAGCAGATCATGGAGGTCGTCGAGGCCACCTACCGGTTGCACGGTGCCGGTGACTCGGTCAACCCGCCCTCCTACTTCCTGCGATTCCCCGACCGCCCCGCCGACCGGATCATCGCCCTGCCCGCCTCCATCGGCGGCCAGGTCCGCGTCGACGGCCTCAAATGGATCTCCAGCTTCCCCGGCAACGTCGCAGCCGGCATCCCA
This sequence comes from Pseudonocardia xinjiangensis, assembly GCF_012911925.1. Classification (GTDB taxonomy): domain Bacteria; phylum Actinomycetota; class Actinomycetes; order Mycobacteriales; family Pseudonocardiaceae; genus Pseudonocardia; species Pseudonocardia xinjiangensis. Next base: position 20,600 of record NZ_JAAXKY010000014.1, on the reverse strand, counting down.
CGCGCCTCGGCCGTGCTGATCCTCAACGACCACGACACCGGCTACCCCTTCGCCTGCCTGGAAAGCTCCATCATCAGCGCCACCAGGACAGCCGCCTCGGCTGCGCTGGCCGCTGACCGGCTCAGCCGGGGCCGCGCCCGCCCCACCCGCGTCGGGTTCTTCGGGGTGGGCCTGATCGCCCGCTACATCCACACCTTCCTCACCGGCACCGACTGGTCCTTCGACGACATCGGCGTCTTCGACCTGTCCACCGAGCACGCCGCGGGGTTCCGCGGCTACCTCGAACAGACCGGCCTCCCCGGACGGATCACCGTGCACCGCTCCGCGGAGGACCTGATCCGCTCCAGCGACCTGGTCGTGTTCGCGACCGTGGCCGGCGAACCCCACGTCAACGACGTGTCCTGGTTCGACCACAACCCGCTGGTCCTGCACGTGTCACTGCGCGACCTCGCTCCCGAGATCGTGCTGGCCTCCACCAACATCGTCGACGACGTCGAACACTGCCTCAAAGCCAACACCTCGCCCCATCTGGCCGAGCAGCTCACGGGCAACCGTGACTTCCTGGACGGCACCTTGGACGACGTGATGGCCGGGCGAGTCACGGTGCCGGCAGACCGCCCGGTGGTGTTCTCACCCTTCGGCCTCGGCGTGCTCGATCTCGCCGTCGGCAAATACGTCTACGACGAGGTGACCCGCTCCGGCGAGCTCCACGTCGTCGACGACTTCTTCCACGAGCTGCGCCGGTACGGGTGAGCAGCCGAATGTTCTGCTGTAATTGAGGAGGCCATCGTGTCTGTCATTTCCGTCCCTCAGGGTTTCAACGAGGAGCAGCTCTACGTCGACCTCCAGTCGATCTTCGGGCAGTCGCTCTTCCTGAAGTGCGAGGGTTTCAACTTCGCCGGCTCGATCAAGCTAAAGGCGGCGTCAGAGATGGTGGAGGCCGCCGAACGCGACGGGCTCCTCAGACCTGGGTCGATACTGGTCGAGTCCTCGTCCGGCAACCTCGGCGTCGCGCTGAGCATGATCGCGGCGAGCAAGGGCTACGGGTTCGTCTGCGTGACCGACTCCCGCTCGAACCTCGCGACCCGGCGGCTGATGGAGGCACTGGGCAGCCAGGTGCAGATCATCACCGAACCGGATCCCGTCGGCGGCTTCCTGGGCGCCCGGATCGACTACGTCCGCTCGCTGTGCGCCTCGGACCCCCGTTATGTGTGGCTGAACCAGTACACGAACCCGGGTAACTGGAGGGCGCACTACCGCACGACGGCCCCGGCGATCGCCGACGAGTTCCCCCGCCTGGACGTGCTGTTCGTGGGGGCCGGCACCACCGGCACCCTGATGGGCTGCGCGCGGTTCTTCCGGGAGTGGCACCGGCCGGTGCGGATCGTCGCGATCGACAGCGTCGGTTCGGTGACCTTCGGTGGTGCACCGGGTCGTCGCATGATCCCCGGGCTGGGCACGGGTGTGCGCCCTGCGCTGCTCGACGAGTCCTACGTCGACGAGGTGGTGCTCGTCGAGGAGGCGGACACGATCCGGGCCTGCCACCGGCTGGCCCGCAGCGGGTTCCTGTTCGGCGGCTCCACGGGCACGGTCGTCAGCGGTGCGATGAGCTGGCTGGCCCAGCACGACGACGGTGACCTCACCTCGGTGGCCATCGCCCCCGACCTCGGTGAGCGCTACCTGGACACCGTCTACCAGTCCAACTGGGTGCACGACCTGTACGGCGAGGACGTGCTCGACGCCGCCGACGAGCTCGCGGCCGGCTCCCGATCGGCCTGACCAGCACCACCGACCCGGCCACATCGACCTCTCCGAGGTCGCGCAGCCGCTGACCGCACCGGCGCGGTCCGGCTGTGCCGTGGTCGCCTCGGGCGCCTCCGGGCGCAAAGCCGTTTCGATCGGGGCGTTCTACCGGCGAGCCAGGTCCGCGACCGCAGGCGTCGACCCGCCGGTGCACGCTTCCGCCAGTACTTCGCCCAGCAGGGGCGCGAACTTGAACAGGTTCTCGCCGGACACCGCGAGGATCGCGCCGTGACGGCGGAACTCGAACCCGTCGGCCAGGCCCGGTGTGGTGACGCAGTACAGGGTGTCCACGACGCGGGGTTCGACCGCGAGGTGCTCGCGCGCGTACCGGAGTACGGCGTCGCGCGACGCGGCGGTGGCCGCGTCCCGGCCCGCTTCCCACGCCACCTGCCCGGGATCGATCGATCCGCCGACCGCCCACCGGCCGGGACCGCTCCGGTGCTGGTAGGTGGCCAGGCCGGCGGAGGGCTTGTCGATCCAGCACTGCCAGGACACCGCCGGGTCGACCGGGAAGGTGAACCGCACGTGGTGCGCCAACGCGGGTGGGGTGTAGATGCCGACCTGCGCAGCGAGCGGCGACGTCCCGGCCCCGGCCGTCAGCAGAACCGCATCGAACCGGGCCGTTCCCGCCGAGCTCCACACGGTTGCGCCGGTGGGGGTGTCCTCGAGCGCGTAGACGTGGTCCTGGACAACGGCGCCGCTGGTCACCTCGATCAGGTGGGCCCGCACGGCGTCGACGTCGATCACGCCACCCGACGGGTCGACCAGCGCCGCTGACGGCGGCCTGCGCGCAGGGAGCCGCAGCCGGCCCGACCGCCCGTCGACGATCTCGTGTGCTGCCCCGGCAGCGGCCATCGCGGCCGCCCACCCCGGCACCTGGTCCCCGCTGATCACGCAGCCGCCCGGCGCGATCATCGCCGTGTGCGACGCCTGCTCCCAGCGGCCGAACCCCTCCCGGGCGGCCTGCGCGAGCCGCACCAGGTCCGGTGTGGGGTGAGCCAGCCGGAAGATCCGTGACGAGCCGGCCGAACGCTGGGCCATCGGCCCGCCCGCCCGCTCGTGACACACCACGTCGACGCCGCGCCGCAGCAGTTCGGCGGTGGTGGACAGCCCGACCACGCCTGCACCGACGACCGCGACCCTCACCGAACCTCCCGAGAACGAGCCGAGCGCACCGAGCCGTGATCAGGATGCAGCGATCAACTTCGAAACGCAGGTGGCTATGATCCACGCGCTCACGATCGACGACACAGGTGCGAGGCGCTGGAGGCGGGCCAACCGAGCCGGTCACTCACCATCTGGTCACCCCGCACGCCAACGACGTCGGCAGACTGCAGGGCCTTCTCCTCCATTGATCCACGACGACCAGCAGGGACCGACAGCCCAGTGAACCAGAACAGCGTGTCCACCAAGACGGCCGAACCGGACACCGCCCAAGATCCGCAGCCCGTCACCACGTCGCCAGGTCTGTCGCCCGGTCGGTTGGTGACCAACGCGGTCGACATCCTGCTGCTCCTGGCGAGCCTGGCCTACATCCTGGATCCCGACGATGCCGCCGTGGACTCCCCCAGCTTCATCCTGTCCAGCCTGGCCTGGATGCTCTTCGCCTTCTGTTACACCGGTATCCGGGTGTCCCGGGTGCGCCGGGCCCGACGCGGGGACGAGCGCTGGCCACTGCGACTGGCCGGGCGCCGCACGAGCTACCTCATCACCCTGGCCACGGCGATCACCCTGCTCGGTGCCGGGCTGAACATCGCAACGGCCGAAGGGACCGACGAGAGCGTCGCCGCCGTCAAGGCGATCAGCGTCGTCATGGTGCTGCTGGCCTGGGTGATCCTGCACCTGAGCTACGCCGAGCGCTACGCCCGGCTGTACCTCAACAGCGACGACGCTCCGCTGTCGTTCCCCGAGACGCCGTCGCCGACGCTGCTCGAGTTCGTCTACTTCTCCTTCGCCATCGGCACGACCTTCGCCACGTCCGACGTCGATGTCCAGAACGCCCGCACCCGCGGAATCGTGCTCTGCCACGGGCTGCTCGCGTTCGTCTACAACACCGCGATCATCTCGATGGTGGTCGGCCTGCTCACCGGCAGCTGACTCTCCGGAGCCACCCGACCGACCGGCGGGCAGCCCACGCAGGTGGGCTGCCCGCTCGCGCGTTGTCAGGGCCGTTCGTTCCGGGCGGCGCACTCGACAGTCCGCGCGACGCGGCGCTGCCTCGTCTCGGGCCGCTTGGCCCGCGCGATCCACTCGAGGATCGCCCGCCTGGCCGACCGCGGGAACGCCTCGAAGTGCCGGGCCGCGGCCTCGTCGGCGGCGAGATGGTCACGCAGGTCGTCGGGGACCACCCCGCTCTGCGCGTCGGCGAGTACCGACCACGTGCCGGTGCGCTTCGCGAGGTCGACGGCCGCCTGCCCGTGCGGGGTCATCAGGCCCTGCACGGTCAGCCGTTCCACCAGCTCCCTGTTGACGTTGCTCCAGGCTCCCCGCGGGTTGCGGGGGGTGAACCGCTGGGCCCACGACGTGGCGTCGAGCTTGCGCGCCAGGCTGTCGATCCAGCCGAAGCAGAGCGCCTCCTCGATGGCGTCGCGGTGCCGGACGCCCGGCGTGCCGCTGCCCGCGTGCTGGATCACCAGCCAGACCTCGTCCGCCGTGGCGCAGTTGTCCTGCAGCCACGCCCGCCACTCCGCACGGTCCTCCGCCCGGAACGTGCGCAGGTTCGGCGCGGTGGCCACAGCGGTCACGCCTTCGTCCGGGCGGCGAGGACCTCGACGTAGTGCGGGTTGTGCATGACGCCGAGGACGTTGCCGAACGGGTCGACCACCGACGCGGTCGCGAACCCCGATCCATCGCCGTGCTCGGTGATGGGCTGGTACTCGGTGGCGCCCATCTTGAGCAGCTTCTCCACCGTGGCGGCGAGGTCGTCGACGTGCCAGTGCATCACCGCGCCGCCGGGGGCTGCGGACGCCCCGCCGGGGGCGTACCTGCGGTCTATGAAGCCGAGCTCGTCCCCGTCGTCGCCGACCCTGAACTCGACGTACGCGGGCGCCGCCGGCGCCGGAGGGAAGAAGTAGTACGGCTCGATGCCCAGCAGCTCCGTGTACCAGTCCCGCGCCGCAGCCAGCTCGTCCGCGTAGAAGCTGATGGTGGCGAATCCTCGGAACATCGGTGCTCCCTGTGATCGGGGCGGCCTGTCCGCCGCGGTGAACACCGTCATCATGGGCCCGGTAAGTGCTCATCTAGTGAGCACTTTGTCTGGGAGAATCGTCGCATGCGCGCAGATCGGCTGGTGGCCACGCTGCTCCTGATGCAGGCCCGCGGTCGGGTGACCGCGGCCGAGGTGGCAGCCGAGCTCGAGGTGTCGGTGGCCACTGCCCGCCGTGACCTGGAGGCGTTGTCCACCGCAGGTGTCCCCGTCTATCCCCAGCCCGGACGCGGCGGCGGGTGGTCGCTCGTCGGGGGCGCCCGCACCGACCTCACCGGCCTCACCTCTGCCGAGGCGACGGCGCTGTTCCTGCTCGCGGGTCCCGCCGCGTCCGTCGCCCCGCCGGTCCGGTCGGCACTGCGCAAGCTCGTCAGAGCGCTGCCCGACACGTTCCGGGCCGAGGCGGAGGCCGCGGCCCACGCCGTCGTGGTCGACTCCACGCGGTGGGGCGAGCGGGACCGCGTACGCCCCGAGCGGGTCGACACCCTCCAGGAGGCCGTCGTCCGCCGCCGCAAGGTCTCGCTGGAGTACGAGAGCCGCGGGCACACGAGGACGCGCCGCCTCGTCGACCCGTGGGGCCTCGTCGACAAGGACGACGTCTGGTACCTCGTCGCCGGCACCGAGAAGGAACAGCGGACGTTCCGCGTCGACCGGATCGTCGAGGCGACCGTCACCGACCTCGCCGCCGAGAGACCCGCCGGCTTCGAGCTGTCGCGCGAGTGGGAGCGGGTGGTCGACGAGGTGGAGCAGCATCGCTCGCTCCTCTCGGCCACCGTGCTCATCTCCGCGCGGCTGCTACCGGTGCTGCGCGACCATTTCGGACGGCACTGCGAGCCCATCGACACGCTCGACGACGGGCGCGTCCGGGTCCGCGTCGCGGCGCCCATGGCGATCTCGATCGCGGAGAAGCTCGCAGGCTGGGGAGCGACCGTCGAGGTGGTCGAGCCGCCGTCCGTCAGGGCCGAGCTCGCCCGCCTGGGAGCGGAGCTCGTCGAGAGCTACGGGCGCGTGTGACGATCCGACGGCAGGCTCCCGCTCAGCGGATGAGGTAGTCGGCCGGGAGGGCCTTCGGGTCGGGCCCGTACTTGTTGGCGGAGGGCTCCCCAGCGGTCGCGTAGAACACGATGAGCACGATGGCGCCGATCACCGGGATGACCGCCAGGAGCTGCCACCACCCGCTACGGCCCGTGTCGTGCAGGCGCCGGGCGCCGACGGCCAGCGTCGGGAGTGCGACCGCCAGCCCGTAGATCGTGCTGAGCCACGCGACCGTCGGCTGTCCCGACGTCGAGAACAGGAGGGCGTCCCCAAGGCGGAGGACCGCTGCGACGATCACGCTGAACAGGGTGAACATCCAGAACTCGGTTCGCCGGGCTCGGCCGCCGAAGTTCACGTACTGGCGCAGAACCTTCGTGTACCACTGCATGCCCACTACCCCCACGGATCAGCTCACGTCGCGCTCGACGAGCGCGTTGATCACCACACGGCGGTCACCCGCCCTTCGTTCTGTGACCTCTCCCACGCCGGGGCGGACTTCCGGGGAATACATACTCAGACGCCGGAGCTGTCTCCGACGTGACAACAATCGGACTGATCGGTGCCGGTTTGATCGGCGGCACCGTGGCACGGCTCGCCGTCGCCGGTGGTTACGACGTGGTGCTGAGCAACTCGCGCGGGCCGGAGACGCTCCAGGAGCTGGTCGACGAACTGGGGTCGCACGCCCGGGCCGCCACACCGGCCGAGGCGGCCGAGGCAGGCGACGTGGTCGTGGTGACCGTCCCCTTCAAGGCCTACCGGAGCGTGCCGGTCGAACCGCTCGCCGGAAAGGTCGTCATCGACACGAACAACTACTACCCCGACCGCGACGGGCACTTCCCCGAGCTGGACGACGGCTCCACCACCAGCAGCGAGCTGCTCCAGAAGCACCTGGGGACCGCTCACGTCGTCAAGGGCTTCAACAACATCTTCTACAGGCACCTCCAGGCGCTGCCGCGGCCGGCCGGATCCCCTGAGCGCAGCCCACTGGCGATCGCGGGCGACAACGCGCAGGCGAAGGCGACGGTGACGGCGTTCCTCGACGGGATCGGCTACGACGCGGTCGACGTCGGCCCACTCGCCGAGGGCTGGCGCTTCCAGCCCGGCACCCCGTCGTACGGCCCGGTCTACTCGGGCGGCGACCCGAACTTCACGGATTCGCCGGGCGTGCCCGCGGACGTCGACACACTCCGACGCGCCCTGGCCGCCGCGGAGCGTTGAGCCACGGCCGGAGGCGCCACTCCCCCCGGACCAGCGGGCCCGGGACGTCGTAGTCAGGGGTCATCCCCGTTCACCCATCCGGCGCAATGATGGTTTCGAATCGGTCACAGAGCGAGTTTGTGGATTCAGCCGCGCCTCGAACGGGGACAACTACTGAGCCGGGCCGAACTGTCGGCCCGCCATACGCTGGAGGAACTGTGACCGTCACCGGCATCATCACCGCGATCGTCATCGGGGCGATCATCGGGGCATTGGGTCGCCTGGTCGTTCCCGGCCGGCAGCCAATTCCCATCTGGCTCACCATCGTGGTCGGGATCGTCGCCGCGTTCATCGGCACCTTCATCGCTCGCGCGATCGGTATCCCGACCGCTACCAGCGGGATCGACTGGCTCGAGCTGATCGTGCAGGTCATCGTCGCCGCAATCGGGGTCGTCCTCGTGGCCAACCTCTACGGACGCCGTTCCGTAAGGCACTGACGCTCGCCCGACAACGGGCCCATCTCACTCGAGATGGGCCCGTTGTCATGCCCGGGCATTTCCGCAATCCGAGTCGGTGTCGTGACCGGAAAGGTCACGGGGTGCCGGCGAACTCCTCGTGCAATACGGGCAAAAAGGACGAGAGGTGGTTCATCTCGGCGGCACAGTGATGCAGGAGGGCGGCGCCGAGGGCTGCCATGTCGGGTTGTGCGACGGGCGCGCGGCCGCTGGGCGGGGTGGCCACCGAGGCGCCCGGCAGGTCGAGGTGCTCCAGGTGGTTCAGGAAGAACCGGCTCCGCATCTCGGCGCCGGTGTCGATGGGGCGCACCTGGTGCACGACCCAGCCGAAGGCGACCGGCGCGACGCTGAGGCCGACCCGGCCGGCGATGACCGTGGCTCCTGGGCGGGGGGCGTCGAAGCCGAGCCGAGCGGGATCGACGAACCGGATGGCGAGCGGGGTGAGGACGCCACCGACGTACTCGTCCACGTAGGAGACGTTGTCCACGTAGCGCTGCCGGTCGCTCAGGGCGGTGTCCGCACTCCTGGGCTCTCCGACTGCGGTGAACTGGTGCGCGTCGGGATGCCACAGCTTGTACCTGCTGGACTCGCAGCTGTGCCAGCCCATCCACCAGTCCCACATCTCGCCGGTCACGCCGGGCATGTCGGTGTGGACGGCCACCGTGACGACGCCGCTGTCGAGCCTCGTCCAGCCGGTCTCCATCTTGTGGTGGCCCGGACGGGAGAGGATGCGGGCCGCGTCGGCGATGTCGTAGCCGTACTCGGTGGGCGCCATCCCCGCCAGGAGAACCTCGGGGACGTGCGGTTGCAGGGGAAGGGTGTCGTCCCGGAGGTACTTGGCGTACGGCCTGGCGCGATCCGCGTCCCGGTAGCCCAGGTAGCGGTCCTCGACCGCGTAGGAGGCAGGTGCGGGTGCCTCGTCGGCACTGGTCGTCTCGTACGTGAACACGATGCTCCTGTCAGCAGAGACTGTACCGTTGAGTACAGTCTCTGCTGCAGGCTAGTACGCGGCGGGCCTCAGCGCGCCGATACGGGGCCCCTACCGGGCCGACTGCACCTGGCGGTGCGGGAGCTTCCAGTCGGGCCGCACGAAGTGGCAGGTGTAACCGTTGGGGTACTTCTGCAGGTAGTCCTGGTGGTCCTCTTCGGCCACCCAGAACGGCCCGGCCGCGGCCACCTCGGTGACGACCTTGCCGGGCCAGATGCCCGACGCGTCGACATCCGCGATCGTGTCGAGGGCGACGCGCTTCTGCTCCTCGCTCGTGTAGAAGATCGCGGAGCGGTAGCTGCGGCCCACGTCGTTGCCCTGACGGTTCTTCGTCGACGGGTCGTGGATCTGGAAGAAGAACTCCAGCACGTCCCGGAACGAGATCACGTCGGGGTCGAAGACGATCTCGACCGCCTCGGCGTGGTCGCCGTGGTTGCGGTAGGTGGCATTCGGGGTGTCGCCGCCGGAGTAACCGACTCGCGTCGAGATCACTCCCGGGCGCTTGCGCAGCAACTCCTGCGCTCCCCAGAAGCAGCCGCCAGCCAGAATCGCCGTCTCAGTTGCCACCGTGTGGCCTCCTCGGTCTCGAACAGCCGCTCGTCATAGCTGTGTCTGTCGGCGTCGTTCGTGCGACGCTCGTCTTTCCCGTCAACTCGTGTCCCGGTTCCCGAGTTCCACGGCGCAGTCCACCCGACGGACGCTCTGTGAACAACACTCCGGCAGCGGCCGATGTTCCGGCCGTCACGTCGCGCCGGCCCCGGCCGGAAGGTCACCCGTGCTCCGCCGGGCGAGCAGCAGCCGCACCCCGTAGACCACCGCGGAGACGGCGAACAGCACCACCACCAGCCAGAGCCAGCGGCCCAGGTACGGCTGCTGGTCCAGGCCGGTGGCCGCCATGTGCGTCACCCCGCCCTGGCGGATGATGCCCGGCAGGAACATCAGCAGGGTCAGGCCCGCGCCCAGCGCCGGGATCCGGATGTGGTTGATGACCGGGACGCGCGGGCGCGGCAGCCGGGCGACCGTCGCGGTGAGGAAGCCGTCGGCCGCCGCGTACAGCGGGAACAGCACCAGGTCGTGGACCACCGCGGCGCCGACGAACCAGACGAGCACGGTGAGCAGCGCCGGGTCGCCGAGCAGGAACGACGCGGCGTAGGCGGCGACGGCGAAGGAGACCAGCAGGAGCGCGAGGTGCGCGGGCCGAGCGCCGTAGCGGCTGATGAACGTGCCCATCACGCGGCCCGGAAGTTGATCGAACGGACCCACTTCGTGCAGTGCACGCCGGGCAGGGCGGGGACGATGACCCGGGCCGGGAAGCCGTGGTCCGGGCTGAGATCGGCGCCGTTGACCTGCAGGGCCAGCAACGCGTCCGGGTCGACGACCTGACCGCCCGTCAGCGTGACCCGGCCGAACGGGCCGGGGTCGAGCGAGTCGACGAAAGCCGAGCCCGGGTTCGGGACGCCGGCGAGCGCAGCGAGGTCACGAAGCCGCACCCCCGTCCAGGTCTGGACGGTCGACCAGCCCTCGACGCAGGCGATCGGAAGGGTGGCGGTGTGCAGCGGCAACGACTCGGAGCCGGCGAGCAGCATCGCCCGGTCGAGCCGCTGTGCCGCGGGGCCGCCGGTCATATCCAGCCGCCACGCCGCACCGGTGGCGGCGGGGTCGATCGTGGCGGCGGCGGCGGTGCGGTTCACCGGGTAGTCGTTGGCGGGTTCGCCGCCCGGCGTCCGGCTGCGCGGAAGCAGCAGCGCGAGGGGGCGGAGCGGGCCGCCGATCGTCTGCCCGGCCGTGAGCGCAACGACGAACACCACGCCGCCACCGACGAGGGCGAGCGCTCCCCTGCGGCTCATCGTGGGTGGGGCGGGGTCGGTCGGGACCAGCCCGATCTCACCGTCGGGCTCCTCGGGGCGGGTCTCCGCGAGCGGGGTCCGCAGCTCGGCGCGCAGGGACCGGGTGCGCAGGGACCGGAGCATCGTGGGCAGCTTGAGGGCGACGTGGGCGACGAACGCGGCGATGAAGACCCACGCCCCCAGGTAGTGCCCGGTGTAGAAGCTGAAACCGAACACGTAGTCGTACTGGATGTTGAGCAGCCCGGTGACGATCTCGAAGAGGATGCTGCCGACGAGCAGCAGCAGCGAGGCGCGCTCGAGCAGCTTCGCGGGCGTGCGGGCCGGGGGCCACTCGAACAGCTTGGGGATGACCGACCACAGCTTGGCCAGGACGACCGGGACGACGATGAGCCCGAGCCCGACGTGCAGCCCCTGGGTCAGCCGGAACAGCCACGACGGGCGCGTGGGCCAGTCGAAAGCGGGAAGGTGCAGCCACCCGACGTCGCCGGGGATGCTCTGCCCGGCGCCGTAGGCGACGTAGTCGAGCAGGCCGGTGATCACGACGAGGGGCAGCGCCGCGAGCAGCACGGCTCCGAACACCGAGGTCAGCCAGGGGCCACGTAGAGGACTGCGGAACCGGGGCATCGGCGGCGCCGTTCTCTCGCGTGGACGCGGGCGGACCTCGGGGCGTGTCATCGGATCCTCCGGTGAGTGGTGTGTGCGCTCCAGACCCTACGGCGGCCGACGCCCGTAACCGGTCGAGCGACAGGTCGGTAAGAAAGCCACAAGGGGCGCTCGCTCGCCGTCCCACGGTCCGCCGCATCGGCGGGCGCGAACGGCGTCATCAGCCGGCCGTCAGCTCGACGAAGCAGCGACGCCCGTCCCGGCCCGGTCCCTCGCGCAGCCCGAGCGACCGGCCCAGCCTGCGCAGCGCCGCGGAGCCGACCGCCGCCCAGGGGACGGCCGGACCGAGCCGGCCGGCCGAACACACGCGAACCGTCCCGGACCAGGCCCGCTCCGGCTCGGGATGGGTCTCCACCAGCAGAGTGCCGCCGGGACGCAGCAGGCGAGCCGCGCGGGTCAGCAACGAGGCGGGATCGCCCCCGATGCCGATGTTGCCGTCGGCGAGCAGGACGTGCCACCAGCGGCCCTCCTCGGGGAGGGCCGCGAACAGGTCGCGGCGCACCATCGCCACCCGGCGCCTGCGGCAGTGGGCCTGCGCGACGGGAGAGTGGTCCACCCCGAGCGCCGGGATCCCCCGCTCCGCCAGCGCGACCAGCAGCCGGCCCGGTCCGCAGCCAAGGTCGACGACGGGCCCGGCGCAGCGGTCGAGCAGCCACGCATCGTCGCCGTCGGCGGGGCGGCGCAACCGGTGGACAGCGAGGCCGGCCACACGACCGTCGCTGCCCACCAGGAAGGTGGGTGCTCCTCGGAGTGCCGCGTCGAACACGGGCGCGCTCATCGGCGGCCCCCGGCGGCGCCCTGCGCGATCACGTTCCGGTGGCGGCCACGGTGGCCGACACCGCAGCGAGGATGTCGGCCGACTCCGTCCGGGTGGCGTAGTTCGGGTGCACGTCGATCCACGCGACACGCCCCCGGTCGACCACCACGACGGTCGGCATCGGCAGTGTCGCCGTGCCGTCGGCGTTACCGGCGGCCACGTCCAGCCCGAGCTCGACCTGGGCCGCATGTGCGCCGTCGTGCACGGGGGCGAGAATCCCCAGCTCGGTGGCGATCCGGTTGCCGGGATCGGAGAGGACGGGGTAGCTGAGCTCGTTCGTCTCCTGCACGGTCAGCGAGCCGTCCGGACGCTGCGGGCTGATCGCGACCAGCCTCACCCCGCGCTCGCGGAGCGCGGGAAGCAGCTCCTGCTCGTAGGTCCGCAGCGCGAGGTTGCAGTACGGGCACCAGGCGCCGCGGTAGAAGACCACCACGGCGGCTCCGTCGCCGATCGCCTCCGCCAGAGTGGTCGGGTCACTGTGGACGTCGAGCAGCGGTGCGTCAGGCATCGGCGTGCCGACGTCGGCGATCCCCGCGGGTAGGCCGGCGGCGTCGAGCTGCTCGCGCTCGGCGGCGAAAGCCGCCCGCGCCCCGGCCGGCAGCTTGCCGTCGAGGCTCGCTTCCAGCTCGGCGATGCGGGCAGCGAGGGCGTGGTCGGTGGAGGTCATGGTGGTCCTTCCGGGGTCGGCGGGTGACACCGACAGAATGGAATAGTTACTCCACTTTGTAGCACCGTCTGTAGTGGAGCACCAGCTCCAGAAAGGTAGGATGGGTCCGGTGAGTACCGAGGGGGACATAACGCCGGAGCCACGGCTGACCCGGAAGGGACGAGCAACCCGCGAGCGGATCGTCACCACCGCGGCCGGCCTGATGTTCGAGCGGGGCGTCGCCGGCACGAGCCTCGAGGACGTGCAGGCCACAGCAGGGGTCAGCAGCTCGCAGATCTACCACTACTTCCGCGACAAGCGGGCGCTGATCCGTGCCGTGATCACCTGCCAGACCGATGCGGTGCTCGGCGCCCAGCAGCCCCTGCTCGGCCGGCTGGACAGCGTGACGGCGCTGCGGCAGTGGCGCGATCTCCTGGTCGGCTTCCAGCGGGAGCGCCACTACGAAGGCGGCTGCCCGATCGGCTCGCTCGCGGGTGAGCTCGCCGAGGTCGATCCGGAGGCTCGCGCCGCTCTCGCCACCGGGTTCGACAGGTGGGAGGCAGCCATCCGGGCCGGGATCCAGGCGATGCGCGACCGCGGCGACCTGCCGTCCGACGCGAATCCCGAACGCCTGGCCACGGCACTGCTGGTGGCCCTGCAGGGCGGCCTTCTGCTCACCCAGGTCCGCAGGGACACCTCCGCGCTGGAGGCCGGGCTGGACACGGTGATCGAGCACATCGCCTCGATGACCGTCCGGTAGCAGGCTCAGACGGGTTCGCCCGCCTGTTCGCGCACCAGCCCGGTCAGCCGATGGTTCGTCTCCGCCACCACGTCGGTGAGATCCCGGTACGGCTCGTCCCAGGGGTCCTTCAACCCGAAGCCGCGGTGCGGGTTCTCCACCCAGCTGCACCAGTGCCACCCCAGACACCACGGCAGCGCCGCGAACGCCTCGGCCGCCGCGACGTAGCCCGCACCGCGTTCGCGCTGGTCACGGGCGGAACCCGTGCGGTCAGGGCTCATGATGGTGGGACACCAGTTGCCCGTGTCGGCGATCAGGACGGGCCGGCTGGTGCGCTCGTGCCAGCGGCCGATCCGTTCCAGCGCCGCATCGAGACTCCCGGGGCCGGGGCCGGGGAACGCCTGCACCGACAGCACGTCCACGTAGGGCGCCATCGCGTCGAGCACCGGCTCGGGCACCGCGGCGCGGGTGCCGTAACGGTCACCCAGGATCAGGTGGTGGGGGTCGTGGCGCCGGATCGCCTGGGTGGCAACGCGGTAGTACGCCTCGGCTATGGCCGGGAGCTCGGCGGCCGGGTAGCCGCCGCCCGCGGGATGGCGACCCCAGCCGGGTACGTCGACGAGGAAGTACCCGAGAAGGTTCGGGTCCTCCGGACGGCACAGCGTCCTGGCCAGGTGGTCGCACCACTGGGCGAACGCGGGCGTGCGCGGATCGCGGTACGCGGGTGCGCCGTTCCAGTGCTCGATCTCGGCCACACGCAGCGACAGCGTGTACGGAACGCCGGCCCCCGCGAGCTCGTCGGGCGCCAGGCCGTCCGAGTGGCCCAGGTCGACGATGCCCCCGTCCGTGGCGAGGCCGGAGCCGCTGACGTACTCGGAGGTCCAGCCCACGGTGTTGAAGCCCCAGGACGTCATCTCCGGGACCAGGCCCTCGTGCAGCCAGCGCCGCCTCGATCCCCCGTACCGCTCCCGATGGATGTCGATGTTGTGCGGGTAGCGCAGGTTGGTGTCGTCGGCGTGGACGACGCCGACGGACAGGAACGGAGCGCCGTCGGGCGTGCGCAGCCGCCATCGTCCCCGGTGCTCGACAGTGAAGGCCCGACGAGCGGGACTGGACATGATCCGGATCTCCCTCCCGATATGACGAGACGAGTCGTCTCGTCTCTCCAGAGAAGCACCCAGCGCGGTCCGCGTCGAGGCCTTCCTCGACAAGGTGAGCATCGGCCCCTTCCCCGCCGGGGACGGCGACTTCCCCTCCCGGCTGCGCGGCTTCGCCCACGGGTTCGTCACGCTGTACGTCGACGGCCCCGGCGGGCGCAGACTGCGGGAGCTGATCGGCGCGGCGCAGACCGACCCGGACCTGGCCCGCGCCCTGGCGGAGCAGTGGTTCGAGCCACGCCGCGCACCCGTCAGGCAGGCGTTTCGCGACGCGCAGCAGGCCGGGGTGGTGCGCGCCGACGTCGACCCGGACACGGCGCTGGACCTCGTCTTCGCCCCGCTGCACTACCGGCTGCTGGTCTCGGGTGAACCCGTGGACGCCGCCTACGTCGACACCGTCGTCGACCTCTGCCTCGTGGCACTGGCTCCGTGACGGCCGGCCCGTTCGCCGCAGGCATGAACGCCGTTTTGGAGTATACATTCCACTAAGCGAGCTCCGAGGCGCGCCCGGACCACCGAACCCAGGGAGACACCATGACCGTCCACGTCGGACTGCTCGCCCGGCTCGAGGCCAAACCGGGAAAGGCGGAGGAGCTGGGCGCCTTCCTCGAGCAGGGCCGAGCGATCGCCGTCGCCGAGGAGGGGACCGTCACCTGGTACGCGTTCCGGATCGACGAGAACACCTTCGGGATCTTCGACACCTTCGAGGCCGAGGAGGCCCGGCAGGCTCACCTGGGCGGCGAGATCCCGAAGGCCCTCGCCCAGGTCGGACCGGACCTGCTGGCCGGCGATCCCGACATCCGCACGGTCGACATCATCGCCGTCAAGTAGCCCGCCCGAGCGCGCACCGGTTCATGATCGGGAGTGAACCGGTGCGCGCTCGGCGTCCTCGTCCGCCACACCTCCGAGCGGACTTCCCGCACACCGGTGACGCCGCCGACGCGTAGCGCCACCACGATCGGGTACCCCGTACCAGCGGCGTCCGGCGCACACCGGGCCGGTTGCGACGAGGAGTCGAGTCGGCGAGCTCGCCCCCGTCGGTGTCATGTCGGCACGACTACCAGGAGGACGTCATGGGATTGATCAGCCACGTGATCGCGGCTGGGATCGGGTACTACGCCGGTCAGCCCGAAGGACGCCGGCAGTTGGAGAAGCTGCGCCGGCAGGCGGTCGAGTACGCACACGGGCCCGAGGCCAAGCGGTTGCGGGAACGCGGCTGGGACGCGGCAGGCGAGGGGGCACTCGCCGTCAGGAGCTTCGCGTGGCGGACGTTGGGCAGGAAGGACGCGACCTCGGGCTCCACCGGCGACATCGCCGACACCCGTGGCCGGGTTCTTTGGCGCCGCTCTCACTCCGGCCGGACGACGCCGCCCGGCCCGGTCAGCCCTACCCCCGGCGGCACCGTCCCGGACGCTGCCACGACCTCCGGCCCGGGCAGCAGCGGTTCGCCGTCCACCTCCCCGGCCTCGCCGTCCGCCACGGAGAACCGACCGTGACCCACCTGGGCGCCTGAGAGCGCGGCACCGTCAGGCGTGCAGCCCGTCGAGCACGAGCCGCATGCCGTCATAGGTGCGTGGCACGTCATCGAACCTCCCGAGCCGGTGGCACTCCAGCCGGATCGCGCCGATGTGCCGTGCCCGGTAGAAGAGCCGGCGCAGGGCACCCTCAGGGGTCGCTGACAGTGTCCCGTAGGACTCCCAGAAGGTGTCGCGCTCGGCGCCGGGCCGCTGCCCGGCCATGTGGACGGTCCAGTCCGCCTCCGGGTCGCCCCAGGAGGCCCGGTCGTGGTCGAACACCCCGGAGATCGTTGGCTCGGTGGCGCCGGGGTCGAGCATGACGTTGACGGTCCACAGGTCACCGTGCAGCAGGCGGGGTTCGACGATCTCGTCGAGCACCGCCCTGTCCCGGGCAGCAGCCTCGGCGACCGCACGGACGTCGGTCGCGTCGAGGCCCGCGTCGTCGAGGTCGGCTGCGGTGTCCTCCAGGCAGGCGATCACCGCGGCGCTCCAGGTGCTGAAGCCGGGCCCGGCCACGGGGCCGAACCGGGGCCCGCGCACGGAGTGGACCCGGCGGGCGATCGAGCCCATCTGGCGGAAGTAGGACGTCCACCGCGAACGCGGGTAGGCGGCCAGGCCGTCTGCCGCCGGCACGCCGGGAAGCATCGTCTGGAACAGGTAGTCGCGACCGATCAGGTCGTGGGTGAAGTCGACGGCGAGCGTGCGCGGCATCATGTGCGCGATCGGGGCGAAGTACGGCAGGCTCGCGTGCTCGTTGCGCATCAGTTCCCGCTCGATGCGGTTCTGCCGACCCGGTTCCGGCGCCACCCGGAGTATCACCGGTGCCTGGCCGGCCGGCTCGACGCGGTAGGTGTTGTTGTACATCCCGTTTCCCAGTTCGACGGCCGACACGACGGGTGCGTGCGGCCCGAACGCCCGCTGGGCCATGGCGGTGATCTGCTCCGCACTCACCGAACGCTGAAACGCCTCCGGGAGACGCGTCACCGACTCGACTCTCATCTGCACAGCCTCCCGCTGCCCGGTGACACCCGAGGACGGGGATCAGTAGTCCGACCTGCCCCGGAGCAGCCGGCGCCCGCGGTACACATTCTTCCCCGGCCCGTCCGGAAACCCGCACAAAAGATCACCCGACCATTCCCCGGTCGCCCGCGGAACAGGCCACCTCGCTGCGGCGTTTCACCAACCGGAGGTGAGCAATACGTCCGCAGCTTTGACGTGCATCGGTTGCGGTGCCGAGCTACCCGGAGAGCGGGCGGAGCTCGGCTACCGCTACTGCACCAAGGAATCGTGCCAGGCGCTTTATCACCGTGGTCTCACGATCACCGCCGTCGGGGTGAACAAGAGCGCGGAGGCCTTCGTGGTCGCCGACGCCGACGAGATCCGCCGCCGGGGCGAGTCCGGGGAGTTCACGAAGAAGGACACCGGCGTGGGTCTGGACTACCGGCCGCCGAACACCCGTCCCGCTCCTGCCGCGCCCGGTCCCCGGGTGCCGGAGCAGCGACGTGTACGGCCGGCACCGCAGCGGCGACCCTGGACCCCGGAGCAGGAGAAGGTCGTCCGGCTCTACCACGACATGGGGCTGAGCCCGCGGCAGATCGTCGCGCGGGCGCGGGAGAACACGCCGCGGCTGGGGTTGACCGACGCCCTCGTCGTCAAGATCCTGTCGTCGCTTCCCCGGAGGTAGGCCGGGAACCCGGCGGTGCGGGCCCGCCCCGCCGCCCGGGTGCGACCCGGATCGACCCGAGGCCGCTTCACCCGATCAGAGCAACCACCGTCCAGCGGGCCCATCGCGGCGCCCGTACGCACGGTTTAGCCCGATTCTTACTGATTCTGATATCTGGCTTTCTGCCCAGTTTGATCTGTTTTCCACGGTATGGCTGCGCCGATCAGGGGAATGCGGGAGAATCTTGGAAACACCTCCACGGAGGGCCCCGATAGGCCGTCTGTAACCTCGCCCCCCGAGGTTGCTCAAGGGCCTCGCTCCCCGAGGTAAACCCAGAAAGGGACAACATGCATATCGGCATCGGAATCGGATTCGGCCGGGACCACGGCAAGTCCTGCAAGGACGCCCCGAAGTCGCGCCACGACCACCACCACCACGACGACAAGGACCACCGCCCGGTGAGCTGGCACCACAAGCACAGCAGCCACCACCAGTGGGACAAGAAGTCCAGCAGCCACTGCGGCTGAGCTTCTGAACAACACACGGCCCCACCCGCGACGCGCGGGTGGGGCCGTGGTGGCAAAGGGGGTTCTTCATGACAGCCGTGGCGGCCGACGCCCACTCCGCTGGTGCGGTACCGGAGACCGAACCGGCGGACGACGACGCTGCCGGGGGCGCGACGTCGCTGGTCGAGCAGGCCCCCCGGCTCAAGGTCCGGGTCATCTTCCGCCGGTTCTGGCCCGAGACGCGCCCGTTCCGCGGGCGGATGGTGCTGAGCCTGCTGCTGGCCGCGGCCGGCCCGGCGCTGGCGACGGTCGGCATCTGGCTGTTCAAGATCCTGGTCGACGACGTGCTGACCCCGCACGACTATCGGCTGTTCCCCACGGTGGCCGGCGCGTATCTGGGAATCACCCTGCTCGAAGGGCTGCTGAACTTCACCGATCAGTACATGTCGGCGTGGGTCGGCGAGCGATTCGTCCTGAACCTGCGGGTTCGCCTCTTCGAGCACATGCAGCGGTTGTCCCTCGGGTACTTCGAGAAGAACCAGCTCGGTGACGTCCTGTCCCGCCTGACCAGTGACGTCGGCTCGATCGAGTCGATGGTCCTGACCGGCGTGAACGTGGCCCTGACCTACACGTTCCAGATCGGCTTCTACATCGTCGCCATGTTCTATCTGAACTGGCAGCTGGCGCTCGCCGCGTTCGTCGCCGCGCCGGGGTTCCTCCTGCTGGCGCGGACGTTCTCCCGGCGCCTCAAGGACGCCTCACGGGAACGGCGGCGCCGCTCGGGTTCGATCACCGCGGTCGCCGAGGAGACGCTGAGCAACGTCGCGCTGGTCCAGGCCTACGACCGCCAGGACCACGAAGTGCACCGGTTCCGTGAGGAGAACCTCGGCAGCTTCCGGGCCCAGATGACCGCCACCCGGCTCGAAGCGCTGTTCTCCCCGTTCAGCAGCCTGCTCGAGACCATCGGCGTGTTGCTGGTCGTCGGCATCGCGGTGTGGGAGCTGGCCAACAACCGGATCACCCTCGGTGGGCTGCTCGTCTTCGTCGCCTACCTCACCCAGCTCTACGGGCCGATCAGTGGCTTCGGCAACCTGTGGAACTCGATCTACTCGGCGAGCGCCAGCGCCGAGCGCATCATCGAGGTCCTCGACGAACAGCCCGGCGTCATCGAGCCCGAGTACCCCCGCCCGTTGACCCGCGCCGCAGGCGACGTCCGTTTCGAGGGCGTCGAGTTCCGCTACCCGGGAACCGACAAGGCGGTCCTGCGCGGGATCAGCTATCGGGTCCCGCCCGGCGCCAAGGTGGCGATCGTCGGGGCGAGCGGTGCCGGCAAGACCACGCTGACCAAGCTGATGCTGCGTTTCTACGACCCCGACAGCGGCCGGATCACCCTCGACGGGCGCGATCTGCGGGACCTGTCGCTGAGTGACCTGCGGCGCAACGTCACCGCGGTCCTGCAGGAGACCCTCGTGTTCGACGGGACCGTCGCCGACAACATCCGGTACGGCAAAGCCGACGCCACCGACGAGGAGATCGTCGACGCCGCGACCGCCGCGGACGCGCACGGCTTCATCACCGCACTGCCCGAGGGCTACGACACCCGGATCGGGCAGCGCGGCCGGATGCTCTCGGGAGGTCAGCGCCAGCGCCTCGCCATCGCCCGGGCGATGATCCGCGACTCCCCCGTGCTGCTGCTCGACGAACCGACCACCGGTCTCGACGCCGAGTCGACCCAGCGGGTGCTCGAGCCGATGCGCAGGCTGATGAGTGGCCGGACGACGATCATCATCTCCCACAACCTGCTCACCGTGACCGACGCCGACCAGATCCTCTTCCTCGAGGACGGCGCGATCACCGGCGCGGGCACCCATCAGCAACTCCTGGGGCAGCATCCCGGCTACACGCGGCTCTACGAGCTGCACCACCCCGACCACCACGGGCCCGCAGCCGCCGCGGGCGCACCGCCGGTCCACGCGGCAGCGGGCTCCCCGGCGGTACCGGCCGCCGCCGGCATCCTTGCGGGCCGGCCGCAGTGGGCCGCCCCGGACAGCACGTCGGTGACCACGCGGCTCACCCGCGTCCTCCCGGCGCGGCCCGTCAAGACCGTCGGCCGGACCGGTCCGCTCCCGGCCGTGGCGCCCCGCGCGCCCGGGTACGACCCGACACCCCCCACCACCAGGCTTCCCGTGGTTCGCCCCGCCGACCGGGCCGATCAGGTCACCCCGAGCGGCCGGCACCGTGCCGCGGGCCACCCCCCGCAGCCGGCCGCGGCTCCCCCGATCCGCACCGCACACACCCCGAC